>NZ_JAQFJF010000020.1:0-1905 GCF_030439905.1 Streptococcus sp. SN3
ATGCTCGTGAAAGATATTCCTGTGGCGCATAAATTTTAAAACTAAGATATGGCTCTAACAATTCTGTTCCAGCTTTTTTTAAGACTTGTTCCAATACAATAGGAGCAAGCATCCGAAAATCTGCTGGAGTACTAACAGGGCTATAGTATAAACCGTACTTAAAACAGATTTTACAATCCGTCACATTCCAACCATATAATCCTTGTTCGCAACCATAGCGTATCCCTTCCATAACTGCATTTTGAAATGATTGATTTAAGTATCCAAGAGAAACCGAGCTCTCATACTGCATTCCACTTCCCAACGGAAGCGGTGATACAGATAAACCAATGGAAGCCCAGAAAGGATTTGGCGGCACTTCGATGTGAATGGTATATTCTGCATTTTTTAACGGTCTCTCCATATAAATGACTGTAGGCTCTTTTAGTTCTATCTCCACATGATACTTTTCTTGCAACAGTGCACTAATCACTTCCATTTGTACTTTCCCTAAGAAAGAAAGTATAATTTCATGTGTCGTAGAATCCACGTAATATCGTAGAAGCGGATCACTATCTGAGATTTCCAAAAGGGCATCAAGCAACATTTCTCTCTGTTCAGGTTTACTCGGTTCAACAGTTGTTTGTAGTAGAGGGTGCGGATTTTCAATCTTTTTTCTCTGTGGCAATAGTTTTGTATCTCCAAGAACACTATTTAACTTCAAAAACTCATTTTGCAAAATAACAATTTCTCCAGAATAAGCTCTATCAATCTTACATAATTCACCATTTATTGAAGTATACATTTCTGTAACTTTTATTTTTTCTTTTTCTGATACTCTAACCGAATCTCGTAAATGTAGTACTCCACTATAAAGGCGTATATATGCAAGACGTTGTCTTTTTTTTGTATATTCAATTTTGAAAACATTTCCGCAAAGTTCAGACGGACCTCGATGTGTTGATGAATAAAATTTATTAGTAATAACTTCTATAAGGTTATCAATCCCTATATTACTTTTTGCACTTCCATGATAAAGAGGGAACAGAGAACAATTCTGAAATCTTATGCTTTCCTCTTGTTCGAGTTCCAATGCTTCTAATGATTTACCGGACATATATTTCTCTAAAAGGTCATCGTTTCCCTCTATTACCGTATCCCATTGTTCAGATTCGGTAAAGTTCGTCACACACATATTAGGATACAGTTCTACCTTCTGTTTGATTACAATTTCGGCAGAAAGTTTCTCTTTAATATCCTGATAAACCGTTGATAAATCAATTCCATTTTGGTCAATCTTATTGATAAAAAAGATTGTGGGAATCCCCATTTTCCTAAGTGCATGAAATAATATACGAGTTTGTGCTTGTACGCCATCTTTTGCAGAAATCAGTAGAATTGCCCCATCTAAAACTGATAATGAACGATATACTTCTGCTAAGAAATCCATATGTCCTGGCGTGTCTATGATGTTCACCTTCGTATTTTCCCACTGAAAAGAGGTTATTCCTGTCTGAATTGTAATTCCTCTCTGACGTTCTAAAAGCGTATTATCCGTCCTCGTTGTACCTTTGTCCACGCTTCCTAATTCTGTAATCGCTCCACTGTTATATAATAAGCTTTCTGTTAAGGTAGTTTTTCCTGCATCAACATGAGCTAAAACTCCAATATTAATAATTTTCATGTGATTTTCCTCCATTCAAAAACCCAAAAGGGCATAAAAATCCCAGTGATAAATACTTTTATCACTGGGATTTTTATGCATAACCATAGGTATACAAAGCATACAGATATTCTCTGGATACTTTAGAATCACATGATAAAGGTATTCTTAAACTGGGTACAAAAAACTAAGCCCTCCTAAAAAAGGACATCCAATTATTTGTTCCCACTATCAAATTGACAGTTTATTTAAGAATACCTTGC
>NZ_JAQFJF010000021.1:0-1653 GCF_030439905.1 Streptococcus sp. SN3
GTACGTCCGCGTCTACTAGCGCGTCTATGAGTGCCAGCACATCGGCATCAACGAGTGCGTCAGTAAGCGCAAGTACGTCAGCATCAACGAGTGCATCAGTAAGTGCAAGTACGTCCGCATCGACGAGCGCCTCTGTATCAGCAAGCACGTCCGCGTCTACAAGTGCATCTGTATCAGCAAGTACGTCTGCTTCAACGAGCGCGTCAGTGAGCGCAAGTACGTCCGCATCGACGAGCGCGTCAGTGAGCGCAAGTACGTCCGCATCGACGAGCGCCTCTGTATCAGCAAGCACCTCGGCTTCAACGAGTGCATCAGTAAGTGCAAGTACGTCAGCGTCAACCAGCGCGTCAGTGAGTGCCAGCACATCTGCATCAACCAGCGCGTCAGTGAGTGCCAGCACGTCAGCATCGACAAGTGCATCCGTAAGCGCAAGTACGTCTGCTTCAACGAGCGCGTCAGTGAGCGCAAGTACGTCCGCATCGACGAGTGCGTCAGTAAGTGCAAGCACATCTGCGTCGACGAGTGCCTCAGTTTCAGCAAGCACATCTGCGTCAACCAGCGCCTCAGTTTCCGCAAGTACCTCAGCGTCCACGAGCGCCTCAGTTTCCGCAAGTACCTCAGCCTCCACGAGTGCGTCTGTAAGTGCAAGTACGTCCGCGTCTACGAGTGCGTCCGTGAGCGCAAGTACCTCAGCCTCCACGAGTGCATCAGTAAGTGCAAGTACGTCCGCCTCAACCAGTGCATCCGTAAGTGCAAGTACGTCCGCCTCGACGAGCGCATCAGTTTCAGCCAGCACGTCAGCCTCGACGAGTGCGTCTGTATCTGCAAGCACGTCTGCCTCCACGAGTGCATCAGTAAGTGCAAGCACGTCAGCCTCGACGAGTGCATCAGTAAGCGCAAGTACGTCAGCGTCGACAAGTGCATCCGTATCTGCAAGCACGTCAGCGTCAACGAGTGCATCAGTAAGTGCAAGCACGTCCGCGTCTACGAGTGCGTCAGTGAGTGCAAGTACCTCAGCGTCAACGAGTGCATCGGTAAGTGCAAGTACGTCAGCTTCCACGAGCGCATCAGTTTCAGCCAGCACGTCAGCCTCGACGAGTGCGTCTGTCTCAGCAAGTACCTCAGCTTCAACCAGCGCCTCAACAAGTGCAAGTACGTCCGCTTCAACGAGTGCGTCAGTATCAGCAAGCACCTCAGCGTCAACGAGCGCATCAGTAAGTGCAAGTACCTCAGCATCGACAAGTGCGTCAGTATCAGCAAGCACCTCAGCATCTACTAGCGCGTCAGTGAGCGCAAGTACGTCCGCGTCGACGAGTGCTTCAGTGAGCGCAAGCACCTCAGCTTCAACAAGCGCGTCAGTTTCAGCAAGCACCTCGGCATCGACAAGTGCTTCAGTCAGCGCAAGCACCTCGGCTTCAACAAGCGCATCTGTATCTGCCAGCACGTCCGCATCGACGAGTGCGTCAGTAAGTACAAGCACCTCAGCTTCCACGAGTGCGTCAGTGAGTGCCAGCACGTCCGCATCGACGAGTGCGTCAGTAAGCGCAAGTACGTCCGCATCAACTAGCGCGTCAGTGAGTGCAAGCACATCTGCGTCGACGAGTGCCTCAGTTTCAGCAAGCACATCTGCGTCAACCAGCGCATCAGTAAGCG
>NZ_JAQFJF010000022.1:0-1200 GCF_030439905.1 Streptococcus sp. SN3
CCTACATGAAGTCGGAATCGCTAGTAATCGCGGATCAGCACGCCGCGGTGAATACGTTCCCGGGCCTTGTACACACCGCCCGTCACACCACGAGAGTTTGTAACACCCGAAGTCGGTGAGGTAACCGTAAGGAGCCAGCCGCCTAAGGTGGGATAGATGATTGGGGTGAAGTCGTAACAAGGTAGCCGTATCGGAAGGTGCGGCTGGATCACCTCCTTTCTAAGGAAAAATCGGAAGCCATTGAGTTCGTTTTGTTTAGTTTTGAGAGGTCTTGTGGGGCCTTAGCTCAGCTGGGAGAGCGCCTGCTTTGCACGCAGGAGGTCAGCGGTTCGATCCCGCTAGGCTCCATTATCTAGGATGCAAAGAAATGAGATTCTTGTTCAACTAGATAAGATAGGATAGGTGTTCAACGGGTAAAGAAGTTGAACACGAACCTAATTAGCCCATTGAAAATTGAATAACGATATCAAATAGTAACAAGAAAATAAACCGAAACGCTGTGAATATTAATGAGTTTATGACTGAAAGGTCAAAATAAGGTTAAGTTAGTAAGGGCGCACGGTGGATGCCTTGGCACTAGGAGCCGAAGAAGGACGTGACAAACGACGAAATGCCTTGGGGAGCTGTAAGTAAGCGTAGATCCAGGGATGTCCGAATGGGGGAACCCAACAGGTACTACCTGTTACCCATATCTGTTAAGGATATGAGGAGGAAGACGCAGTGAACTGAAACATCTAAGTAGCTGCAGGAAGAGAAAGCAAAAGCGATTGCCTAAGTAGCGGCGAGCGAAAGGGCAGGAGGGCAAACCGAAGAGTTTACTCTTCGGGGTTGTAGGACTGCGAAGTGGACGTAAAGATTATAGAAGAAGACCTTGGGAAAGGTTGCCAGAGAGAGTAAGAGCCTCGTATTTAAAATAGTCTTTATACCTAGCAGGATCCTGAGTACGGCGAGACACGTGGAATCTCGTCGGAATCTGGGAGGACCATCTCCCAACCCTAAATACTCCCTAGTGACCGATAGTGAACCAGTACCGTGAGGGAAAGGTGAAAAGCACCCCGGGAGGGGAGTGAAAGAGAACCTGAAACCGTGTGCCTACAACAAGTTCGAGCCCGTTAATGGGTGAGAGCGTGCCTTTTGTAGAATGAACCGGCGAGTTACGTTATGATGCGAGGTTAAGTTGAAGAGACGGAGCCGTAGGGA
>NZ_JAQFJF010000024.1:0-1157 GCF_030439905.1 Streptococcus sp. SN3
TAAAGTCTAATTTTTGGACTTTAGGAGTAGCTGCTTGGTCACCATTTTCATAAACATACTTGATGGTCTCTGTGACAGTCTTTGTTTCTTCAACTGGAGCTGTCTTATGACGTAGATGAACTTCAAATTTTTGATAATTTGATAAGTAGTATTGTAAGTTACACCATCTGCTGGATAATTATCTGAAACTAATTCATAATTTTTATCCGTATATTTTTTAATTGTTTCAGTTGTCCTGTAAGCATCCGTTGTGTTGTAATCACCAGTTAATTCTTTTGTTTCAAGAGTTGCACCCGTCGTATCATCTATATAGCGAACTTGGGCTTTTTCTTGATTAGCTGTATAAACAACTGTCTTTTCGATATCATCGCTGTCACCTGTAATCCCCTCTACTGCTGCAACAATTGGCTTATCAGCTGTATAACCTGTAATCGTTGGGGAGGTTACTGCTGCGAACGTTCCTGTAACCGGAGACCAAGCTCCTTTAGTGGAACGTTTTGTCACTTCATCTGTTTTCACTTCTCTAGTAAAACTCAATGAAGTACTACGACTTGGGCTTGCTTGGCTACCATTCTTATAAACATAATGAATGGTTTCTTTAACGGTTTTAATCTCACTAGATGTTGTTACCTTGTGTTTCAAGTGAACCGTCACGTTTTGATCATGACTGCTATCAAGATCAAACTTAGCTGGAAGTGGGTCTTTTGAAACCAATTCATAGCCTTGGGCCAGATAAGCTGATACAACCGTATCGTATTTCCTTTGCGCTGCTGCTGGAAGAGCTGCATCCGACTCACCAGTCGTTAATTCCACTTGGTGTTCTAGAGTCGTACCTGTTGTATCATCAACGACCGTGTAAGTCACTCGTTGCGTTTGGATAGTGTAATGCACATCCTTGACAATATCCTCTTGAGTGACTGTCTCTGATGGAACAGTCGCAACATCTACCCTATAACCTGGAATCACTGGGGATGGCACAGCATCATAATTAGTTTTGTCACTGGTCCAAGCTGTAGCCGAAACTTCAGTACCTGTGATCTTATCTTTCGTTACTGTGCGTGTCCACGTTGCTGTTTGTACATTATTAGCTGGCGTTTGACTACCCGCTCCATGATAACGAACTGTCAAGCTCACTTTCTTGGTTTCTTGGATATCAG
>NZ_JAQFJF010000025.1:0-1146 GCF_030439905.1 Streptococcus sp. SN3
TCCCTACGGCTCCGTCTCTTCAACTTAACCTCGCATCATAACGTAACTCGCCGGTTCATTCTACAAAAGGCACGCTCTCACCCATTAACGGGCTCGAACTTGTTGTAGGCACACGGTTTCAGGTTCTATTTCACTCCCCTCCCGGGGTGCTTTTCACCTTTCCCTCACGGTACTGGTTCACTATCGGTCACTAGGGAGTATTTAGGGTTGGGAGATGGTCCTCCCAGATTCCGACGGGATTTCACGTGTCCCGCCGTACTCAGGATACTGCTAGGTACAGAATCTATTTAAAATACGAGGCTCTTACTCTCTTTGGCTGACTTTCCCAAGTCATTCTTCTATAAATTCTGAGTCCACATTGCAGTCCTACAACCCCGAAGAGTAAACTCTTCGGTTTGCCCTTCTGCCTCTTCGCTCGCCGCTACTAAGGCAATCGCTTTTGCTTTCTCTTCCTGCAGCTACTTAGATGTTTCAGTTCACTGCGTCTTCCTCCTCATTCCCTTAACAGAAATGGGTAACAGGCATCAACCTGTTGGGTTCCCCCATTCGGACACCCCCGGATCGAAGCTTACTTACAGCTCCCCGAGGCATTTCGTCGTTTGTCACGTCCTTCTTCGGCTCCTAGTGCCAAGGCATCCACCGTGCGCCCTTACTAACTTAACCTTATTTTTGACCTTTCAGTCTTAAACTCATTAATTTTCACAGCGTTTTCGGTTTATTTTCTTGTTACTATTTGATATCGGTATTCAATTTTCAATGGACAAGTTCTTTATCTAGTCAAACTAGATAATGGAGCCTAGCGGGATCGAACCGCTGACCTCCTGCGTGCAAAGCAGGCGCTCTCCCAGCTGAGCTAAGGCCCCACATAGCCCTCTCAAAACTAAACAAGACTCAAGTGCATTCCGTGTGTCCTTACGGACTCCTTAGAAAGGAGGTGATCCAGCCGCACCTTCCGATACGGCTACCTTGTTACGACTTCACCCCAATCATCTATCCCACCTTAGGCGGCTGGCTCCTTGCGGTTACCTCACCGACTTCGGGTGTTACAAACTCTCGTGGTGTGACGGGCGGTGTGTACAAGGCCCGGGAACGTATTCACCGCGGCGTGCTGATCCGCGATTACTAGCGATTCCGACTTCATGTAGG
>NZ_JAQFJF010000003.1:0-475937 GCF_030439905.1 Streptococcus sp. SN3
ACGCGGCGTTGCTCGGTCAGGGTTCCCCCCATTGCCGAAGATTCCCTACTGCTGCCTCCCGTAGGAGTCTGGGCCGTGTCTCAGTCCCAGTGTGGCCGATCACCCTCTCAGGTCGGCTATGTATCGTCGCCTTGGTGAGCCGTTACCTCACCAACTAGCTAATACAACGCAGGTCCATCTGGTAGTGATGCAATTGCATCTTTCAATTAATTATCATGCGACAATTAATATCATGCGGTATTAGCTATCGTTTCCAATAGTTATCCCCCGCTACCAGGCAGGTTACCTACGCGTTACTCACCCGTTCGCAACTCATCCAAGAAGAGCAAGCTCCTCTCTTCAGCGTTCTACTTGCATGTATTAGGCACGCCGCCAGCGTTCGTCCTGAGCCAGGATCAAACTCTCATTAAAAAGTTTGAGTTCGCACTCATTACTGTCCACTGACAGATTTATTTCTCGTTTTTTGACAGGTTACATATCTCTATGTCACCCTGCACTTGGTTCGTCTTGTTCAGTTTTCAAAGGGCTTTGTCTTTCGCGACAACTATATTAGTATATCACCTATACCACCAACCTGTCAATACCTTTTTTGAAAAATTTTTAAAAAATATTATTTTTAAATTGGTGGTTAGTTCTACATACCTTCGAGGCTGTTAATTGACCTACATTCTTTCTTTTAAAGGCGCAAAAAATGCCCTTTCGGACATTTTTTCTATTCTTGTTCTTGTTTATACTTTTCGAGTTCAGCTTTATTAGCCCAGACATAATGTCCTGGACGAATCTCTGCCATTTCTGGTTTATCAACTGAATAATCGTGCTGTTCAGGATCATAGACCTTCAACACTTTTTTACGCTCCAAGATTGGGTCTGGAATTGGTACAGCTGAGAGCAGGGATTGTGTGTAAGGATGGACAGGATGGTTGAATAGCTCCTCTGTCTCTGCCACCTCTACAATGACACCTTTGTAAATCACGGCGATACGATCAGAAATAAAACGAACTACCGAAAGGTCATGGGCAATAAACAGGTAGGTCAAGCCAAGCTCTTTTTGAAATTTTTTCAAAAGATTCAAGACCTGTGCTCGGACAGACACGTCCAAGGCGGAAATCGGCTCATCAGCAATCACGAAGTCTGGTTGCATGACCAAAGCACGAGCAATCCCAATCCGTTGACGCTGTCCACCAGAGAATTCGTGAGGATAGCGAGTTAAATGCTCAGCCAACAAACCGACTTCATTGATGATATCTTTGACTTTTCTTTGACGGTCTTCTTCGCTATCAAACAAATGGTAATTATAGAGACCCTCAGATATTATATAGTCAACCGTTGCACGTTCATTCAGGCTAGCTGCTGGGTCTTGGAAAATCATCTGAATCTTGCGAATCAAGTCCGCTTCTTCTGCTTTTGACTTTTTACCATTAATCTTTTTGCCTTCATAGAAGATATCGCCTGCACTGGTATCATTAAGGCCAATAATAGCTCGACCAATAGTAGTCTTACCAGAGCCTGATTCTCCTACAAGAGAGAAAGTTTCTCCCTTATTGATGAAGAAATTTGCGTTTTTTACTGCTACAAATTTCTTACTTCCTTCGCCGAAGGAAATTTCTAAATCTTTAATTTCAACTAATTTTTCAGTCATTTCCTTCCTCCTAAGCTTCTAATTGATTGAAGCCCATTTTTGAACGAATTTTTTCATGTAGGTTTTCGATAATCTCTGGTTTATCAACCTTAGGCGCATCTTCGTGCAGCAACCAAGTCTTAGCCCAATGAGTATCTGAGACCTTGAAAGCCGGTGCTTCTTCTTCAAAGTCAATTGACATGGCATAGTCAGAACGCAAAGCAAAGGCATCCCCTTTGATCGGTGAATAGAGAGACGGCGGAGTACCAGGAATCGAGTAGAGGGCACCATTCGCATCTGCCAACTGAGGTAAGCTGGATAGCAAACTCCATGTATAAGGATGTTTTGGCTCGTAGAAGATTTCTTCAACTGTACCGTATTCTACAATTTCACCGGCATACATGACCGCAACCTTATCTGCAATACTAGCCACAACACCAAGGTCGTGCGTAATAAAGATGGTTGTGAAATGATATTCTTGCTGCAAGGATTTGAGCAAGTCAATAATCTGCGCTTGAATCGTTACATCGAGGGCCGTTGTTGGCTCATCACAGATAAGAATATCAGGACGGCAAGCTAAGGCAATAGCAATAACAATCCGCTGACGCATACCACCTGAGTATTGGAAAGGATATTCTTCGAAACGTTTTTCCGCATCTGGAATTCCGACCTTGCTCATGTAATCAATGGCCATTTTTTTAGCTTCTTTGGCTGATTTTCCCTGGTGCTTGATAATGACTTCTGTAATCTGGCTTCCAATCGTATTAATGGGATCCAAGCTCGTCATCGGATCTTGGAAGATAGTCGCAATTTTTGCACCACGAATTGGCTCCCAATCCTTATTACTCTGAAGAGTTGTCAAATCTTTGCCACGGTAGTCAATGGTTCCTTTAGCTACACGGCCATTTTCTTCTAACATACCCGTAAAGGTCTTGGTTAAGACAGACTTACCTGAACCAGATTCACCAACAATAGCCAGTACTTCACCTTCAATCAAGTCCAGAGAGACTCCGCGAATGGCTGTTAAAACTCGGTCGCGAACATCAAATTCCACGACAATATCGCGAGCAGTCAATATTACATTTTCATTCTTTGTCATATTTACTCCTATCTATGTGTACGTGGATCGCTAGCGTCGGCTAAGTTTTGACCAACTACGAAGAAAGTAAGGGATACCAAAATCAGAGTTGTGAGTGGAATCCAAAAGAGGTAGGCATTCGTCGTCACGTTTTGTGAATAATCTGAAATCAAGCGTCCCAAACTTGGCACTGTTACAGGAAGACCTAATCCAAAAAAGGACAGAAAGGCTTCGTAAGAGATAAAACTTGGCAGCATCTGTGAAGTGGTGGTCACGATAACAGATACCAACTGCGGCATAATGTTCTTCGTAACAATCTTGAGGGTTGGTGTACCAAGGGTACGAGAGGCAAGGTTATATTCCAAATCCCGATAGCGCATAATCTGCACACGGATAGTGTAGGCAATACCGACCCAACCAGTAATCGTCATGGCAAAAATAAGATTCCAGAAACCAGCACCGATAGAGTAGGTCAAGACAATAACAATCAAGAGGGCTGGAATATTTGAAATGATATTGTAGATTTCCATCATGACACGGTCAACTGTTTTGGAAATTCCCCAGATACCGCCGATGATAACTCCGATAGCCAGATTAATAACCGTCGCAATAATCGAAATAAGAATAGAGTTACGGGCACCAAACCAAACACCGTCAAAGAGAGACTTACCATTACTATCCGTTCCAAACCAGTATTGAGAACTTGGTTTGATGTAACGCATGCTAAAGTCATTTACCTTGCTCACGTCATTAAAGTCGAAGTTTGAAAACATAGGATAAATGAAGCTCATGAGAATAATGGCAATCAGAATCCCCAGCATGGTAATGGTTGATTTCTTTTTCAAGAATTGACGCATGACTGATTTCCAGTAAGAGTAGGCTGGAGCATCAATCGTTTCAGAGGCAAAATCGTCACGTTTGACAAATTGGAATTTGCTTTTATCAATTGTAGCCATTATTTACCTCCTTTTGATGTTAACTTGATACGTGGGTCCAGTACAGTCATCAGAATGTCACCCAGCAAGAGAGCAAAGATAGACAGACATGTGAAGATGAATACAAGACCAACAACCATAGAGTTATTGGATGCCTTAACGGAATCAATCAGCATCTTACCCATACCAGGGAAAGCAAAGACTGTTTCTGTCAGGGTTGCACCGGAAATAACTCCGACGATTGAAGCTGGGATACTAGATACCAGTGGCACCATAGCATTTTTAAATATGTGCTTGTTAGAAATTTCCTTTTCTGAGAGACCCTTAGCACGCGCAAAGCGGACAAAGTCCTGAGACTGTAGGTCAATCATATACCGGCGAATCCAAACCGCTGTCCAAGGAGCACTCAAAAGGCCTAGGATAACAGCTGGCAAGACATAAGAACGCCAATCTCCCGCTCCCAAGATTGGGAAAGAGTCTGGAAGACCGACAGCAGAGCCCGCCAAACGAACGATGTAAACCAAGGCGATGGTTGGCAGTGACATCATAAAGGTCAAGCCCGCTGTAGAAATGCTATCAAACCATGTATTCTTGAGTCGAGCCATGTAGGATCCGAGTGGAATAGCAATCAGATAAGACAGAGCCACACCAATCAAACCGATAATGGCTGAGCTGGTAATCATGGATGGATTTTGATAGTTGCTTTGAGTCGCCGTATAAGCATCTCCCTTACCAAACTTAGCAATATCCTGTGAGTCGGCTTTGCTTGGCGTCTTATAGGTACGAGAGTAAATGTTAACAGATGATATCTTTTTACCTGTTGGGAATTGAACTTCAGAAGACTTAGTTTGTCCTTGTCCCTGTGTAATAACTTGCAGAACAGGGATATTAGCATAGGTCGGATAAGAATTACCTAAATTAAAGGTAATAAAGTTCTGGTGGACAAATGGAAACTGACCATTAAAGTAAAGCAAATATTTATGCTTGGTACCAGAACCCACAAGAGACCAGCCAACAGAAGGATCATTTTCAAACCGGATATAACGCTCTAGGTTTGGATTCTCCTCATCTTGGATAACATTTGGATGGTCAATTTGAATCAAATTAGCATAGAACTCAAAGACACGTTCATAAACAGGTACTTCACGTACAGCATAGAATTCTCCGCTCAGTGGGAATTTCTGCAATTTCCAGCCATTACCGAGTTTATCAATATACTTCTGATAAATCTTCTCGTTTGCTTCAGTAGCTTCTGTGGTAACAGAAGAATCTTCCTTGCTAGCCTTCTCCTGCAGTTCCTTGGTATCATAATAGTCAATGTAACCCATCCGCTCAAAGATGGTGTTTTCATAGTTAGTCTTTTTATCTTTATTGGTCGCTATTTTATTATAGTTAGGATCCTGCTTGAAAATCAACCTTCTTGGCACCATAGTATAGATAATGGCATAAGTCAGGGTCGTCACCAAGAAAATCGACACAATTGAGCGTAAGATACGCATAAAAATATATTTTTTCATTTATCGTTTCCTTTAAATTCCAAAAGAACTTTCTCCTCTATTAGAGAAAGTTCTCTTAGCAAGCTTATTTCACGTGGTCTGCTAATTCTTCTTGAGCTTTTTTATTAGATTCCGCACGTTCTTTATTCCATTTTTCCTGAGCGCTATTATAATCTTTTGTCGTTACAGGCTCATCCTGCAATTTCATGTATTTATAACTTGCTGCTTCACGCGCCTTAGCACCAGACCAAGCAAACGGTGCTGAGAAAGGCACTACCTTAGTCAAGGTTGGACGACCTGTTCTAGAAGTTACCGGAATCAACAAAGCACTATCAGTCAGCCAAGCCTGAGCAGCCGCATATTTTTCATAACGCTTGTTCAAATCTTGCTTTTCTGCACCAGCTTCGTCAACCAGCTTGGTATATTCATCCAAACCAACTTGTTTCGCTGCGGCATTATCTGTGCCATCAAATCCTAAGAAGGTCTTGGTGTTTTCACCACCAGGTTTGATAACATCAAGATAGGTAGATGGATCTTGATAGTCCGGAGACCAGCCGACATTATCTGAAATATCCCAGTCCTCTTCAGCAGCAGAAGGAGCAAACAAGGTAATGTTAGTCACTTCATCCTTAGACAATTGGTGAACATCAATCACAACATTATCTGTTCCCAAAGTCTTCTCAATGGATTGCTTGAGGGATTGAACGCGCTGTACTTTAGAAGTAGCTGTTTGATCAACCGGAATGTCCAGATGAATTGGGAATTCCACTCCATCAGCTTTCAAAGCTTCTTTTGCTTTAGCGAATTCAGCCTTTGCTTTGTTCTCGTTATAGAGACCATCTTGACCATCTGAGAAGTCAACGTCTTTCCATTCGTCGCCATAAGTTACTACTTTTTCCTTAACTAAGTCACCGAAGGACTTGTCACCAGCCTGCACAAATGTAGGTGGGATGTAAAGGTTACGAAGAAGTTTGTCTGCTCCGTCCTTACCATTAATCTGAGATGCATAGGACTCACGATTGAAAGCAAAGGTCAAAGCCTGACGGAAGTCTTTGTTAAACAAGGCTTTCTTAGTTGAAGTCTTTTGAGCTTCTGATGTCTTAGCAGTATGGTTGTAAGACTGACGATCAATGTTAGTACCTACTAAGAAAGTTGAGGCATCCTGCGGTGTATAGACGATATTATCTTTAAAGTCTTTTTCAACCTTTTCATAAGTCGCACTAGTTGGGAAGAGTCTAGCTGTTGTCAGAGCCCCTTGACTGAACTGATCAGCTAGTTTCCCTTGATCTTGTCCGTCATAGAAAGAGAGTTTCACTGCATCTACATGAACATTTTCTTTGTCCCAATAATTAGGATTCTTCTCAAATTGGATTTCCGATTTTGAAGTCAATGATTTGAGCAAGAAAGGTCCGTTATAAAGCAAGCTTGTTGGATCAGTTGCTTGAGCGAACTTATCACCTTGGTTTTTCAAAAAGTCTTTGTTTACTGGGTAGAGAATTCCCATTGTAGTTTTAGAATTCCAGAAGCTTTCTGGCTCATTAAGAGTATACTCAACGGTATGATCATCGACTGCTTTGATCCCTACTTCTGAGAAATCAATCTTCCCAGAAATATAGTCCTTAAGCCCTTTGACAGAATCCTGAACCAAGTAGATTGTTTCAGATTTATTGTCTGCCGCATACTTAAGACCTGTAACAAAGTCTTCTGCTGTAACATCTGCGTACTCTTCACCTTCGGAAGTATACCACTTAGCGTCTTTGCGAAGCTTATAAGTATAGGTTTTCCCATCTGGTGATACAGTCCATTCCTCTGCCATTGAAGGAACTAAGTTTCCATATTGGTCGTTTTCTAAAAGACCGTCAATGACATTGGCAGTCAAGTCTGTTGTAGCAGCCTTGCTTGAAGTGAGATAGTTCAAGTTTTCAGGATCTGTCTCGTAGATATAATTAAAGGTGTTAGAAGAGTCTGAGCTGCCTGACTTTGTGTTTGGCTTAGAGCCTGAGCAAGCTGCAAGAAAGCCAGCCGCAAGAAGAGTAACTCCTGCTAACGCAAGGACTTTTCTTTGTTTCATATGGGTTTCTCCATCTTTTAGATTTTTAGATTTAATTAAGATTATAGCATAGATAGTACTAAAAGTAAAATAAATTTTCAGAATATTAAGTTAGCTCACTAACACCCTAAGATGTTTATGTAATCAGGCTTCCTGCATGTTTGCTATATAGGATTAGACAAGCTCAAACTCGCTTATTCTATCTCTCAAATCATCAAAAACCCCACTGTTGCTACAATGGGATTTTCTTGATTTATTTGATATGTTCTGCGAGTTCTGCTTGAGCTTTTTTATTGGATTCTTCCTTTTCTTTTGCCCATTTTTCACGCGCTTTTTCATAATCTTTAGTCGTTATTGGTTTATCTTGGATTTCAACATATTTAAAACTGTATTCGCCCTTGTTTC
The DNA here is from genome assembly GCF_030439905.1 of Streptococcus sp. SN3. NCBI lineage: Bacteria > Bacillati > Bacillota > Bacilli > Lactobacillales > Streptococcaceae > Streptococcus > Streptococcus sp. SN3. The sequence goes on from NZ_JAQFJF010000003.1 coordinate 7,583, forward strand.
CAGTCCAAGCAAATGGTCCTGAGAATGGAACAACCTTACGGACACTTGGTGTTGCACCAGATGACCAAGCTGGCATCAACAGAGCACTGTCTGTCAGCCAAGCCTGAGCTGCAGCATATTTTTCGTAACGTTTGTTAATATCCTCGTTTTCCGCAGCTGCGTCTTCCAAGAGCTTGTCATACTCTTCAAAGCCGGCCTCTTTAGCTGCTGCATTATCTGTTCCAGGGTCAAAACCAAAGTAGCTGTCAACATTCTCACCAGTCTTAGAGCCAGTGATTTCCAGATAAGAAGATGGATCGTTATAATCTGGACTCCAGCCAAGATTATTATTCAAGTCCCAGTCTTCTTGGGATGCAGAGGTTGCAAAGTAGGTGATATTATTCAACTCATCATCTGTCATCTGCTGAATATCAATTACTACATTGTCAGAGCCAAGATTGGCTTCAATAGACTGCTTCAATGACTGAACACTCTTAACGCCATTGGTATCTGCTGAGCTAACTGGAATATCCAGATGGATTGGGAATTCCACTCCTTCTGCCTGCAGCGCTTCCTTAGCTTTGGCAAATTCTGCCTTGGCTTTTTCTGGATTATAAAGACCATCCTGAGCGTCGTCTAATTTGACTCCCTTCCACTCATCACCGTAGCTAGCCAGATTTTCTTCTACAATGCTGCCGAACTCTTTACCATTAGCTTGAACAAAGGTTGGCGGAACAAAGGTATTACGAAGCTGCTTGTCTGCTGCTTCTTCGCCATTGGTTTGGGCAGAATAGGCAGTACGGTCAAAGGCAAAAAGCAGAGCCTGACGGAAATCTTTATTGAGCAGTGCTTTCTTAGTGGAAGATTTCTGTGCATCTGTTGTCTTGGAGGTATGCTCGTAAGACTGACGGTCGATATTAGTTGTGACAAAGAAGGTTCCTGAACCTTGAGGAGTGTAGACGATATTATCGCCATACTGTTTCTTCACACTGGCAAAGTTGGAGCTATTTGGGAAAAGACGAGCAATGGTGTAGTTGCCGTCAGAGAAGCCACGCACTAGAGATTCTGTATCTTGACCATCGTAGTAAGAAAATTTGACAGTGTCAATTTTCACCTTTTCCTTATCCCAATAGTTTGGATTCTTCTCTAAGCTAATTTGAGATTTCGAAGTGATAGATTTCAAGATAAACGGACCGTTATAGAGGACACTGGTCGGATCCGTTCCCTGAGCAAACTTGTCACCTTTTGATTTCAGGAATTCTTCGTTAATTGGGAAAAGAATCCCCATGGTTGTCTTAGAATTCCAGAAACTTTCTGGCTGATTCAAAGTGTATTGAACAGTAGAATCATCCACCGCCTTGACACCCACTTGGGAGAAATCAGTTATTTTACCATTGACATAGTCGTCCAAGCCTTTAATGGATTTTTGAACGATATAGAGACCATCAGACTTGCTGTCAGCAGCATGCTTAAGACTGGTCACAAAGTCCTTAGCAGTCACATCTGCATATTCTTCACCATCAGAAGTATACCATTTCACTCCCTTACGAAGCTTATAAGTATAGGTCAGACCATCTTTTGAAACAGTCCAATCTTCCGCTAGAGAAGGCACTAAGTTACCATACTTATCACTTTCCAGCAAACCATCTACTACATTAGCCATAATCTCATTGGTTGCCCGCTTATTGGACACAGTGTAATCCAGCGTATCTGGATCTGCCGTATAAACATAGCTATAGTTTTTCCCAGATGAATTGGAGCCGCCAAACGAACAGGCAGCCAAAATTCCTGCAGAGAGAATGACAAGCCCAGCAGCTGCAGCTAACTTAGATGTTTTCATAAACTTCCTCCAGTTTTCATTAAGATTACTTTCATTATAGCACTTCTGCGACAGGATGTAAACGCTTCAATGTAATGGAGAGTCATATAAAAAAGAGACTGGGACAAAATGTCTCAGTCTCGCTTTATCGTATTCACAAACTTTTGATTCCAAACTGTTTATAAAGAATCAAAAGCTCGCGGTTCAGAACCTTATTTAATGTGTTTTTCTAAGTCTTCTTGGGCTTTTTTATTGGATGCTTCCTTTTCTTTTTCCCATTTCTTAAGAGCCGCTTCATAGTCTTTAGCTGTAACAATATCATTTTGGAGCTCCATGTTCTTAAAGACATAGGCATCTCCTTTGATTCCGACATAAGAGTAAGACTTGGTAAATGGCACAACCTTCTGAACGACTGGTGAACCACCACCAGAAACACTAGGAATAACAATGGAGCTATCCGTCAACCAAGCCTGAGCTGCTGCGTATTTGGTGTAACGAGCATCTGTATCTTGTTTTTCTTGATCAGCTTCATCCAGCAAAGCCTTGTATTCATTCAAGCCAACCTTATTTGCCACATCAGCATTTTTCCCTTTTTCTATACCAATATTATCTGCAGCATCACCTGTTTCAGGGTTAAAGATATTCAGATAAGTTGATGGATCTTGGTAGTCTGCTGACCAGCCAGACATGTTGAGATCGTAGTCTTTCTGAGCTGCTGTTTCTGCAAAGTAGGCAGAATTATCAAAGTCATCTGTTGACATTTGCTGAACATCAATAACGACATTTTCTTGGCCAAGCGCTGATTCGACAGACTGTTTGAAGGAATTCGTCCGTTGTACCAAAACCTTGTCAGACTGATCGACAGGGACGTCAATATGGATTGGGAATTCTACACCTTCAGCTTGCAAGGTTTCTTTTGCCTTGGCAAATTCCGCCTTGGCTTTATCAGCATTGTAGATGCTGTCTTGGGCATCTGTCAGTTTGACACCGCTCCACTCATCACCGTATGTAGGAAGTTTGCTCTCTACTACATCTGAAAAGTCTTTGCCATCAACCTGCACGAAGCTAGGAGGAACTAGCAAGCTACGGATGAGTTTAGTCGCCCCATCTTTACCATTCATCTGAGCTCCAAAAGATGTCCGGTCAAAGGCAAAGTTGATTGCCTGACGGAAGTCTTTATTTTGAATAGCAGCTGTAGTTGATGCCTTTTGAGCATCTGATGTCTTAGACGAATGATTATAAGTCTTACGATTCAGATTGAAAGCAAAATAGAAACTAGTTGAATTCTGTGGTGTGTAAATAATATTGTCTTTGTACTGCTTTTCTACAGAAGCATAGTTAGAGCTCGTAGGGTAAAGCCGTGCTTGAGAATAAGCCCCGTCTGAGAAGTTGCGGATCAAGGATTCCTGATCCGAACCATCAAAATAAGTCAGTTTTATATTTTCAACCTTGACATTGTCCTTATCCCAATAGTTCTGGTTTTTAGCATATTCAATGACAGACTTAGAAGTGAATGCTTTCAGAACATAAGGTCCGTTATAAAGAATGGAAGAAGGTTTTACGGTACCAAAATCTTTGCCTTGTGACTTCAAGAAATCCTCATTGATGGGGAACAGAATCCCCATGGTCGTCTTAGAGTTCCAGTAGCTTTCTGGCTGGTTGAGCGTGTATTCGACCGTGTGGTCATCAACTGCTTTTACTCCAACTGTTGAGAAGTCTTTAGACTCTCCTTTGACATAGGCATCCAAGCCTTTGATAGAGCTTTGGACGATAGGAAGAGCTTCAGAATTTTCATCTGCCGCGTGCTTCAAACCTGCTACAAAGTCTTGTGCTTTAACCTCTGCATATTCTTCACCATCTGATGTGTACCACTTAGCATCTTTACGAAGCTTATAGGTATAGGTCAAACCATCCTTTGATACAGTCCAGTCTTCCGCAATAGATGGAACCAAATTGCCATATTTATCATTTTCTAAAAGGCCGTCCACCAAGTTTGTAATAACATCGGACGTAGTAGCCCGATTTGAATTGACATAGTCCAAAGTATCAGGGTCACTCAAATAGACATAAGAATAGGTATTGCTGGCACTAGAGTTTCCACAAGCAGCTAAAATCAGTGTTGACACGACTGTCAGTCCAGTAATGGCCAACCATTTAGATTTTTTCATGAGCATTCTCCTTCTCAATTCAGTATATTGTATTATTATACAATATTTTTCTAAAAAAGTAAACGCTTTATGTAAAAAAGTAATAATTTTCTATTTTTCAGCCTTATAAACTGTGTTATTTCAAATATTTTTTAATTATTGTCATATTTTTCTATGCTAAACTTTATAAAAATGCGTTTAAAGTCAATATCAGCGCCTTTTTACATCTATTCTGTAATATTTTTATTATCCTTCATTTGTGAAAGAAAAGAGCTTTTTATGATACAATGGTTATATCTTGTTTTAGGGGAAAGAAATGAAACGATTATTCCTATGTTTACTAGTTTTGGTCGGAATGACCGCCAGCAAGGTTGCAGCAGATGATTTCAACATTGCAGCTAAGAGTGCAATGGCTGTAGACGCTACTTCCGGAAAGATTCTCTACGAAAAAGATGCTAATACTCCAATCGAAGTCGGCTCCATCACCAATCTTTTGACCGTCTATCTGGTCTATGAAGCCATTGACAGAGGAGACCTGACTGCCGATACCTATGTTGATATCTCAGACTACGCCTACACTCTAACATCTAATCCAAATATCAGCAATGTCCCTTTGGAAGCCAAACGTTACAAAGCCAAGGACTTGATTGCCGCTTCCTTGATGTCCAGCTCCAACAGTGCCACGATTGCCTTGGCTGAAAAGGTTGGAGGCAGCGAAGAAAATTTCGTCCAAATGATGAAGGCCAAGCTTAAAGAATGGGGAATCAAAGATGCTACTATTGTGAACTCCACAGGGCTGAATACTCTTCTTCTAGAATACGCAACTGAAGAAACAGAGTATAGCGCCTCAGCTAGCACATCTAAAAAAAGCAAGGACACTGAAAATAAATTCAGTGCCTACGACTTGGCTGTTATCAGCCGGCATCTGATTATGGACTTCCCTCAAGTGACAGACATCACTTCCAAGTCCACAGCTAAAATTGCAGGGACGAGTCTGGAAAATTATAACTTCATGTTGGAAAACCAGTCCAACTTCCGCTCAGGTGTAGACGGACTCAAAGCCGGCAGTTCGGATAAGGGAGGCTCTTCCTTTGTTGCGACGACTACTGAAAATGGTATCCGCATGATTACTGTTGTGCTGGACGTTGAGCAAACCGACGGCGACCCCTACGCACGCTTTGTAGCCACAGCATCTTTGATGAACTATGTTTCGCAAAACTTCACTCAGACGACCATTGTGGCTGAGGGGGAGACCTACAATAAAAGTAATTCAACCGTTATTGACGGCAAGCAAAAGACCGTTCCAGCCGTCGCCAGCAAGGATTTCACCATCATTGAGCGCATCGCCAATCAGGCTGAGCACAAGGTGGAATTTTCCACCAACGAAAAAGGCTTCCAAGCTCCGCTGAAAAAAAATACTGAGCTCGGAACCTTGACCTATACCGACCCTGAGCCAATCGGCCAAGGTTATCTGGAAAACAAAGCGCCTTCTGTCACGATGGTGGCAGGCCAAGAGGTAGAAAAAAGTATCTTCTTCAAGGTCTGGTGGAATGACTTTGTCCGCTATGTCAACGAGAAATTATAAAGAACAACCGCGAATCAAATGATTCGCGGTTGTTTTGTATGTTTTCTAAATGTTGGACTAGAGCTAGCAAACATCTTTGAATATTAACTCACAATGCGTGTCTTCAAGCAGTGATTCAAAATTTCGCTTAGACGAAGCTTTACCCAACTGATCCTTCCATTTCATAGCTGATAAGGCGGTTAAGCTCAACAGCATACTCCATAGGCAGTTCTTTAGTAAATGGCTCGACAAAGCCCATGACAATCATTTCGGTGGCTTCGGATTCGGACAAGCCACGGCTCATGAGATAGTAGAGCTGCTCTTCTGAAATCTTAGAAACCTTGGCCTCATGCTCCAGAGCCACCTGAGAATTATGAATTTCATTAAAAGGAATGGTATCTGACGCTGAAATATCATCCATGATAATCGTATCACACTCAATATGGCTGACGGATTTCTGTGAATTCTTTCCAAAGGTCACTTGACCGCGGTAATCCACCTTACCTCCACCCTTAGCAATAGACTTAGACACGATAGATGAGCTGGTATGAGGAGCATTGTGAATCATCTTAGCACCTGTATCTTGGTGCTGATTGGTATTAGCAAAGGCAATGGAAAGCATGGTTCCACGCGCTCCAGGTCCATCCAGATAGACAGACGGATATTTCATAGTCGTTTTCGCACCGAGGTTCCCATCAATCCACTCAACCGTCGCATCTTTCATAGCCCGCGCCCGCTTGGTCACGAGGTTGTAGACATTATCTGACCAGTTTTGAATAGTGGTGTAGCGCATATAGGCACCATCGAGGGCAAAAATTTCGACAATCGCAGCATGCAAGCTATTGCTAGAATATGTCGGAGCAGTACATCCCTCAACATAATGGACGCTAGCGCCCTCATCAACAATAATCAAAGTCCGCTCAAACTGACCCGAATTTTCATTGTTAATCCGAAAATAAGTCTGCAAGGGAACATCTACCTTGACACCTTTTGGCACATAGATGAAGGTACCACCTGACCAGACGGCGGAGTTGAGAGCTGCTAGTTTGTTATCTGTTGGAGGGACCAATTTAGCAAAATACTGCTTGAAGAGCTCTGGGTATTCCTTAAGAGCTGAGTCGGTATCCGTAAAGACAATTCCTAGCTTTTGGAACTCTTCCTTCATATTGTGGTAGACCACTTCGGACTCATACTGAGCAGCCGCTCCAGCGAGGTATGCTCGCTCTGCTTCTGGGATCCCAATCTTCTCAAAGGTTTCCTTGATCTTCTCAGGCACTTCATCCCAGCTTCTAGCAGGCTTATCAGAGGCCTTTTGATAATAAATCAAGTCATCAAAATTAATTTCCGACAAATCCGGCCCCCAAGTCTGCATCGGCATCTTCTTGAAAGCCTCGTAGGATTTGAGGCGGAAATCCAGCATCCATTCTGGTTCATCCTTGGCTGCAGAAAGCTCACGAATGACCGCTTCATTCAGCCCTTTCCCTGTCGAGAGAACAGGCTCAACATCGTCATGAAAACCAAACTTGTATTCACCGAGATCAATCGGTTTTGGTTCTACTCTTTCTTCTGACATAATTTCCTTTCACATTCTTACTTTTTATCTTCTTCAATTGCTCGCTTAAGGGCATTCCAACCCAAGGTCGCACACTTAATCCGCTGCGGGAATTTGGCAACGCCTGCTAAAAAGGCTCCATCTCCCAATTCTTTCTGGCGACTGTCTTCTTGGCCCTGAACCATCTGCGAGAAAACTTCTGCTAATTCCAGCGCCTGCTCTTTTGTCTTGCCCAGAACCGCATCCGTCATCATGCTGGCCGAAGCCGTTGAAATGGTACAGCCGGAATTCACAAAGGCAATATCCTCAATGTGGTTTTCAGCATTAAACTTCACAGACAAGCTGATAACATCACCACAGGTCGGGTTATTAAGGACTACCTGCTCCACATTTTCCAGTTTCCCATGATGATGGGGGTGAGCCGAGTGGTCCGTCACAACCGCCTTGTAAAGACTGTCTAACTTAGAAAGTGCCATTGAAAAACTCCTTTGTCTTTTCTAAAGCATCTACCAGCTTGTAGCAATCCGCATAGGTATTGTAGATATAAAAGCTAGCCCGCACAGTCGCTGGCACCTGCAGATAGGTGAGCAAAGGCTGGGCACAATGGTGACCCGCCCGAACAGCCACTCCTTCGTAGTCCAGAGCCGTCGCGACATCATGCGGATGGAGACCATCTAGGTTAAAGGCAATCACGCCTGAACGCTGGGCCAAATCCTGAGAGCCATAAATGGTCAAGCCTTCCACTGCCTGTAGCTTAGGAAATACGTAGGCAATCAGGTCCTGCTCATGCTGGGCAATGGCATCCATGCCCAATTCTTCCAAATAATCAATGGCCGCCGCAAGACCGATTGCTCCTGCCATATTTGGAGTGCCGGCCTCAAACTTCCAAGGAAGCTCCTTCCAGGTCGCTTCCTGCTCATAGACGAAATCAATCATTTCGCCGCCGAATTCGACTGGCGACATCTGCTCTAGCAGCTCTTCCTTGCCATAGAGAACTCCGATACCAGTAGGTCCGGCCATCTTATGCCCCGAAAAGGCGAAGAAGTCCGCATCCAAATCCTGCACATCAATCTTCATGTGCGGAATGGATTGAGCCCCATCTACCACCAAAAGTGCTCCTTGCTGATGAACCAACTGGGCAATCTCCTTGATGGGATTGATGACACCGAGGACATTAGAAGCATGAGCCAGAGAGACAAACTTTGTCCGATCATTGAGCTTAGTACGGAAATCTTCCATATCCAGAGCACCATCTTTGAGATAGACATAGACTAACTTGGCTCCGGTCTTCCTACAAGCTTCCTGCCAAGGAATGACATTGGAATGGTGCTCCATGATAGAAATCATCACTTCGTCACCAGGCTGCAGCCTTTCAGCCGCAAACTGAGCCACCCAGTTGAGACTCGTCGTGGTTCCTCGTGTAAAGAGGATTTCTCTGCTAGAAGCTGCGTTGATAAAAGCACGAACTCTTTCTCGGGCTGCTTCATAGGCCGCTGTCGCCCGCTCGGCTAGCGTATGGACACCGCGGTGGACATTGGCATTGTCTCTAAGATAGTAGTTTTCAATAGCTGCCAGCACCTGCTTGGGTTTCTGGGTTGTCGCCGCATTGTCCAAATAAACCAAAGGCTCATCATTGACAATTTGGTCCAAAATGGGAAAATCTTGCTTGATTGCTTCTGCATTAAACATGGACATGAAGGCTCCTATCTAACTAATACGGGACAAGGCCCAGCTTTTTATCTTTTTGCGAGAATAATATCGATATTTTCAATCATTTCATCACGGACTTCCTTAACAGGGATTTCTACTATCACTGAGCCCAAGAAGCCGCGCACGACCAAGCGTTCAGCCGTCGCCTTATCAAGACCCCGACTCATGAGGTAGTACATATCCTCTGGATCCACCTGGCCGATAGAAGCCGCGTGACCAGCTGTCACATCGTTTTCATCAATCAAGAGGATTGGATTAGCATCTGAACGAGCCTGGTCAGACAGCATGAGAACTCGGCTTTCCTGCTGGGCATCTGCTCCCTTGGCACCTTTGATAATATGGCCGATACCATTGAAGGTCAGGGTTCCTTTTTCTAGGATAACCCCGTGCTGCAGGATATTTCCGATAGAGTTGCAGCCATAGTTAGTTACTCGGGTATCAATCCCCTGAACCTGCTTGCCACTTGAGAGAGCCACTACTTTCATATCCGCATGGCTGCCCTTGCCATAAAGGTCGCTATCAAAGTCAGCCACAACATTGCCTTCGTTCATAACGCCGATAGCCCAGTCAATCATGGCATCATTGTCCAGCTTACCTCTACGGCTGATATAAGCTGTTACATTTTCGCCCAAGCGATCAATAGCTGAAAACTTAATCTGAGCTCCAGCCTGAGCAATAACTTCGACAGTGATATTGGCTGTTACTGGGACAGAGCCCTCGCCGTAAGTTTCCAAGCGTTCCAAGTAGCTAACCTTGGAATGCTTGCCTGCGATAATCAAAATATGCTTGTTAAAAGGAACATCGCTTTCGCTGTCCTGATAAAAAATTCCTTCAATTGGCTGGTCAATCTCAACATTGTCCGGCACATAAAGAACGGCACCGCTGTTGAAATAGGCAGTGTGGTAAGCTGCCAATTTGTCCTCGTCGTACTTGACCGCAGACATAAAATGCTTCTCTACCAGCTCTGGAATCTCTTCTAAGGCAGTGTGGAAATCAGTGAAAACCACACCTTGTGCTGCCAAGTCAGCTGGCAATTGCTCCAAAACAATATGAGTTCCCACTTGGACAAGCTTGAGATTGTCATCTAGGGCTGTAAAGTCTGGAACACTTGTCAGCGGCTCACTCTCTGAAATACGGCCGTCACCCAGATTCCAACGGTGAAATTTAACCCGCTCAATACGCGGCAATTCTAACTGGTCAATCTTATCAAAGGCCTGCTGGCGCAGTTGAAAGAGCCAATCTGGCTCTGCATGTAGCTGTGAAAATTCTTGAATCAATTCTTTAGTCATGTCATTCTCCTATCTTTTATCAAAGTCAAAAGAATGTTTGACTAGGCTTCTTCGGTATAGGTGAAGCCCAACTCTTCAGCCAATTTAGCATAGCCTTCTTTCTCCAAGCGGACTGCCAATTCAGGACCGCCAGAAAGAACGACTTTACCATCCATCATGACATGAACTACATCTGGAGTGATATAGTTGAGCAGGCGTTGATAGTGAGTGATAATCATAGCACCAAAACCTTCACCTCGCATAGCATTAACCCCTTTAGATACAACTTTAAGAGCATCAATATCGAGACCAGAGTCAATCTCATCTAAAAGTGCAAAAGTCGGCTCTAGCATGAGCAACTGCAAGATTTCATTGCGCTTCTTTTCCCCCCCAGAGAAACCTTCATTAAGGTAGCGCTCAGCCATTTCTTCTTTCATGTTGAGCAGTTCCATCTTTTCATCCAGCTTCATGATAAAGTCGCGGACAGAGATTTTTTCCTCGTCTTCCTTGCCAGCATTCATAGCTGCACGTAGAAACTCTGCATTAGTAATACCAGGAATTTCACTAGGGTACTGCATAGCCAGGAAGAGTCCCATGCGAGCACGCTCATCCACTTCCAACTCCAAGATATTGACTCCATCAAAAAGCACCTCTCCTTGAGTCACTTCGTAGTTAGGATTGCCCATGATGGCTGCAGACAAGGTTGATTTCCCTGTTCCATTCGGGCCCATAATTGCTGCAACCTCTCCCGTTTTCAGAGTGAGATTCACCCCTTTGAGAATTTTTTTCCCTTCAATTTCAACATGAAGATCTTTGATTTCTAAGACAGACATTTCTTTTTCCTTTCTTTGCTTAGCTGATTTACACACTTTAGTATACCAAAAAAAAGCCCAAAAGGCTTTTATTTTGTTTAGAGCTATTCTTATTTATTCCTCTTTTGACGCCATTTCCGCCGAACTTCCTCTCGGTAGGAGGAGTTGCCAATAAAGCGGAGAATATTGAGTAAAGGAGTACGATTAGGCCCCAAAACTCCAACCAGCTCAGCAAAGAGCTCAACTCCCAGAAGTAAGCCTATCATCAAGAGCACGCCACCAATTCGACTGGAAACATTCAACAAGAGAGAAATCATGGCAAAGACCAGTGAAATCCCATAGATAACCAACACTGTTCCTCGGTGAGTCAATCCCAAGGACAAGAGTCTGTGATGGAGATGGTGCTTGTCAGGTGTGTAGAATTTCTGGCCAGATAGAGTACGGCGGATAATCGCCAGAAAAGTATCCGTAATCGGCACCCCTAGGATAATCATAGGGGTCACCACTGCAACAGCCGTCGCATTTTTTAGCCCTTGCAAGGACAAGACGGCAATCATAAAGCCGATGAAGAGGGCCCCTGTATCACCAAGATAGATGATAGCTGGGTGGTAATTGTAAGGGAAAAAGCCCGCAATTGACAAGACCAAGACGAAAATAGTCAAGGTCAGAAAGAGATTGTGCTGGGGTAAAAAGAAGTAAGAAACAATCCCCATCGTCACTAGCGAGATGATGGACACCCCACTCACCAGACCATCCAAACCGTCAATCAAATTAACTGCATTGGTGATAGAAATAATCCACACCACTGTCAAAATATAGGACAACCAAGGCTCAAAATGCAGGAAAGGTCCGCCAAAAGGAAGCTTAAAATCATCCAATCGGAAATCAGTCAGCCACCAGATTAGACTGGCTGCTAGAACAATCCCACCCATTTTCAGCAAAGGCGACAGTTCTTTGATATCATCAACCAGCCCTGTAAAGGCAATAATCAAACCACCTAGAACGACCGGCCAAACATAATCAAAATAGGTCTGTCCAAAAAAATCTACAGCAACAATCTGCGGCATCAAGAGCAGAGTAGAGATAGAAAAGGCCGCTACAATCGCCAACCCGCCACTGCTAGGCATGGGCTTTTTATTGATGCGGCGCGCATTGGGATAATCTACCGCCCCAATCTTAAAGGCTAGGAGCCGAACCAAGGGTGTCAGAATCACCCCGATAAAAAAAGTTCCCAGCAATACCAAGATAAACTTTAAAGGAAAAGTAATCATAGGCATTCAACCTTCTGCAGGCCGGAGACAGCATCTGTCACCAAAAGCAGATGACCGTGTTCCTGCAGCACTGCCCGAGTAATATCTGAATCATCTGCGAATTCACGCATCTTGGCCAAGAGCCAAGCTGGATAGCGCTCTGGGAAACCCTCAACGTCTACCAAAATCGTCAAATAATAAGCTGAATCATACTTATAAAGCTCTGATAAGTCAATCTTATAGTCCACCGTCTGGGCAAAAGCCGCAGCAGCCTTAATATCTTCAAAACGCAGGATATAGTATATATAGCGCTCTGCATTTTCTGCCGACTGCTCATCCGCCGCCTCCTGAGAAAGCTGCTCTCTTTCCTCTGCTTCGGCTGTTTCCAAAGATTGGACCGCTTCTATATCTTCCTTGCTCTTTTCAAAAATGCTCTTTTCCAATGTCTTGAGGAATTCATCGGGAGACATATGAGATAGCTCATCCATGTCTGGCAGATCTGCCAAATCCTCAAAACTCAGATTCTTATCCAACTTAGACTTGGTAACAAACACATCCACCTTATCTGGCTTAGGCGTCACACGGAAACTCAGCATACCGCTATCCAAAAAATTATCCGGCATTTCCAACTCATCTAAGATGGTATAGAAAAACTCTTCCGTCTTTTCTTGGGGAACCAAGAAATCAGCCATTTCCATGCCGCGCTCTTCCAAATCTTCCAGCTGAATCGTGATTTTTATGGTCGAATCACTAATCTGTTTCATTTCCATATCTCTACCTCATACACTTCTAGTCCTACTATTATACTAAAAAATCCCCCGTATTTCAAAAAATAGCTAGTATTGGTCTGAAAATGGAGGTTGCAAGAAAAAAACTCTCAGAAAATTCCGAGAGCTTATTATTTCACTACATGAGAGAGTCAGGGAAACATTAAAATTACCTTTTTAACCCATCAAGGCTTTGATGGCTGCATAAACCAGAAGCACGCCGCCTAGGCCAATCCGATATTTCCCAAAAATTGTAAAGTCATGCTTTTTGACGTAGTCTGTCAGAAAACGAATCACGATTAGACTGACACCGAAGGCCACCCCCATGGCAACCAAAAGCAAGAAGATTTGCCCAAATCCCAGACCATTCCCATTCTTGATGAACTTGAGAATTTTCCAGCCGCTAGCGCCAAACATAATGGGAATCCCTAGATAGAAAGTGAACTCTGTCACGACAGAACGGCTGACACCATTTAGGAGACCGCCGACAATGGTGGCACCAGAACGGCTAGTCCCAGGAAAGAGAGCTAGAATCTGAAAGAGACCAATTTGCAAGGCAGTCTTGTAAGGAAGAGAAGCTAAATCTGTCACAGCAGGCTCCTCATGCTCACGCCTTTCCAGATAGATAAAAGCCGCCCCATAGACAATCAGCATCACTGACACAGAGACCAGATTATAAAAATGCGCTTCAAACCAATCATCCAAGAATAAGCCGATAACAGCAGCCGGCAAGGCTGCCACGACGACCTTGGCCCAAAGCTGCCAGGTCTTTTGAACCTGACGTGCTGACTTGCCTGATTTAAAAGGGTTGAGCTTGTCAAAATAGATGACGACAACCGCCAAAATGGCTCCCAGCTGGATAACAACATTAAACATTTCCATAAAGGCTGGACTTTGATTCTTAAACTGGATAAAGTCTTGAATTAAAATCAGGTGCCCTGTACTGGAAATCGGCAGCCATTCTGTGATTCCTTCGATGATACCGTAAATAATAGAGATAAAAATTTCAATGATAAACATAGAATACTCCTGAAACAAGGGTTTACTCAAGGAAAGTCACATTTAAATTCCCAAAGAGTATTAAGCCTTATTATATCACAATTTCAAGGCCAGGAAAAGCCAGTACTAAGACTTTTCCGGATAGGCGGGGGCTTGTCTATCAGAAAGCTCCACCGCCTCCACCGCCTCCGCCGCCGGAGAATCCACCACCTGAACTTCCGCCAGATGAGACAGAGAAATTGCTGGCTGTGGTGGCTACATGGCCGTAGTTTGAGAAGCTGTGCATACTACTATAGAAGGCATAGTGCAAGTTAGCCTGAACATAGCTGTCCATAGATGGATTTTCCAAGTGAATCTGACGTAGAGCCATGACACGGCTGACGCGATCTGCATAGCCAAAGAGGGTCGCATAGACCAAGAGACGGTTCCAAAGGATAATGCCTTCGATTTCTGTCTTGTCCAGATGGGCAATATCTCGCAGCATATTGGAAAAACTTCTCCACAGATAGTAATCATGCGCGCCTTCATCATTCAGGACACCGTCTTGCCAATAAAGCTGTGCCTTACTAGCAAAAATGCAAATCATAACAAGTCCCACCAATGCTAAGGGAATATATATCCAGATAAGACTTTCAAAAGCGGCCATATAGACAAACAAAACTCCAAGAGAGAACAACAAAACAGCACTAGCTAGAATAATGGCAGTAATCAGCAATCTCTTTTCCTGAACTTTAAGAGGCCGGTAGTGACCAAAGAGACCCAAACGCTTGCCTTCCGAGCGCACTTCTTTAGATAGGGAGCGCAAACTGTTAGTAAATAAGGACTTGATATTACTACCGATGTTACGGATATAGGACTCATCTGCAGAAGACTTGTGCTTATAAATATCTTCTGAAATTTGATAGGCTGAAAATAGATCTTTGACTTTTGCTTGGGATTGCTTGTTAAAAGCCATGCCCAGAAAACGTCTCTCAAAGTCCGCTAACCCATCATAGGTCGCTATTTGCAGAACAGGATTTTCAGCATCTCCCTGCAGGAGGAGATTGCCCCTATCCAGCAGGTCTAACAGAGTCGCCTGGACCATGTTTTCAAAGTTCAGCACTGCCTTGCCGCCCCTAGTCGGATCGACATCCTCCATGTCTACTGCGTAAATATTTTCCGCCAAGACAAGGGGAGCCAAGTCCTGAGGAGCTTCGTATAGACGGGCATTCTTAGGATAAGACTGCTTAGGCTTGATCTTCTGAGCAAAGACAAAATAAAGGATAGCCGCTGCAAGGATGGCACATAGGAGCAGCAAGGGTATATAAATTTCTCCTAGCTGCCGGTAAAAGACCGTCTTGCGGGCAATCTTTTCTTCTTGAGCTTTAAAGGTCGGCAAGTAGTCGCTCTCGTCTTCATTCTGGGACACAAGAGAGACCGCTTGTCGATCCCAATAGCCGTGGAGCTCGACATTATCGCCCGAGCCAATTCCATTGATTTTGACCAGATAATCGGTGCCATTCTTATCCACGAAAGGCTGAGTACCAAAGTAGCCACTATGAGCAAAGAGCTCGCTCTTATCTGGATTGCTCAAGCCAGAAACTGTCAAGACGACCTCTCCTATCCCCTGGTCCCAGTCGCTGATAGGAGTCCAGTTGAGCTCAGCAATATCCCTGTGAAGAAAAAGGAGATTTCTCAGCTGCCAAGTTACAGTGACAACAACTCTGTCACCGTCGTTTCCGGAGTTATAGATTTTGACTTCATAGCCATCTCCCAAGTCTTTGACTTGGGGGTTAATGTCCATATCTGGTTCACCATTCGTCAGAACCGAGACCGTCGGATTCCCATCAATGGCAAAGCCATTAGGCATCTTTCCAGCAGAGCCCAGCGAAACAATCTGACCATTATAGTCGTCATTAAACTTGTAGGTCACTTTCTCTGTGTAGGTAGCTGTATTGTCCTCACGCAAGGCCAGATCGCCTTGATAGGATTCAATATCATAGTCAACAGCCGAGACAACCCGACCAAAACAAAGGCAGGAAAATAATACTAACAGGAGATAAAAATATCGTTTCATACTCAACCTCTCTTTACAGATATTTTGTTCTATTATATCATTTTTATCAAGTAAGGGCTTACTTGGATTGAAAAGAACGGTAATTTTCGATAGAATAGGAAGAACTATTATTAGATAAGCAGGAGAAACCCATGAAGAAATTATTACTCACTTTATTTACTGCCCTCCTGGTCGCTTTAGGAACAGCCCAAGTTATCCAAGCCGATGACTACCTGAGAATCGGTATGGAGGCAGCCTACGCCCCCTTCAACTGGACTCAAGATGACGATTCCAACGGTGCTGTAAAAATCGAAGGCACCAACCAATATGCCAACGGATACGATGTGCAGATTGCCAAAAAAATTGCTCAAGAGATGGGCAAGGAACCTCTGGTTGTCAAAACTTCCTGGAATGGCTTAATTCCTGCTCTGACTTCTGGCAAAATTGACATGATTATTGCGGGTATGAGCCCAACTGCCGAGCGGAAAAAGGAAATCGCCTTTTCCAACAGTTACTACACCAGCGAACCAGTTCTCCTAGTTCGTAAAGATGGAAAATATGCATCTGCTAAGACTCTAGAAGACTTCAAAGACGCTAAAATCACTTCCCAGCAAGGAGTTTACCTCTACAATCTCATTGACCAACTGCCTGGTGCCAAAAAAGAAACAGCTATGGGCGATTTTGCTCAGATGCGTCAAGCCTTGGAATCCGGCGTTATTGATGGCTATATCTCTGAGCGGCCAGAAGCCTTGACTGCCGAGACTGCCAACTCAAACTTCAAAATGATTCAATTTGAGAAAGGCTTTGAAGTTGGTGAAGAGGATGCTTCTATTGCCATTGGTATGCGCAAGGATGACAGTCGTATCGAGCAAGCTAATGCAGCAATCGCTAAGATTACTACTAATGATCAAGTCAAGCTGATGGATGAGATGATTCAGAAACAGCCTGTTGATACGGATAGTGAAACAACGAATGAATCATTCTTCAGTCAAGTGGCTAAGATCCTGGCTGAAAACTGGCCTCAATTCCTACGCGGAGCTGGTTTGACTCTACTCATTTCGATTACAGGGACCATCGCAGGTCTCATCATCGGACTGCTGATTGGCGTTTATCGGACGGCACCAGCTTCTAAGAATAAACTCCTGGCATCACTGCAAAAAATCTTCGGCTGGTTCTTAAATGTCTATATTGAGATTTTCCGCGGAACTCCAATGATTGTTCAGTCTATGGTTATCTATTACGGAACAGCCCAGGCTTTTGGAATTTCTATCGACCGGACTATCGCTGCCATTTTCATCGTCTCCATCAATACTGGAGCTTATATGAGCGAGATTGTCCGCGGTGGTATCTTTGCCGTTGATAAGGGGCAATTCGAGGCCGCAACAGCACTGGGTATGACCCATGGCCAGACCATGCGCAAGATTGTACTGCCTCAGGTTGTCCGCAATATTCTGCCCGCAACTGGTAACGAATTTGTCATCAACATCAAGGATACATCCGTGTTGAACGTTATCTCGGTAGTTGAGCTTTATTTCTCTGGAAATACTATCGCTACCCAGACTTACCAGTACTTCCAAACCTTTACTATCATCGCTGTAATCTACTTTGTCCTGACATTCAGCGTGACACGCATCCTGCGCTATGTTGAAAAACGCTTTGACACAGACAACTACACGACAGGTGCCAATCAAATGCAAACAGGAGAAGTAAAATCATGACAGAAACCATTTTAGAAATTAAAAACCTCAAAAAGTCCTACGGTGAAAACGAAGTCCTCAAGGACATCTCCCTCACTGTTCATAAAGGAGAAGTGATTTCCATCATCGGCAGCTCTGGCAGCGGAAAGTCAACCTTCCTGCGCTCTATTAATCTTTTGGAGACACCAACCGGTGGTCAGATTTTCTACCGAGGTAAGAATGTCTTGGCAGAGAACTATAATCTGACCCATTACCGTGAAAAGCTGGGCATGGTCTTTCAGTCTTTCAATCTCTTTGAAAATCTTAATGTTCTGGAAAATACCATCGTCGCTCAGACAACAGTTCTGAAAAAAGAACGGTCAGAAGCCGAAAAAATTGCCAAAGAAAACCTCAAGAAGGTTGGAATGGGCGAGCAATACTGGCAGGCCAAGCCTAAGCAACTCTCAGGCGGTCAGAAGCAGCGAGTCGCTATTGCCCGTGCCCTCTCCATGAATCCTGATGCTATCCTCTTTGACGAGCCGACTTCAGCCCTCGACCCTGAAATGGTTGGTGAAGTTCTGAAAATCATGAAAGAACTGGCTCAGGAAGGGCTGACTATGATAATCGTAACCCACGAGATGGAATTTGCCCGTGATGTCTCCAGCCGTGTCATCTTTATGGATAAAGGCGTCATTGCTGAATCTGGCAGTCCGCAGGATATCTTCACAAATCCAAAAGAAGAAAGAACCAAAGAATTCTTGCAACGATTCCTCAGCTAAATTACTTCTATTTTCAAAAGCAAAAAGGAATCTGGAACTAAGTCCAGATTCCTTTTTTTATTTAATGAGCAATATCAGTTGCACGATTTTGAAGTTTAGTCTTCAAATTTTTCATGGTTTTTGTCGTAGAAATCAATCAAGCCAAGAGCTGTTTCAAAAGAGATATTTTTCACTTTTGCACGTCCTTGAGCAAGAGCAATGATAGACATTTCACGTGCATTTGTTTCTTTACTAATACGGTAACCGGTGATCTTCTTATCACGTACCCAACTAACAACAGATTCTACTTTCTCGAAATTAGATTTAGCCATTTCTTACTCCTCTCTATTCTAGCTACATCAACTACTATAATTGTTTTTATACAGTTTGTCAACTTAAACAAACCAAATTCGAACAAATTAAATAATTCTGAATTTTCTTTACTTAGCTTTGAGGGCTGAAAGTATCTGAGTCCGAATACTTTCGACACCTTCTGGATTTGCTGGAAGGAAGATAGTATTATTACCCGAACTATCTGCAAAATTATTCAGCGTATCCAGGTACTGGTTGGTCAAAAGGATAGACATAATCTGCTCTTCTGTCAACTCAATATTGGCCCCCTTCAATTCTTTGATGGAGTCAGCCAAACCATCCACAATGGCCTTCCGCTGCTCAGCGATACCAACCCCATGAAGACGGTCTTTCTCAGCTTCTGCAGAGGCGGCTGTCACAATCTTAATCTTATCTGCTTCAGCCAATTCCTGAGCAGCCACACGCTTACGCTGCGCCGCATTGATTTCGTTCATAGACTGTTTAACTTCAGCATCAGGCTCAACCTTGGTAATCAAGGTTTTGACAATGATATAGCCATAGGTCGACATTTCTTCAGCTACCTGTTTTTGGACCTCTAGGGCAATTTCGTCCTTCTTTTCAAAGAGCTCATCCAAGGTCAGTTTTGGAACGGAGGAACGAAGGGCATCTTCAATATAGGACTTAATCTGTGCTTCTGGTCGCATAAGTTTGTAATAAGCGTCAATCACGTTGTTCTCATTTACACGATACTGGGTCGCAACATTCATAGTTACGAAAACATTATCCTGTGTCTTGGTCTCAACGACAATCTCGCTCTGCAGCAAACGAAGTTGGACGCGAGCCGCTATCTTGTCAATCCCTAAAGGAAGACGGAAATTGATACCGCTGCTGCTGGTTTTGTGGTAACGTCCAAAACGTTCAATGATTGCCACAGATTGCTGACGAACCACATAGACTGCACTAAGCAGCAAGAATATAAAGATTATAATCAATATGATAAAGAAAAATGGAATAAACAACATGTTCAAGCCTCCTTGATTCACTATAGTATATTCTAACATATTTAATTTGCAGTTTCAAATAAAAGCATACAAATTAGGCTAAAATATATTTACAATTAGACAAGCATATTGTAGAGTGTTTCATTCCCGTTCAGATTGATAAAGGACGGATCAAACTGCTCAATACGGTTAATCAAAGAAGCATAATCATGCTTATCTGCCAGAGAAATACCAATCAAAACTGGTCCCGTTCCCTTACTCGCCCGCTTGATATATTCAAAACGAGTGATATCGTCATTAGGCCCTAAAATATCATTTACAAATTCCCTCAGGGCACCCGGACGCTGCGGGAAGTTGACCACGAAATAATGCTTGATACCATCATAAATAAGTGCCCGTTCTTCCATCTCTGGCATACGGTTGATGTCATTGTTTCCACCTGAGATAATGCAGCAGATAGTCTTCCCCTTGATATACTCGCTCAGCACTTCCAAAGCAGCAACACTTGCCGCACCAGCTGGCTCTGCGACAATCCCTTGCTTGGAGTATAGGTCAATAATGGTCTCTGAAATAAGCCCTTCATCTACACCGATAAGATTTTGAACATTCTTTTGTGTAACCTCATAGGTTGACTCACCAACCTTCTGTACTGCGATGCCGTCCGCAAATTTGTCGATTTCTTTAAGCTTGACCGGACCTCCAGCTTCAAAAGCTGCTTTCATACTGCGGGCACCGTTGGCTTCCACACCAATAACTTCGATATCTGGCTGACTTTCTTTGATATAGGTTGAGACTCCTGATATCAGGCCGCCGCCGCCAACTGGTACTAAAACTGCATCAAAATCGATAGCTTCTCTCTTGGCCTCATCTAAGATTTCATAGGCTACAGTCCCTTGACCAGCTTGGACATCATCATTATCAAAAGGATCGATAAAGGTGCGATTTTCAGCCTTAGTATAGTCAAGCGCAGCCTTGGCCGAAGCATCAAAGGTATCTCCGACCAATTTAATTTCCACAAATTCACCACCAAAGAAGCGGACCTGGCCAATCTTCTGCTGAGGAGTCGTGATGGGCATAAAAATAGTTGCTGGAATTTTCATTTCCTTACAAGTATAGGCCACTCCTTGGGCGTGATTTCCCGCAGAAGCACAGACAACCCCACGCTGACGTTCCTCTTCATTAAGTTGAGAAATGGCATAATAAGCCCCGCGGAGTTTAAAAGAGCGTACCCGCTGCATATTTTCCTTCTTCAGGTAAATCTTGGCATGGTACTTCTCCGACAAATAGTGGTCGTAGTCAAGCGGAGTATTGACAACCACATCTTTTAACACTTTATGAGCATGAGTGATATCTTTTGCTCTGAGCATATTTTTTCCTTCCCTGTCTCTCCAGTTTATTCTCTATCAAGCAAAACAAGGGGCTGGGAATTCGCATTCCAACCCCTAATGTCTTATCTGCTCTTTACCTTAATTGTAAATCTTGAAAGCATCGTCGTCGTTTTTACCAACGAATGGCATTGCTTTACGCAATTCTGCACCGACCTTCTCAATCTCCAGATTAGCAGCTTGCTCGCGGTAAGCAGTCAGTTTTGGACGACCAGCTTTATAGTCATCAACGAAGTCGTTCGCAAATTTACCGTTTTGGATATCAGCCAAGACCGCCTTCATGTTTTCTTTGACTTGCTCAGTAATCACGCGCGGACCAGATACATAGTCACCATATTCGGCTGTATTTGAGATAGATTGACGCATCTTCTTGAAGCCACCTTCATAGATCAAGTCAACGATCAGTTTCATTTCATGAAGAACTTCAAAGTAAGCCAATTCTGGGGCATAGCCTGCTTCTGTCAAGACTTCAAAACCTGCTTCGATAAGGGCAGTCAAACCACCACAAAGGACAGCTTGTTCACCAAAAAGATCTTCTTCAGTTTCTTCTTTGTAAGTTGTTTCAAGCAAACCAACACGAGCCGCACCAACACCTTTACACCAGTCCATTGCGATGTCTTTGGCATTTCCAGTAGCGTCTTGGTAGACTGCATACAGAGCTGGTACACCAAAACCTTCTTCGAAAGTACGGCGAACCAAGTGACCAGGGCCTTTCGGTGCACACATAAAGACATCTACATCGGCAGGAACTTTGATAAATTCAAAATGGATGTTAAAACCATGAGCAAATCCAACTGCGTTTCCAGCTTCCAAGTTTGGAGCGATTTCTGCTTCATAAAGATCTTGTTGGATTTCATCTGGAGCCAAAATCATGATAACATCAGCCAATTTAGCTGCTTCTGCTACTGTATAAGTATCAAAGCCGTCTTCTTTAGCCTTGTCAAATGACTTACCAGGACGAACACCGATAATCACATCGTGGCCTGTATCGCGCAAGTTTTGCGCATGAGCATGACCTTGTGATCCATAGCCGATTACGGCAATTTTCTTACCGTCAAGCGCTGCTACTTTTACATCTTTTTCGTATTCCATTGTTACTGCCATAAGTTTTACTCTCTTTTCTATTTTTATTGCCTGTTAGGCGGTTTTAACAAATTAAAGGTTTGATTTAATCTCGGGTAAAGCCTGTCGCTCCAGTCCGAGCAATATTTTTAATACCATATGGGCGAATGACTCGAAGTAGAGCCTCGCTCTTCTCCGCATCACCAGTCATCTGAACGGTAATGGAGCTAGGTGCTACATCCACAACTGTTGCCCGGAATGGCTGGATAATAGACAGAATCTCTGCTCGCTTATCAGCTGGAGCCGAGACCTTAACCAGAATCACTTCACGCTCCAAGTGAGGACGGTCTGTGATATCTCGAACCCGAATCACATCAATCTGACGATTGAGCTGCTTGATAATCTGCTCGACTTCTGCCAATGAAGCCACATCAATGATGATGGTGATACGGGATACTTCTGGATTTTCCGTCGTTCCGACTGAGATACTCTCGATATTAACCTGACGTCTGGAAAGGACACCCGTGAAGCGGTTCAGAACCCCCGAACGGTTTTGGAGTTTAGCTGTCAACATTCTACGCATGGAACTTCACCCCCAACATCTCATGATTGCTCTTGCCAGCTGGCACCATTGGAAGAACGTGCTCCTTGCGAGAAATATCTACCTCAATAAACATCGGTATATCTTCCTTCAGGACTTCCAAATCCTGGACAATAGTCTCTGGATCGTCAAATTTATAGGATTTAACACCATAAGCCTGAGCCATGAGCTGGAAATCTGGCAATGTTTCAAAGACAGACTCAGAGGTACGACCATCATAGAAAGCTTCCTGCCACTGGCGCACCATGCCTAGCGAATGGTTGTTAAGCATGATGACCTTAATCGGAATCTTATAGATATTGAGAATAGCCATCTCTTGGTTTGTCATCTGATAGCCACCATCTCCAACAAAGAGCACCACTTCCTTATCCGGGTTGGCAATCTTAGCCCCAATCGCTGCTGGAACACCGAAGCCCATGGTTCCTAGACCACCAGACGTTACCAGTTGACGCTCGTTTTTATAAGGATAATATTGGGCAGCCCACATCTGGTGCTGACCAACGTCTGTTACAACGATGGCATCACCCTTGGTCAGCTCACCAACGCGCTCAATGACAGCTTGAGGCTGTACAACACGTTCTTTCTTATCATATGAGCGAACTCGTTCCTTATCTTGCGTTACTTTGTCAATCCACTTGCTGGTATTATTATGCACCTGCTCTTCATTCAGCAACATCTGCAGGGCTTTCTTAGCATCCCCTACGATAGGAATATCTACGCTGATAATTTTTCCAATTTCCGCTGGGTCAATATCAATATGTGCTACTTTAGCGTTCTTGGCAAAGGTTTTCGGATTACCGGTCAGACGATCATCAAAGCGGCAGCCGATACTAATCATAAAGTCAGCCTCAGTCATAGCAATATTGGCCGCAAAAGAACCGTGCATTCCACCCATACCTAAGAACAAAGGATGGTCTGTCGCAATGGTCCCTTGCCCCAACAAGCTAGTGACCACTGGAATCTGATAACGCTCCGCAAACGCAACCAATTCCGCTGCTGCCTCGGCATAACTGATACCCCCTCCCGAAAGAAGGACCGGCTTTTTAGCCTTAGAGATTTGCTTGATAATCTTCTTAATCTGCAATTCATTGGGCTCAATAGTCGGCTGGTAACTCGGCAGATGCAACTTGCTGTCGTAGATAAAGTCCGTTTCCAGAGCCGAGACATCCTTAGGCAAATCAATAACGACTGGCCCAGGACGACCTGTCGTCGCAATGTGAATAGCTTCTGTAATAATACGCGGAATGTCTGCCGTCTCCCGCACCTGATAATTGTACTTGGTAATAGGAGTCGTAATCCCAACAATATCCGCTTCCTGAAAAGCATCTTTACCGATCCCAGCCTTGGCTACCTGACCAGTAAAGACTAAAAGGGGGACGCTATCACTCATGGCGTCCGCAATACCGGTAATGGCATTAGTCGCTCCCGGACCGCTAGTCACAACTGCAACTCCGATTTTCCCAGTAGACTTAGCATAGCCTTCTGCTTCGTGAACACAGCCTTGCTCATGGCGGCCTAGAATATGACGGATGCCTTCAAAACTATAAATAGCATCATAAAGCGGCAGTACAGCGCCACCGGGATAGCCAAAAATCGTATCAACACCAAGATTTTTCAAGGTTTCCAAAACAAGCTCTGAACCTGTCTTAGAAGTTTCTAATTTGATTTTCTCCATTCTTCCCCTTTCATTTATTTACAATTTTCTAAAAATTCAAAAAGCTTTCTACTATGATAACATTTTTGAAAAAAATTGCAAGCCATGCAGAATGTTTTTCTACATTTTTTCTCTAAATCCGAATGTTTTTTTTCTAATAAAAGATAAAAAGCCAGAACTATATTTATAGTACTGACCTTTCATTAGAATTATTAGCTCTCAAATGTTCCGTTTATGGGAAAGCTCCCGCTCCTCATCTTTTCTAAAAAACTGATTCTACCAGCTATAACCAGCCTTGCTCTTGGCCAATTCGGACGGCTTCTGTTCGATTTTCAGCATCTAGCTTGGTCAAAATAGCAGACATATAGTTACGAACCGTTCCATTTGACAGGAAGAGTTTTTCAGCAATTTCTTTATTGGATAGGCCAGTCGCCGCAGCTTGCAGGACTAGCCTCTCCTGCTGAGAGAGAGGGTTCCTACTGGTCATTAGCACCTCCATCAATTCCGGCGAATATTCCTTTTGCCCATCTAGAACGGTATGGATGGTCTTCATCAAATCCGCAATGCTGCGCTCTTTGAGCACATAAGCATCTACATCCGCCTTAACAGCTCGCTCAAAGTAGCCCGGTCGCTTGAAGGTTGTGACGATGATGACCTTGATGTTGGGTCGATTGGCCTTGACCCATTCGAGAACGTCTAGGCCGGTTTGGTGGGGCATTTCCACGTCCAAAATAGCTACATCAACAGTTTCTGAGCTAAGACAGTCAATAGCCTTCTGCCCATCTGCGGCCTGATAGACTTCTTCGACATCTGGCTGCAGCTGCAAGAGCTGAGCTAAGGCATCTCTCAGCATACTTTGATCTTCTGCTAACAAAAGTTTCATGCTTCCTTCCCTCCGTATGGCAATTCAATTCGAATCCATGTTGGATCTTGGCTGCTAAGAATCTCAAGCTTTCCTGATAAGGCAGACAGCCGCTCTCGAATACTATGCAACTCCCGTCCGGTCAGCTTCTGAAAACCACAACCATCATCCTGAATGTCTAAAATAAGCTTTTCGTTTTTCTTTACCAAAGAAAAATTACTCTTTTTAGCCTTGGCATGCTTGATAATATTGGTAGCAGCCTCCAGCAAAATCATACTGATTGTTGACTGCTGACTCGGTGGGACACTGGCAACATTGAGCTGGTTATCCATTTCTACCTGAACACCGCTCATCTCCAGCATGGCACGAATGGTCACTAGTTCCTCGTCCAGCGTCCGATTCTTTAGATCATTAATAATCCGCCGAACATCAGCCATGGACTTCTTGCTGATCTCTTGCACTTCCTGCAGTTCTTTTGCTGCCTTGTCATAGGCTTCCATCTGCAAAAACTGCTGAGCCAGCTCCGCCTTAACACTGAGCATAGCAAAGGTATGCCCTAGACTATCATGTAAGTCACGGCCAATCCGATTCCGCTCATTTTCTGCCAGGAAAAGATTCAGCTGGGCATTTTGCTTGACCTTTTCTTCCTTGATCTGCTCTGCCGTCTGAATCCGATAGAGACCAAATGTCATACCATCCGAAAAGAGAAAGATTACAATATAGAAAAGCAATTCTGTTGGACCAACATTGCCCATCAAATAATTAGTTAGTACAATAGCAGGCTGCAAGGCGATAAAGGTCAAAAAACGCCAGGATTTAAAAGAAATATCATCCAGTTCGTAAATTAGCAGATTAGATAGATAAAAAATATACCAGGTAAAACCTGTATTTAAGAAGACAGAACTATAATATATGTAAGAAATCAAGAGCCACCAAGAAAAAAACTGGATAAGGCGATGGTTACTTAACAAGACCGCATAGTAAGCCACAACAAAAATAGCTGTCCAGAGCAAGAGGAAAAGCGGGTATTCCCCGCTGATTACTCCCGCCACTGGAAAGATGATAAAGACCAGCGCAATATGAAACATATAGTGGACTTGTTTAAGCTTTTCCCACATGCTTTTATTTTACCTCAATTCGCTTTTTGAGCTGCAGCACAAGAATGCTGACCAAAACCGTATAAATCAGAACAATCAAAGCTGCCTTGCCATTGAACTGATGGTGTTCTAGATAAGAAGACACGACTTGCATCAGTTGATAACTTGGCGTCAACTTACCGATTGGCTGGAGCCATTTTGGAAACATAGTCAGAGGGAACCATAGACCGCCCAGAACAGCCAGTGCCATATAGACAATATTGCCCACTACAGACATGAGTTGAGCACTTGGCAAGAGGCTGACCAATACACCCATGGCAATAAAGACCACACTTCCTACCAGAAGGATCAAGGCAATAAGAAACCAGTCCACCATTGGCAGATTAACCCCGCGAACAAAATGCCCAATCGAGAAGACTACGATTATGGAAAGCATAAAAGTCAACAGCGTACTGCAAAGCTTTGATATATAATATTTTACCATAGAAATCGGCGAGTGCTGAATCATTTTTTGCCAGTTATTATTTTTATCAGACTGCAAAGTGCTTGGAATGCTAAAGAAGGCACTAGACATGATACTAAAAAGAGTCATAGAGAAAAGGTAGCCTCGAAGCACATGTTCAGGCGTATCACTTCCAGACATCATTCCTGAGAAAATCAGGTAAAAGACGCTGGGCAGACCAATAGACAAGAGATAATAAGCAGCCTGCCGCTTCATTAAAATCAACTCAATCTTCATAAGACTTGCCATATTTTTCATGATTACTCTCCTATTCTTGTGTCGTTTCAAAAATACTATCCAAGAGGGTACGGTTACGTACTTCAATCTCTTCGATTGTACAGCCGTTTTCCTGAAGAACCTGCCAGACCTGTCCAGCATCCCTAGTAGCAAAAGATAAAGCCTTTTGCTTGATTTCTAAATCAGTCACATTATCCAGTTTTTCCAGCACAGACTGATAAGTCAGCGGCAAGGTAAAGTGTTTTTCCTGCTCCTCACTGCGCATGGCATAAGGCGTCGTGTCCCGAATCAACTCGCCCTTGTGCAGCACCAAAATCCGATCTGCCGTATGCTCGACTTCTTCGATATAGTGCGAAGAATAAACGATGGTCACTCCCTGCTGCTTGAGCTGATTAACAATTTCCCAGAAATGCTGACGAGTAGAGGTGTCCATAGCAGAAGTCGGTTCGTCCAAGAACAGAATCTTAGGACGGCCAATCAGACTCAGAACAAAAGAGAAGAGACGCTTTTGTCCACCAGACAGCTTGCTGGCCAACTGATTCTTTTGCTTGTCTGTAAATTGCAGCAAGTCATCAATTTCTTGATCAGACAGACTATTTGGATAAATAGCTTGGAAGAACGTCAAGAGTTCCTTGACCTTCAAATCCTCCACCACTGTATTTTCCTGTGGTAAAATCGCTACCGACTGCTTGAGATGATTTTCAGTAGGCTTTAGTCCCTGAATCCTTGCCTGACCTGCTGTCAGAAACTTATCGCCCAACAAACAGTCCATGAGAGTTGTTTTCCCTGCTCCGTTGGGACCAATCAAGGCCACACAGTCACCTTGAGAGATTTCAAACGAAATATCCTTTAAAATCTCCTTACCGTGAATGCTTTTTGAAAGCTTCTTTACTTCAATCAGTTCCATTTTGCTCCTCCTTTGATTTGATAAACCGTATGTGCATCTTTCCTTTATTTTTCCAAAGCCGGAAGAATACTAAGCACTATCGCTTTTTCAATGCCTACAGCAACCTTTTATCATTTTGTTAACTATATTATAAGGCAAAGAAATTTTTCCTACTAGTTGATTTTGTCACCAGCTGACATGACAAATGTCACTATTCCGCTTTTAGAGCACAAAGCCAGCAAATATTGGAATAATCTGTTTATCTCCCTTCTGAATGAAGACACAAAAAAAGCCGGTCCCCCTCGTTGAGAGGAGCCGACTAGTTGTATGTCTGTTGCAATTTAGATAGAAGCTGGAATTAAAGCAGCCTAATCTAAAAAATTTTTCAATAGACTAGCTACTCAATTTGTAAGATGAGAGACAAACGCTTTTTAAACTTTAGCTCTGCACCTCTTCTTTGAGACCATTGAGCTTCAGACTCAGAATGAACATCTCAGGTGTAATATCCTTAATATCCTTCAGTCCAAAACCTTGGAAGAAACTGTTCTTTTCCACCTCTTCGACATTGACCTTTTGCAAATCAATTTCAATCAAGGTCTGCAATTTCTTCTCTGCTGTAACTGAATAATCAATATTAACACCTTCCAAACTCTTAGCTGCTACATAGTTTGAATCAGACTGCATTCCTTCACGAATGATAGTCGTCATTTCCTCTGGAGTCAAAGTAGCTGATGCCGCACTAGCTTCTTCTGGCAAGGAAGTGAGCAATTCCATCCGAAGATTCAAGATTTTCTTGCCCTGATAGGTAATTGTATCACGATGATGAATTTCTTCAATGTCTCCAACCAAGGTTTTAGAGACAATCTCTGTACTTTCGGAAGAAGAACTGGATGACTTGCTAGAGCTGGAGCTGGAGCTAGATTTAGTCCGCCTAGAAGAAGCTGCTGATTCAGAAGAATGTCTAGGACGATGCTTGCTGAAGCTAGGAAGCACACAGCCCGTCAAGAGTACCGAAGCAGAAATAACAAGAATGAAAAATTTTTTCATAGTTCACCTTTTTTACTTTTTATTTGTTACAGTATAACATAATACCAGTTTCTTGTCTAAGTATTTTCTATAAAATGACAAAAGGCAACCTTTCGATTGCCTTTTTATGCTATTCAACACTAAAAATATATGGATAAACCGGCTGACTGCCCTGATGAATTTCTACTTCAACATCCTCGAATTGTTCCATTAAATCTTGAGCAAGACTGCTAGCCAACTCTTCGCTGCCGTCTTCACCGATATAGATAGAGACAATCTCGCTGTCTTCATCCAGCATCTTGCTGAACGTTTCTTTCAAAGCTGTCAGCATGTCTGGATTAGAAACAACAATCTTGCCATCCACCATACCGAGGTTGTCATTCTCATGAATTTCCAAGCCATCAATCGTCGTATCACGAACCGCAGTCGTCACGCTGCCGCTGACTACTTCTGCCAAGGCTGCAGTCATACGCTCTTGGTTTTCCTCAATAGTCTTGCTGCCATCAAAAGCTAGGAGACTGGTCAAACCTTGAGGGATCGTGCGAGTCTCAATAACAGCTGCAGGCTGTTCAATCACTTCTGCTGCTGATTGGGCTGCCATGAAGATGTTTTTATTGTTTGGCAAGATAATAATATTACGAGCATTGACTTGCTCCACAGCTTTGATGAAGTCTTCTGTTGATGGGTTCATAGTTTGACCGCCAGAGATGATATAGTCAACTCCCTGAGCCTTAAAGATTTCAGCCAGACCATCACCAGCCACTACAGCAATAATCGCAAACTCTTTTTCTTGAGCCGGCTTAGCTGAGCGCTCTTCCTTTTCAACCTGGGCTTCGTGTTGGTTGCGCATATTGTCAACCTTGACCTTGACCAAACTACCGTACTTGAGACCTTCCTGCATAACCAATCCTGGATCTTCAGTATGGACATGGACTTTGACGATTTCATCATCGTTGACTACCAACAGGGAATCTCCCAAATCGTTTAGGTAGTTGCGGAACTCATCATAATCAAAATCTTTTACATAGGTTGGTCCTGTCTTAAGGGCCACCATGATTTCAGTACAATAGCCGAAAGTGATGTCTTCTGTCGCAACATGGCCAGCTACAGACTTATGATGCTCAGCATTAATCATCTCAGACATGGTCGCAGGTGTCGCCACGAAGTCCTCGGAAGCAATATATTCGCCTGTAAGAGCAGACAGGAAGCCTTCGTAGATAAAGACCAACCCTTGACCGCCAGAGTCCACAACACCGACTTCTTTCAGAACCGGCAGCATATCCGGTGTCTTAGCCAAAGCAGCCTTTGCTCCTTCAAGAGCTGCTTTCATAACTTCTACAGCATCATTAGTGACTTCAGCTTTCTTCTTGGCTCCGATAGCCGCACCGCGGGAAACAGTCAAAATCGTTCCCTCAACCGGCTTCATAACTGCCTTGTAAGCCACTTCTACACCAGACTGAAAGGCCAGAGCTAGATCTTCACCAGTCAGCTCTTCATGCTCTTTCACACTTTGAGAAAAACCGCGGAAAAGCTGGGAAGTGATAACTCCTGAGTTACCACGCGCGCCCATCAAAAGACCTTTGGCAAAGATACCTGCCGCTTCTCCAACTGTTGAAGCAGACTTATCTGACACTTCCTTAGCACCATTTTCAATGGTCATGCCCATGTTGGTCCCTGTATCTCCGTCTGGAACTGGGAAGACATTCAAAGAGTTTACATATTCAGCCTGTTTATTTAAGCGAGTAGATGCTGCCTGCACCATTTCTTGGAATAAACTAGTAGTAATATTTGCCACGATTATTCTCCTACGACTTTAATATTTTGGATATAAACATTCACTGCATGGGCAGTAATTCCGAGCTTGTTTTCCAAACTGAATTTAACACGCTCTTGGATGTTTTTGGAAACTTCGCTGATTTTGACTCCATAGCTTAACACAGTGTAGACATCAACTGCGATATCACCTTCATCAGTCGCTTTCACAACCACGCCCTTAGCATAGTTTTCTTTTCCTAAAAGGGCTTGAAAATTATCCTTGATTGCATTTTTGCTGGCCATGCCAACTACACCAAAAATTTCAGTCGCTGCACCGCCGACGATTGTCGCAATCACATCATCAGTCAGCTCAATTTGACCATCTTTTGTATTAATTTTCACAGTCATAATTTGTACCTCAAAAGTATTTTATAGTTTATTCTACCATATTTTATACAGGGTGTAAAAGAGGAAGGGTCTAAATCAACTGTCTAGGCGGAAATTTACAAGCAAAAAAGGACGGAAAATTTCCATCCTTTTAAATAAAAATTAAACGCGTTCAACTTTACCTGATTTAAGGGCACGAGCTGAAGCCCAAACTTTTTTAGGTTTACCGTCAATCAAAACAGTAACTTTTTGAAGATTTGGTTTAACAGCGCGTTTTGTTTGGTTCATCGCGTGAGAGCGGTTGTTTCCTGATACAGTCTTACGACCAGTAAAGTAACATACTTTAGCCATTATCGTGTTTCCTCCTATTAGATCTAATATTACGGATGTGCTAGCACCACATACCTTCCTATATTACCAAAAAACTTGACGTTTGACAAGTACATTTGTCCAAAGTTTCGAAATTAATCCGTTTTCCTAAACATAGCTAATCTTCAAAGAACCGAAAGCTACGTTGCCTTTGACATAGAGAGTTTTTCTCTTTTCATTGACATTGCGGGGATTGTAGACAGAGCCAAAGGCATTATCTACATCCAGCTCTACACGCCAGTCGCTGGGCACATAAAGCATCACACTGCCAAAAGACAGATCCACTTCAAAAGTTGCTGAGTCCCCTTCGATAGTCGCATTATCAAAATAAACCGATGCACTGCCAAAAGCACAGTCTAACTTTTCATAGGTGAAGTTATCTGAGTTGATATAGCGCGTGCCGCTGCCAAAAGCAATATCATCTTTTGAGGAAGAAGAGGCAGTTGAGAAGATACGCCCCTTAAAAATGCGCCGGGGCTTGAAAATCATATTGAGACCGATGCAAGCCAGAATACCACCCAAAACCAAGGTTCCTGTTGAAATAGCTAAAAAGTGGTAAACGGCATTGGCAATAATCAGCGCAATAACTGCCATGATCAGCCCAGTGCCAAAGTCTCTTTCTAAGAAATTTTCCAAGGCGAAATAGGCAAACATTGCAACTACTAGCATGGGCCAAATATTAAAATTGAAGGCAGGAATCCCAAAATTCCCCTGCAGCAGAACCCAAGCTGCCAAGACTAAAAAGCCGATTCCAAAAATTGTTTTTTTCATGAAAATTACCTCGTTTCGTTTAACTTTTCTTTTAAAATTTGATAGTAGTGTCGGGAAACGTGCACTTGTTTATGTGTGTCATAAAATTGGATAGTACTGGTTCCCGAAAATGATTTATCCAAAGCGTAAATAGCCTTGGCATTGGCAATAGTAGACTTTGAAATGCGACAGAAATATGCCGGAAGTCTCTCTTCTAATTCGTATAGCTTCAATTTGACTTCATAAGCATCATCCCTGCTATGAGCATAAATTTTGGTAGCATCCGTTTCAAAAAATAAAATATTCTTCAAATCGACAAAATATTCACTTGTATCCTTATAGAAAGCTATCGGTTGACGGTTGGCTTGTTCAAGAGCTGCTTGAATCCGAGCCACCTCTTCACCATATTGAGCCGTTCGGATAACGACTTCAGTTTCTGCCATATCTGTATCAAGCTCAATCCTAATCTTCATAGCCACTCCTTTCCTTGCTTCTGACTTCATTATAACAATTTTCAAAAAAGAAACAAGGCATTTTCAGTAAGTGGTTATTTTTGATAACTAAGTGGTAGCTTACCCTTCTCAAAAAATGTTAAGCAAATTTGATTTCTCATCCTAGACTCTCCAATAGATTCGTTTAGTATAAAAGCACGACTTACACATATTGAATATCTGTCTTATTTTATGATCAAACAAATTTGAAAACTTTTTTCCTTCTGATATAATAGTACCTCAGGAGGTACTATATGTCTAAACAAAAAATTAATCGCTTTGTCGGATCTATTGGAGCTTTTATTGGGATTCTTGTCTTTATTGCATATATTCCACAAATTATCGCTAACTTGCAAGGAGAAAAAGCTCAACCATTCCAACCACTATTCGCAGCAGTTTCTTGTTTAATTTGGGTAATCTATGGTTGGACCAAAGAACCTAAAAAAGACTGGATCCTTATCATTCCCAATGCGGCAGGAGTGATATTAGGCGGTCTAACTTTTCTTACTTCTTTATAAGAATTAGATAAACAAAACCAGCAACCCATGAAAAAGTTGCTGGTTTTCTTTCTGCCGATTGCAGGGATCGAACCTGTGACCTACGCGTTACGAGTGCGTTGCTCTACCAACTGAGCTAAATCGGCGTCTTTTCCCCTTTATTTTAGCATCTTGAGTTTTTTTGTCAAGTTAGAATTTCACAATTTCTTAACCCAAATCAAACAAGGGTTGCTTTTATCCCAAAGTTCAGGAAAAATTTCTAACTTTTTAAAGCCCTGAGCCTGATAAAAAGCGTTAGTTCTGTCATAGGTAGGATAATAACCTGGTGCTACCGTTTTTACTTGCAGATAGGATGCTTTTTGACGAGCAGATTTTTCTAAAACTTCTAGAAGTTGACTACCAATTCCCGCTCTATGATAGAATTTCTTAACAGCTAAGCAGTCAATCTCTGCACAATCTTCACTAGAATAAGATAAGCTTACAAAGCCAGCCAATTTACTCTCCTGATAAGCAACCCAAACTTGTAAATCCCTAGCTCCTTCAATGTAAGCTTGTGTACTTTCAGGTATTCCAAACCATTCTGGTAGATCCTTTAAAACTTCACTGACTGCTATCATCTTTTGTTTTTCTTCCTTCACTTCTTCAATCGCTACCATCTTTAAATCC
Organism: Streptococcus sp. SN3; assembly: GCF_030439905.1. Lineage (NCBI taxonomy): Bacteria > Bacillati > Bacillota > Bacilli > Lactobacillales > Streptococcaceae > Streptococcus > Streptococcus sp. SN3. The sequence continues at coordinate 41,459 of NZ_JAQFJF010000003.1, forward strand.
TTTCATGTTTTAAGCTTTAGGACTAAACATATTTTCCATCTTACGAACCCGCACTTTCGTAGGCATCCAATCCCCTATCCCAGAGTTTGAGCGAAATGAAAAAGAAAACAAGGGAAATCAGAATCAAACCACCAATGTTAAAGAGCCCATTTTTGTCCTGCAAGAAATAGCTAGCAGGATAGTAGGCTGTAAAAGCAAAAGGAACGATAAAACTAATCAACCAACGAAGGAGCGAATTGTAAATGGAAATCGGGTACTTGGCAAAATCATTAAACATATAGAAAATGTAAATCATAGCACCTGACTGCTTGGTCCAAAAAGCGATACTGGCTGTCGCGATTTTCAAAGAAGTATAAATCAGGGTCGCAAAAGGAATGCAGACTAGGAAAAGCAAGAACTTGGGAATAGTCCAAGTAATGCTAGAGAACGTTGTCGCTAGTAAAATTCCACCGACCAAGAGCTCACCCAAGGCATCAATCTGAAAAGTCTCGACTAGGATGTGAAAGAGAGGATTGATAGGACGAGTCAGATACTTGTCAAACTCTCCCTTTCTCACCAATCGTTGCCCCAGTGCCCAGAGATTGTCAAAAAAGAGATGGTCCAGTCCCTTGGGAATCAAGGAAAAACCATAGATAAAGGCAATCTCTTGAAAGGTCCAGCCTTCTAGCGAGGGGATGTGTTGAAAGATGACATTGAGAAACAAGAGGTTCAAGCCTTGGGTCAGGAAGACACCTAAAACACCAACCACAAAATCAACCTTGTATTCCATGATTTGCTTGATGTACTGTCTGATAAAAATCAGATGCATGCGCTGATATTTTTTCATACTAACCTCCTTGAATGGTGATAAATGACTGGACTCTTTTCCAAATCAACTGAGACAAGCCCACCATCACTAAGAGCCAGAAAAACTGTAGCAAAAGCGCTTGATGAATCTGACTGGCATCGTATTTCCCAACGATAATCATAACCGGAGTGTAAATCAAGGATGAAAAAGGCAAAAAGGAAAGAATATTTGAAACAATTTTAGGAAAGAAAGCCAAGGGAATCAAACTCCCCGACATAAAGGCCACTATAGAAGTCTTGAGTAGATTAGAACCCCATAGATTTTTAAATACAAAGGCTGAAAATCCAAAGCAGATATTAAAGAAAAAGTTAATCAGGTAGGCCAGCGTTAAGCTAAAGAGATAAAGGACAGTTAATCCCAGCACTTCTACAATCCCTTGCCCAGAAAGGATTTTTACCAATACAATGACACATAGAAATGGAACTCCAACAGAAATAAAAATCAACCACTTGGAACCAAGTTCGGTGAAGAGATAGGAGGCCGCAAAATGAACTGGTCTCAGCAAGCGCATGATAATGGAGCCATCCTTAACCTCCTCCCCAATCATAAAGGAAGAATCCGACTTGGTCAAAAGATTGGTCACAAAACTCATGATGATGTAGAGGGTGATATCTGCCATGCTGAAACCCTGAATCAAGGACTCTTGCGAGGAATCAAAGACTGCCTTCCAGAGATAAAAGGCCACAAAAGCTCCCATGACATCGCCAATTCGATAGAGAAGAAAGTTGACTCGATAGGTAATCAACTCCTGAACCCCTGCATTGATAAAGGGTTTGTAACGTCTCCACAATTTGACCATCTTAGAGCTCCTTTCGATAGAAGCGACGGATAATATCCTCAATATCCGTATCTAGCATCTTCAAATCACGAATTTCAAAATCAGACAGGGTTTGCTTGATAATATCAGCCGACTGGTAGCGGGAACTATCGAATTCAATATTGAGACTGTTTCCTTGTCTATCAATGGTCATATCCGAAAAATCTTCATAGTGAGAAACGAGGTGACTTTGACCTGGTAGTAGTTCAAAGGAGAGAGTCTTCATCTTGCCAAAGGTTTCCTTGAGCTGGTTAACCGTTCCATCAAAAATCTCCTGCCCCTTGTCAATCATAAAAATCCGATCACAGAGTTGCTCAATGTCGCTCAGGTCATGAGTGGTCAAGAGAATGGTTGTTTCTTCCTCCTGATTAATCTGGGTGATAGCCCGACGAATATTGTCCTTGACCGAAACGTCCAACCCAATGGTTGGTTCATCTAAAAAGAGAACCTTGGGATTATGAAGTAAGGAAGCCGCAATGTCCGCCCGCATCCGTTGACCAAGTGAAAGAGTCCGCACGGGATCTTTGATAAATTCCTTCAAATCCAAGACTTCATTCAAAAAGTCCATGCGCTTATGGAAAAGCGAGTCTGGCACATCATAAATTTCCTTCAAGACTGTATAGGTCTCTTGCAGTGCCAAATCCCACCATAGCTGGGTTCGTTGTCCGAAGACCACTCCAATATCCTTGACATAGTCTTGACGATTATCCTGCGGAATTTTGCCGTTGATTCGACAAAAACCAGATGTCGGTTTCAGAATTCCTGTCAGCATTTTGATGGTTGTCGACTTCCCAGCACCGTTGGCCCCGATAAAGCCTAAAATCTGCCCTTTTGGAACCTCAAAGGTTAAATCCTTGACCGCTTCAAAGGTCTGCTTTTCAGGATGAATAAAGGAGCGCAAAGCCCCCTTCAATCCCGGTTCCTTGACAGCCTTCACAAAATTTTTCTGAAGATGCTCTACTTCTATCATTGCCATACGTTTCTCAATATCCCATCATTCAATTCATGTTACAGATCATTTCCCTACTTAACTCAGGAAAATAGAATCTTATCTCCTCACTATACTACCACTTTTACTTTCAAACGAACATAGGTAATTTAAAAATAATTATCATATTTTGTCACACACCAAAAAAACCCACCTTTACAGGCAGGTTTCTGTTTTGTATTGTTCAGCTAGATTAAGCTTTACCTTCTCATTTCAATTCTTTAGCCAAGATACTCATGTTTTCTTCTAGATTCTCTAGGTAGTTTTTATCATTTTGAGGATCTGCTTCCAAAGGATTGAGAGTTTTTAGCCTGACACCTGTTGACTTTACGAGCGTTTCTGCCACTTTCGACGATGCATTACTTTCGGTAAAAATCGTCTTAACTTTATAGGTTTTCACAAATTCTTGAATTTCAGTAAGCTGCCTTGCATTTGGCTCTTGTTCAGGAGAAATCCCTGCAATACCTAGCTGCTGCAAACCAAACCGCTTTGCTAAATACGAGAACGCAGTATGTTGAGTGACGAAAGTCTTTTGCTTAGCCTTTTCAAAGATTGGTTGGTATTTTTTGGTCAATTCTTGAGCTTTAGCAATGAATTTCTTAGCATTTTTTTGATATATTTCCTTATGTTCTTTATCGAGTTCAGATAGCTTATCCGCAATAATCTGCGCTTCTTCACCAGCTTTTTCAGGATCTAGCCATGTATGAGGATCGTAGAGAGTTTTTTCATCGATTCCTTCGCCAGCTTCCACGTCTTCCAAACCCGGTACACGCTCCAAGGTCATTCCTTCGGATGCTTCCAGCACTTTCACCTTAGATTTTTGCAAATTTGGATCTAGGCTCCCCGCCCATGACTCTAAGGTATGTGAATGATAGACAAAAACATCCGCATCATAGATAGACGCTATATCATTAGCTGATGGTTCAAAAGAATGGATCCCTGTACTAGATTGAATCATGCGAACATCATTCAAATCACCAGATACTTCTTTAACCATGGCATAAACCGGATAAAAACTGGTCACAATCTTCAAACCTTTAGCTTGTTGTTCTTCTTTCTGAGTACACGCTCCCAGCATCAGAGCTAGTATACTCAGCGTTATTAATACTGCAGTTCTTTTCTTCATATTAACTCCAAAATTGTTGGTTCATCTTTTATTTATCAATAAAACATTCATATCTAAAAACAGATAAAAATCAAGGTGTTGTTTCTGTATTAGTAGCAGGTGTTGAAACAGCTGATTTCAACAAGGTTAACAGTTTTTCTACTTCTGCCATGATGTTATTATTATCCATAGTCCCTAAATTAAGATTATTTCGCAATCCTGTTAAGGTCTCAGTTGCATTGGATTTCAAACTTGGATCCGTCGTCTTTTCAAGTAAGTCTTCCGCCTCTTGCAACTTAGCTTCTACTTTAGCAGTTTCAACTTGAGGTACTTCTGGCTCAGTTGGTGTTTCCTCTTCAACTTCTTCTTGAGGTTTCTCTGGGCTAACAGCATCCTCCTTGTCATCTTTTTTACCTAAAACATGATCACTTGCATTCCCCCATCCATCGCTAGACTGTGGTCGCTCATCTGGATGTTCAACATAATACTTGATAGTTGCAAATAAATCCTCTAATGTATAGCCATTAGGAGCTCGGTAAGTCTTATCATCGAACCAAGCAAATTTGATGTTGTGGTAGTGATCCTTATGAGGGATAATCAGATTACCATTTTTTACTGCTACAGTATGCTCAACATTGTAAGGCAGACGAACGAGCGGTATCCGTTTCTCTCCTTGAACACGTTCGTAGATAGCAGACGCACTTTCTCCACTTGGATTGGCTTTGGAATCATCTGTTGGTGCAGGTGGAAGCAGACCTTTTTCTTTAGTATAGGTCTGAGCAGCTGCTTTTTCTTTAGCTGAAAGACTATCTTTTCCTATCCAGTGACTGTGTCCCATATGAGGGGTTACATAAGCATCTCCTTCGTCGCTGATAATATCGCGCGCATCAAAGATATATCCATCAGATGTCGTATATTTGTCAGCTAGCTGGGCTACTCGAACTTCGGTTTCAGTATACTCAATCTGTGAATTTGCTTTGCCTAGACGTTCTGGATGATTGATAGGCGCAAGAAATGCTAATAAGTCATCAATTAATTGCACCTTATCACTTGTTTCATCATTCAAACGCTTCACTAAATCATCCAAGGCTTGAAAATCTGACAAACGTCCCTTATTTTCTAGCAATTGCTGATGGGTCTGAGTCAGAAGACCATATACCTTATCATAAAACTCTTGATCTTTCGGTTCAACTGATTCTTTCTTAGCTTGCAGGACATGAGGTATGCTTTTCTGCTTCGCCAATTTATTTTCAATCGCTGTAATAATCTCTTTAGGCAAGTCTTTAGCTAAAAGATAGCGGGACACTCCTTTATCCTCTAGCACATAACCGTCAGCTATTTTCCTAACAACCTGCTGGATTAAATCCTTATCCAATGAATCCGCATGTTCCAAATTTAACTTTGGAGGAAGAATCGGTTTTAAAGCTGGTTGAGATGGAGTTAGTATCGGAGTTGGTATAGGTCTATAAGGTGTCAATCCTAACATAGGTTTATTAGGCTGACTTATAAGAGGAATTGTCCGAGCAAGCTTTTCTTCCAATGCCGACATTTGTGTATAAGGAATAAAGTGATAATGATTACCATGTGGCACTGCTACTCCATTTTGTGTTCGACTAGTAATTTGTGCTGGATCAAAGATCAAGCCATCTGATTCAACATGACGCTGACTAAGTGGAAGATTATAAAGTTGCTGAAGGAGACCCTTAACATCTTCTCCTTGACTCGGTTGATAGTTGTTTGAAATTTGAGTAAAAGTAGGTTGTGTCTGTATCCAGCCACCGTTTCCATTATTATACGAACGGCTGACTACAGTACTAGCTACTTTTCCTCTACCTGATAGGTAAGCTTGAGCTGCAGCTAGCTCACTAGGCGACAAATCACTCTTTGGGATATAGTGAAAATGATTACCATGAGGTACGATATAGGCATCTCCCGTATCCTCAATAATGTCTGAAGCATTAAAAACATAGCCATCATCTGTTGTATAACGGCCTTGAGCTCTAGCTGTTGCTACTTCATTGCTTATTTTCGTAACATTATGACCATGTTCCTGCTTTTGACGATTAATCTCTTCCTTACTGCGAATATTATCTGCACGAGCTATATCTTTCAGATAAACATAATATTGTCCATTAACCTTGATAACATATCCACCTTTGACTTCATTGACAATATCCTCAGTCCTAAGTCGATAGTTGGGATCTTTCATCAAAAGATCTTCGCTGAAAATAGCATCATATGGAACTTTCCCATTATAATAATGATAGTGATCACCATGAGAAGTGACATAACCCTGATCAGTAATTTTGATAACAATCTGCTCCGCGTTAATCCCCTCTTTTTTGCTTACTTCGTCAGGCGTTAACTCCTCAGACTTTTGAACACCTTGCTTACCATCAATATAGCTAACTCGATTGGATTTTTTAATCGAACTGTTTGCCTGATAATAACCTAACTGATGAGCAAAAAGACCCACAGTAGCAATGACAACAATTCCTGTTAAGTATTTCTTATTTTTTTCCATTGAATATCACTTTCTTTTTTGATTACATAGAATTCGCTAAAACTTATCACAATTTACAATTAACTCATAATATACCCCCAAAGAAATCATCTAAATATTTTTTCTATAAAATATAGCAGAAACTCAATTTTTAACAACTTATTAAACTCATTAACTAGTTAATTAACTGGTTAATATTTTACTCCTCATCATCTAGTCTGTCAAGATTTTTTTATTAGATTGTAAGAAAAATATTATTTGTTCTTTATTTGTCCAATTGTCATAATACAAAAAAAGCTTATCCTTTCGGATAAACTTTTTTAAAAATATATCAAGCTTCTTAAGCTTTACCTTCTGAACCGAATACGTCGATACGTTCTTCAACTGATGCTTGGATAGCTTTTACACCGTCAGCCAAGAATTTACGTGGGTCGAAGAGTTTCTTCTTGTCGTATTCTGCTTCGTTTGCTTCGTAGTCGCGAGCAAATTTACGAGTTGCGTTAGCGAATGCGATTTGGCATTCAGTGTTAACGTTAACTTTCGCAACACCAAGTTTGATAGCTGCTTGGATTTGGTCATCAGGAATACCTGAACCACCGTGCAATACGATTGGGAAGCCTGGAAGAGCTTCTGTCAATTTCTTCAAGTGGTCAAGGTCAAGACCTTCCCAGTTTGCTGGGTATGGGCCGTGGATGTTACCGATACCAGCTGCCAAGAAGTCGATTCCAGTTTCAACCATTGCTTTAGCGTCTTCGATTGGAGCCAATTCACCTTTACCGATGATACCGTCTTCTTCACCACCGATAGTACCAACTTCAGCTTCTACTGAGATACCTTTAGCGTGTGCTTTTTCAACGACTTCCTTAGCCAATTTAAGGTTTTCTTCTACTGGAAGGTGTGAACCATCAAACATGATAGAAGTGTAACCAACTTCGATACACTCAAGTGCATCTTCGTAGTGACCATGGTCCAAGTGAATCGCAACTGGTACAGTGATGCCCATTGATTCTACAAGGTTAGCGATCAAGTTGCGAGCAACTTTGTAGCCACCCATGTATTTAGCAGCACCCATTGAAGTTTGGATAAGCACTGGTGCTTTCTTAGCTTCTGCCGCACGCAGGATAGCTTGAGTCCACTCAAGGTTGTTTGTGTTGAATCCACCAACTGCGTAACCATTGTCACGAGCTGCTTGGACAAATTTTTCTGCTGAAACGATTGCCATTCTTATCAGGCCTCCTCTTATTTTTTGTGGTTAAACCACTTACATTGTTTATTTTATCACTTTTTCACTAAAATTGCTAGTTTTTCCTGAAATTTTAAAGAATTGCAGGTAGACACTTAGCCTTTTTAAGCGTTTCTATTGCAAAAAGAAAAAGCTGACCGAAGTCAGCTTACTTAATGCGGAGAGAGGGACTTGAACCCTCACGACCTAAAGCGGTCACAGGATCCTTAGTCCTGCGCGTCTGCCAATTCCGCCATCCCCGCGATTGAGTACCTTACTAGTATAACAGGACAGCTAAGGCTTGTCAAGAAAATTTTTGACTTTATTTCAAAAAATCAACTTTCTACTCAATCAGCAAATCTAAGAAATCTAAGCGAAAATGAAGCTAAGGCAGGAACATAGAAAACTCAAGGTTGCTGAGTCGCAATAAAGACAGCCACCGTTTGGTCGGGATCGTATTTTTCAAAGTCAATAGTGTAGTCCCGATGAAGCTCACCTGATTCTTCTGCCTGCCAAATCCTCTGCCAAGCATGAAGAATCGCTTGCGGATCCTCCTTATCCGCTTCAAAGACTTGATAGGTCTGCTCGGATGTGTCAAAATCATAGACTTCCCCATCTGTCAAACGGCAGATAGAGAGGCTGTAGTCTCCTTTGTAATCATTGGCATAGTCATGATAGACGGCATAAACCGGCTCCCCCTCAGCAAAAGCTTCTTTCACAGCTCCCTCTTGTTGCTGCCAGAGAGCTTGGATTTTTTCTATACAATGCTCATCTTGAAAATTATTAGTACGAATACTAGCTAAAATGTTTAGAAACATCTTCTTCCCTCCTTTTATTTTTCATTATAACATTTCTCTAGAAAAATCGCTTATCCTAGAAAAAGCAAGTCTATCTCTCCTGGCTCTTTTCTACCGCTGCTGTGACAAATGCCCTATAAAGACCTTCAGGTCGGTTCGGTCGGCTGGAAAGCTCTGGGTGATACTGACAAGCAACGAAGAATTTGTTTTCTGGGATTTCTACTATTTCGACCAAGCGATTGTCTGGTGAAACTCCTGAAAATACAAATCCGGCCGCCTCAAACTGCTCGCGGAAAGCATTGTTAAACTCATAGCGATGGCGGTGACGGCGCTGCACGACTTCTTGATGGTCGTAAGCTGCTGCTGCCTTAGAGCCAGGCTTAAGCTTAGAAGGATAGAGCCCCAGTCTCAGCGTCCCACCCAAGTCTTCGACATCAATCTGATCACGCATGAGATCAATAATCGGAAATGCTGTGTCTGGATTGAGCTCCGCTGAGTTAGCATCTGCCAATCCCAGGACGTGACGGGCGAATTCGACACAGGTTAACTGCATACCCAAGCAAATACCCAACATAGGCACATCCTGCTCACGCGCATAGCGGATTGCCTGAATCTTACCCTCAGTTCCTCTCTGACCAAAGCCGCCCGGAACGATAATCCCATCCGCACTTCCAAGAAGCTCAGCTGCGTTTTCGGCCGTTACCTGATTCGCATCAATCCAGTTAATCTTAACCTCCGCATCATTAGCATAGCCGGCATGCTTGAGCGCTTCGACAACTGAAATATAGGCATCTGGCAACTCGACATACTTGCCGACCAGAGCAATCTGAACCTGCTTTTCCAGACTCATCACTTTCTCTACCATGGCTGACCATTCAGTCATATCCGCTGCCGGCACATCCAGCTTCAGATGGTCACAGACGATTTGGTCCATCTTTTGCGCCTGCAAATTGAGAGGAATTTGGTAAAGATGCTCCACATCTAGCGACTCAATGACCGCCTCCGGCGCCACATCACAGAATTGAGCCAGTTTGTTTTTGATATTTTGTCCAGCTGGCTTCTCTGTGCGGATGACCAGCATATTAGGCTGAATCCCCAAACCTCGCAACTCTTTGACAGAATGCTGAGTCGGTTTGGTCTTCATTTCGCCGGCTGCCTTGAGATAGGGCAGGAGAGTTGTATGGATATACATGACATTGTCTACACCGACATCCGCCTTCATCTGGCGCAAAGCTTCTAAGAAAGGAAGAGACTCGATGTCGCCCACTGTACCTCCGACCTCTGTGATAATCACATCCGAGTCCGTGGTCCGTGCTGCCCGCTTGATCTTGTCCTTGAGAGCATCTGTAATATGCGGAATGACTTGGACCGTCGCTCCCAGATACTCGCCTTTACGCTCCTTGCGTAGGACTTCGCTATAGATTTTACCAGTGGTGACATTGGAGTATTTATTGAGATTGATGTCAATAAAACGCTCATAGTGCCCCAGATCCAGATCCGTCTCGGCTCCATCATCTGTCACAAACACTTCCCCATGCTGATAAGGGCTCATGGTGCCGGGATCAATGTTGATATAAGGGTCAAATTTCTGAATCGTAACCTTGAGGCCGCGATTCTTCAAAAGTCGGCCCAAGCTAGCTGCCACAATCCCTTTCCCGATAGAAGATACTACACCGCCAGTGACAAAAATATATTTAGTTGACATACGTGCTCCTTTTCATAAAACAATTCATTCCAGCAACCACGTCGTTGCCGGAAACTTATCTAGAGGAGGATTTTCCGTAATCTGTCTGAAAAAGAAAAATAGCTCCCTGAAAACAGGAAGCTCTGACCTCTAAAAGAGGTGCCCGAACAGTATGATATCGCAAACCTAAAAAAATGTCAAATATTTTCAGTCGGTTTTCATCCATTTTCACCAATACTGATAACATGTGTTTCAAATTCTAAATTAGGCATAGACTCTGCTAAATCGTGACAGATTCGCTCCAAGGCTTCCAGACGCATTTCGACAGAGGTATTGGCATTCCCCTGAATGATGAAAATGGCGTCCTTGGTCTCCTCATCAAACTTATAATACTCGCTGTCACGAACATCCAGCCAAGCCAAAATTCCTTTGGCATCCCGATAGACATAGTCCGTATTGGCAACATGCTTCTCCTTGGACAAAATAGGCAGAAAGACATCTTCCTTTTGGCTTACGGTGAATTCTATCTGGCCATCAATCTTATCAAAATCATGCCCTCCAATGGCCAGTAGAGAATGCAGGGCTTCGACGTTATAAATATCAATAATGCTATTAATATGAGGGAGCGAGCCTCGGTGCTGGATATTGCGAATCAGAGCGGGAACAGTGGGAGGATTTTTCTTGACACTGCGACCTACGCGCTGCAGTATTTCTACATAACCTTGAACCACCGGCGACTCAAGCACCTCATCCAAGTCGCAGGCTAAAGCCCAGTCTTCCATTTCCTTTTTCTTTTTTAGAAATGAGGGGGATAGCTCTGCATGTGGATTAACATTCTTGGCAATCCCAATAACGACGCTCTTAATACCTAAATCACCTAGACTCTTATCAATGACAAATTTCATAGCAGCTTACCTCCGTCTTTTCTTTATTAAATTTTATTAGTATTCTACACCTTCCGAACTTATATTTCAAGGAATATTAAAAGAAACAAGGGATTCGTCCCTTGTTTCTTTTTGCTTGATTTATACTTCCTCTTCAGTCTCCGTGTCTTCGTCAGAGTAGTCGTCATCTTCTTCGTTGAGTTCGACTTCTTCGCCTAGATCATCTGGAGCGATTTCGTTGATTTCAGCATCATAAGCTTCCACTTCGTTCTTCTCATCGTCTGGATTTTCCAAAGAAAACTGATTTAGCAAAAAAACTGAAAAAACGCTAAGTGATGCCTCACTTGCTATTAATAATCATTCCAGAAAATGTTTGGGTTACAAAACAGCTTTTAAAGCACTTAGAGATGAGCTTTAAAATGTTGCAATTTTTATTGCAATTGTATGAAGCTCAAAGCCTTGGCAGCCTCCAGCTTAGCTAGTGGTTTTCTCGTTTTTCTCTACGAGAAAAATTGGCTCGAAGCCAAAACAAAACACACCTAAAGTTATACACAAAAAATCTAACTTTCAGGGTACGGTTCAATTGAACTGCTTTTTTACATATACAAAAGTAGTGTTACACCACTTATGGTACAACAAGGTTCATTACTCTAGAACAAACTGATTTCTGTAGAGTTCAGCATAGACCCCATTCCTTTTAAGAAGGTCACCATGCCTGCCTTCTTCAATCACTTTCCCCTCCTTGATGACAATAATCTTATCTGCATTTAGGATAGTTTTTAAACGATGAGCTATAACAAAACTTGTCCGCCCAGAAGTAATCATTTCTATGGCAGATTGAAGCTTATTCTCTGTTACAGTATCAACATTTGAAGTCGCCTCGTCCAAGATAAGTATCTGCGGGTTACTTAATAGCGTTCTGGCAATACACATCAATTGCTTTTGCCCTATCGAGAACACATTGCTATCATTTGATACCATGGTTTCGTACTTATCAGGTAATCCAGCGATAAAACAATGAAGATTGACTGCTCGGGCAGCTGATTCCACCATTTCCTGGCTGGCTTCAGGATTACCAAACTTAATATTTTCAGCGATTGTTCCTGCAAACAGCACTGATTCTTGAAAAACTGTACCTATTTGTCGACGCAGAGAAGACAAACCATATTCACTAATATCTCTTCCATCAAAAGTAATCCTCCCACTATCAGCATCATAAAAGCGATTTATCAAATTCATAATCGTTGTCTTACCTGAGCCTGTTGGACCCACGATGGCCACCACTTCTCCCTTATTAACTTTAATCGAAACATCAGATAAAATTTTTTTTGCTGAGGGATAGGCAAAACTCAGCTGCTCAATGGCAATCCCATACTTTAGCTCATTGAATTCCGCTTGATAAGACAAATAATCTTCTTCGGGCAGTTCAAAGATTTCCTGAATACGAGCTGCTCCTGTTAGGGCAAGTTCTATCTCTCCCCAAGAGGCTGATATCTGCAAAATAGGCTGGTAATATTGCTGTGAATATTGGACAAAAGTGACAATCAATCCCAAAGCTATTGCTTTGGAAAAAGACTGCTGACTAAGCACAATAGCTGAGCCTCCAAAAATAACAATAGCTGTGTTAAGCAGACTCAGCCCGTTCATCACCGGAAGGAGTAAACCACTAAACAGATCCCCCTTATATCCTGCCCTTCGCACTCGCTCATTATGGTCTATAAATTTAGTAATAGTCTCCTGCTGCAGACCTTGAACAATAATGACCTTTTGCCCAGAAATTTTTTCATCTATATAGGCATTCAGCTGCGATACCCCCTCCTGTTGTTGTCTAGTATACCTCCTTACTGATTTAGCAAGGAAAATAAGGAAGGCTAATGCAAGTGGTGTCGAAGCAATAGTTAGCAGAGCAAGTTGGCTGTTCTTTACGAACATTATCCAGACCAAACCAATATATAAAACAGTATTCCTAAGAATCTGAATAAAACCTTGACTCAAGGCACTCTGAATGTTATCTAGGTCGCTAGTAAAACGTGATAAAATCTCCCCATCTTTATGACTATCAAAAAAATCAATATGCAAAGTCCCGACTTTGCTAAAAAGATCTTTCCTCACATGATTAATGATAAAGGAAATGAGACGGTTAAAGAGACGCAAATAAATAAAAATAATAATAGATGATATAAAATAGGTTAATAGAAGCTTCAGCATCAAAGCGTTAAAATCAGTTAGCATAGGCACAGTAGATTGAGAATTTATTGCTTCTGCGGCTCCTCTGTATGCCATGGCCCAATCAGCTAGCTCTGCCACTGCTTCCCCCAGATAAACTGGTGCCTTTACTTGTAAGTATGTCGCCAGTACAACTAGAAACACAACCAGAGTGAAGGACCACTTATACTTGTTGAAATAATATCCATAAAACTTCAGAACTCTCAAGCATTATCCCTCCTTCCCTTTTTGGGAGGCGTAAATTTCACCGTAAACAGCATTACTTCCAATCAGTTCCCTGTGCGTCCCTTGACCCACTAACCGTCCTCTATCAAGTACCAGAATTTTATCCGCATGGACAACAGACGATATTTTTTGTGCAATGATAAGTGTTGTTGTCCCTTTCAGTTTATGTTCAAGAGCTTCCTGTACCAATCGTTCTGATTTAGCATCCAAGGCCGAAGTCGAATCATCTAAAATCAGAATTTTCGACTGTCCAATAATTCCCCTAGCTAGACTTAGACGTTGCTTTTGTCCCCCTGAAAAATTACTCCCTCGTTCCTCAACTAAACTTTCATAATTATCAGATAACTGATTAATAAATTCATTAGCCTGAGCAATACCTGCCGCATATTCCATCATCCTTTGGTCAGCTGCAGAGAAGCCCTGCCTTAAATTATCAGCAATCGTACCACTAAAGAGGACCGCTTGTTGTAACACAATAGAGACCATCTGACGCAAGGTTTCTTGATCGAAGCCCCTTATGTCTTTGCCGCCAATTTTAATCTGACCACTATCTGGATCAAATAAGCGAGGAAGTAGTTGAGCCAAGGTTGATTTCCCTGATCCTGTTGTTCCCACGATACCAACTACTTGACCAGCATCTACCGAAAAACTGATATTTGACAGCGTTTCTTTGTCATCGTTAGGGTATGTGAAACTGACATGTTCAAAATCAATTCTTCCTTCCAGAGATTCTGGCGATTCATTTCCAAATGTTATTTTAGGTTCCCTATTCAACAGTTCTTGAATACGGCCTATTGAGACGACAGATCGGCTAATCTGCATTCCTACGGAGCCGAGCGTGATAATCGAAAACATCATTTGCATGGCATAAGTAAGGAACGCTGCTATTTTCCCAACAACTACCGGATCTATTTTTGCTAAGTCTGACACAATATAAATAGCAATATACATCGCAAAAAAGACGATAAGAGTCATGACTGGCTCCATGAAAGCAAACCGATTCCCAACAAATAGATTAATCTTAACAAGTTCATCAGAAACCTTTTCGAATTTCCTATTTTGATTTTTCTCTTGGACAAAAGACTTAACCACTAGAATACCATAAAGCTGTTCTTTCACAATAGTATTCATTTTTTCGATGAGAGTTTGGAAGTGCTTAAACTGCGGAGAAACCATCATTATAATCATTACGACAGCTGTAATAATTAGCGTCACCATCCCTAATACAAGCCACCACAATTGAGGAATGGTGACAATTGCCAAGATAAAAGAACCTAACAATAGGATTGATACGCGAAGAATCACTTGGAAAATTGCCATCACTAAGTGTTGAATCTGGTTAACATCATTGGTGACACGCACCACTAGATTTCCGACACCCAGTTCTTCTACATCGGCATATGAAAACTTCTGGATTGTTCGGAATATCACCTCACGTATATCTGCAGAAACCTCTTGGGAAATTTTTGATGAGAGCACTGTATTAATTATACCGGCTACGAGTCCAGCACTCGCTATCATTAACAACAGAAGCCCCGTGCTATAAACCTTATCTTGCTTATCTTCTAACATAGCTCCCAATACAGTGTTTAAAAATCTTGGTTGCAGCAGACTACCTGAGACAACTATACCAATCATGACAATGGCGATTACCGCACGACTTCTGTAGCGCATAATAGCTTTAATTAACATCTACTCTCCTTAAAAGCTGGTAGCATGGCTTCTATGGTCAGTTCTATTAAACTGGAACAAAACCATCTTGTCTGTGAACAAACAGCGAGACTGTAGCCATTCTCTATCTGATACCGTCTTAAGAAATACTTTTTCTCTTTCTCTACTACTGAGCAAAAATCCTCTCCTTCTTGGACAATAGAAAACTTGTCCAAAGGCTGAGATAGCCCTCTCCCAGTTGCTTTAATGTAAGCTTCCTTCATACTCCATAAGTCATAGAAAGCAACTGATTGCTCATCTTTTTCCAAAGAGAATAAATAGTTTTGTTCTCTCGGTGAGAAGTAATATTTGGCAAGACTATTTTTAGCTCCCCTATGCTCCTGAATATCTATTCCAACAATAGATGAATCCACAACACAGACAATCCACTCCCCTGAATGAGAAATATTATAATGAATCTGGCTATAATCTTTTATGTATGGTTTCCCATAAGTATGTCTTCTAATTCGGATATCTTTATTTGTCAGATTATATTCTTTTATAACAGCGTATCTAGACAGGAGATGACCCAGAAGCGACCTCTGACGATCTTGCCAAAACCGATAACGCAAAATCTGTTTTCGATCCTCTTCTTCAATCAGTCCCAGAAGGGAGAAAAACATTCTATCCCCTAGGGGATTTCGGCTTCTAATCTTAAAAATCTTCATGCTGTTTCTCACCATTCTGATAAGAATTCTGCCTGCCGATTATAATCCCTGATTTTTTTAACCTTTTGAATAAATAAAAATCTGATGATATAACATAGGGTATTCAAGATGGCAAACATATAAACAAAGGTAATCCAGTTGAGCTGGAATGGCATATAGTCCCCTGTCTGAAGAGAAGTCATAATCTGGATATTCCTCGCAGCATAGATGGCTACAGGCAGAGTGAGCAAGAAAAGTAGATTGCTAATCACAATGTAGGGGGTAAGCAGGATACGATAAACCTCTCTCTCCTCATATCCTAGTAAATCGAACATTAATAGAGTCTTCATATTACCATTCAAGCCTATAAACACTGCTAAATAAATCAATAAACATCCCGTTATGACACCGATACTTTGGTTAATAATAGCACTTGCTTTGTTGGAAGTCTGACTTCTTTGAATCGCTGATAATTTTTCCTCTAGGGAGCGAGTTTTTCCCTGACCTTCTTCTTGAGGCTTATTGGTCAATTTGCCATTAAAACTATCTTTAGTCTCATCTACCATTGCTGATGCTTGGTCTTTGGGAATATATATTGTCTTTAAATCGGCATTCTCCGCAAATCCAGCTATCTTTATCTGATGTCGCTTTCCCTTTACTATTAACTCTAGAGTATCCCCAACTTTAAGACCATAATTCTCTCGCAACTCAGGATTTACAAAGACACCTTGTGTGGGATCTAGGATTTCTCCCTTACTGCCAATCAGCTGAAATAATTCATTTTGGCTTGTAAACGAAAGGGCCTGATAGGCTATAGTTTCGCCTTTTATCATTAGCTCAACATCGTATCTCAGATAGGTTACAGAATCTGAAGCTGGCTTAGCCTCCTCCTTTTGGTAGTTATCATAGCTGATTTCATAAGAATAGTGCCGGCCTTCCTTCTGAGATTCAAGGATTTTAGAGGAGCTAAAAGTCAGAGACAAGCTTAAGACAAACATGATACTAAACGTAACAATCGCAACCAACAAGAGACCTAAGGTGCTGAAATGATTTAGAGTTAGTTTAAATTTGAATTTATGCTTCATCGGCAGCTTTTGAATCAGCTTCTCCATTAAGCCGGGGCGGATGCTTTTTCCATCTGTCTGTTTCATCATTAAAGCCAAATCTGTCTTTCTCACTGTCAGTCCCGCCAGATAAGTAAGAGCTCCTAGGAAAAGACTTAGGAAGAGGGTTCCCGTCATAACCGACTGCAGAGAAAGTCCTTTACTCAACCCTTGAACGAGATAGGTCTGGCTATTAGCAGAAAGGAGGATGTCGGATCCCCAGAAACCCAAGACTAAGCCAATCAAGGAACTGATCAAGGATACCCCGCTGATTAATAGCGCATATCTTGCTAGCACACTGGAGAAAGAAAAGCCGAGAGACATCAGCTGGGCCAGCTGTACTCGATTTCTTTGGAGCGTTCCTCTGATGAATAAGGATAAAATGAGGGAGAAGATGGCTACCATGGCGACAGTAATGTTTCTGATTAAGAGTTGATTACTTTTCAAAGCTGTGAAATAATTAGCCTCATTGCCTGATAATTGCTCTCCACCTAAACGAAGTAAATTGGCATCAATCGCGAAATGAACGAAGAAGTACATAAAGGAAATGAATATTAAAATCAGAGATAGAATGGACACCATTGTCCTCTTAGCAAAAAAGTCTCTGGATAGATATTTAAATAGCAACCCCATATTAAATCTCCCAACTCATTTGATTCGGTGACAGCTTCTCCATATTCATGTCGTCCCTAACAATACGTCCATCTTCTAAGAGCAGTATTCGGTCAGCTGTTCTAGCAATTTCTCGATTATGTGTCGTAAAAAGGATACCGGTTCCGTAGGTTTGCTTGATAGCATGCAATAAAACAATAATGTTCTTACTATTTTCGCTGTCCAGAGCACCCGTTGCCTCGTCACAGAATAAAACAGCCGGTTTCTTAATCACAGCTCTGGCAATGCAGACCCTCTGTTGCTCACCGCCCGACAGCTGATGAGGATATTTGTTCAAAAGTTTCTCAATTCCCAGTAGCGAAGCCAATTCTTCTAGGTCCGCTGTCTCTGCGGCATACTTGCTGCCCAACTGAATATTCTCCTCAACTGTCAGATTAGGAATTAGCATGTAGTGCTGAAAGACCAAACCAATGTCTTCTCTCCTAAACTTGGCCACTGCCGATTTACTCAATTGACCTATCTCCTTTCCTTTATATAAGACCTGTCCTGAACTTGGTTTCAGTAGAGAAGATAGGATATTAAGCATCGTTGACTTTCCTGAGCCGCTGTGACCCAAGATTGCTACAAACTGCCCCTGATCAATTTTTAGATCCGTATTCTGCAGGACATACTCATCCTCATATTTTTTGCTGATTGATTTAGCTTCTAATAGTGTTTCTGTCATAGCACGCTCCTTTTATTTTATTTATACTCAATAAAAGTCAAAAAATAGATTAGACAGAAGTAGCCAAGACGGCAGGAACCTGCTCGTCTCGACACGAGAAAGGCCAAGGGATTTTCTCTAACTCCCGCACTAACCATCTTTCTTGAAACGATAATTTCAAGAAAGATGGTTAGTGCAAGCCACAGACTGTTCAAAAGCTCCAGTGGAGGTTTTGAGGTTGTGGATACAGCTTCCGATAGGAAGTGTCAAGAATATGGCTATTGACGAAAGCTTTGCTTTCTTCATCTGCAACCTTTAACAATCCCCCAGACTGTTAAAGCTGACGTAGTATAACTTTTGACTTTTGAAGAGTATTAGCGACACATCTCTGTAAATATGTCTGTATCAATAGTAGCATAATCTAAGCTAAATGATTAAAAAAACATTATATCTCTCTTTAAACATTTTTGTGTAATATTAATTAACGATTTTGTTAGCTATATCCACAGACTTTTTAAGTTCTAGCGCGGGCAACTTCAGCCCAAAACAGCTATCCCTTGCATAAAGTGACTGATACCAGCTAGCAAGATGATGTATTCTCTTCTTCGCCAGCAATTACTCTGGACTTTCAAAACCCTGCTTGCTTTTTTTCAGCATCTCTAAGCCCAACAAGCCGAACCACAGAAAGGCCAAAATACCTTTTGCTATATTTAAAATAGAGACAATTAATAAGGGGATATTGGGAATAGAAACCAAGATATACATCATTCCCAATATCAGCCCAGCAACATTATAAGATCTGAACTGCCCTTTCCTTAAAGCATACAGACTGATTAAAACAATCCATATCCCCACAAATCCATACACAACTATCCCATTTGGCGAGAAAGAAATATAAGGATCCATAGTTAGGATAATCTCCCTCTTTAAGTCAGCTGCTGATGTATAAACATCGGCCATAGCAGGCTTTGCTGTCAGGGCCTTGAAGTTGGCTACCGCTAAAACAGCAAAACCCGTATAAGCCAGCTTCTGCGACCACCTAACCAGTGAATTATCCTGTACTTCCAAGTAATTCGTGATGGCTTCTATCACTCCTAGACCGAACACACCGATTAAGGCTAAACCAAGATATGATAGTACAAATAAAATAGGTGATGCAGACATCTTAGTCAGAAAAAGGTCTATCTTTCCTTCTTGAGAGATAATGGGTTGCAACATCACAATCACTCCCATCACTAGCTGACACAAGCTACTCAGTACCGAAAAACGTCCCCCTGTTTTATACACTTTTTTCCTCCTTATTCAATGATTCTTTGATAGAGAAGATTAGCTCTCCTTTAGCAACAATTTTGTCTTCCACATATGCTATCGCATCAACAACTACACCCGAAGCCGTCACAGTCCTACTCTCTACAATCATGCGCAACTGATCCCCAGGAACAACCACTGATTTAAATGTCATCTTTGTAGAATAGAGCAAAAATAAGGTGCTGTTTCCCTGCTTCTTTTCATTAAACAAAAGGATAGCTGACTGAGCCAGAGCTTCAGTGATATAAACTCCTGGAAAAATAGCCTGATTAGGAAAATGTCCCAAAAATACCATTTCGTTACCTGTGATATTTTTTACAGTACTTATTTTTTTATTTGGGAAAATCTCAAGAACTTTATCCACCATCAGCAGGGGAAATTTCTGAGGCAATATAGCATTTACTTCCTGAAAATTCATAGTTTTTCTCCTTTATGGGCTAACTGAGAACTCTTCAACAACAACCCTCTGAAGTTTCCACCTTCATCATGACAGAAGATTAACCCATTTCCTCCCTGAAACTTTTGCAAGCTACATAGAACTTGTGCTACTCCTGTTGACCCAAATAGGTCACCGCCAAAAACGTCCCCTATAGCAATCAGCTCAGCCTGTTCAAAACATTTGCGAAAATAAGTGTCTCTTTCTTGATGGCTTGTATCGAGATAGCTATCTGCTACACAAACCGTTGATATTTTGTCTCTATCTTTAGCCAAGTCATCTATCAAGTAGCTATACTCGAGCCGACTCTCCAACTCAACTCCACCACCAGCCAGTAAAGCAGGGGCAAATGTGGAACTAAAATCCACAATTTGCCCATAAATCTTTGCACCTCTGGCCTGCGCATGTGATTCAGATTCTAGGATAATGGTCCCCCCCAGCTGTCTAAATTGATTCAATTGCTCTGCACTCATAAGATTCGTTTCTTCCAACCATTTTTTATAGGTTGGAGTCCACTCCTCCACGCCAGTCATAATAACCAAATCAACTTCCTGTTTCTGAATCATATGGTAGGCATACTCAAGAGCATCTAACGATGCCACTCGACCTGTTGATATAGTCGTATTGAATCCAGTAATATTAAAGTGTATTCCCAGTTTGGCTGCAGTAGCATTCAACACAAGGTTAGGTCCCTGCATAGCACCTACAGCCCTAGGACCTTCTGTTAAAGTCAAATAATCAAAATCCACAATCGTTGACATTGAGGAAAGGTTCGTGGCGACGACAACTCCGCTACGTTCAGGGACTAGATCTTCTACCTTGGCATTTTCTTTTGCCATTTTAGCTGCAACTAAAGCCATTTTGGTGGCTTCTGTTAAATAGCGCAACCCTCTTCCACCGAGCAAGTCCTTGTAGTTTGCCTCCTCCAGCTTAAGAACCGGAAACAGGAAATCTCCACTATGGTTCATTTCTTCCGTAATCAATGCCCCACCAGTAATAACAACAGTCTCCATACTATTTCTCCTGACTTAAAATGATACAACTGATATTGCCTCCAAAGGCAAATGAATTGCTTAAAATACAGTCTATGTCTTTAGCAGCCGTCGGCTTACTTACTACATTTAATCCAATCTTGGGATCTAAATGCTCAAGATTCATATTAACCGGTAATCTACCTTCATTCAGAACCAGTACTGAGGCGACAGCCTCAATAGCTGCAGCTGCCCCCATTGCATGCCCAAACATTGACTTGATTGAGCTAACCGGAATGCTCTTGATAGCATCTCCAAATGTTTGGGTCAGTGCATAAGACTCTGCTGCATCATTTGCCTTTGTTCCCGTGCCATGAGCACTGATATAACCAATATCGCTTTTCTTGGTTCCGCTACTATTAAAGGCTTTGTGAATGGCTAACCTAGCCCCTTGACCTTCCGGATGAGGAGCAGTTGCATGATAGGCATCACAACTGTTGCCATATCCTAAAATTTCAGCATATATTGTCGCACTTCTCTTCTTTGCACTTTCATAGCTTTCTAGAACCAGGGCTGCTGCACCTTCTGAGACAATCATCCCTTGTCTGTTCTCATCAAATGGCTGACATAGGTCTGATGACATAGCTCCCAATCGTGAAAACATCGTATAACAAACTCTAGACATCGCATCACTTCCACCACAAACAATACAGTCCGCTTTGCCACTCTTAATCAGATCAGCCCCATACCCGATAGCATAATTTCCTGCAGCACAAGCTGTAGGAATAACGAGGTTCGGTCCCTTCAGTTTTAGCTCTGCCGCAATCGCACTTGTCATAGCATTAGGCTGGAAGTTTTGAAATGGACATTGTATTGATTCCTTATTTTTTCCCACAAGTAAATTGGTGTATTTTTCAGATATCTGCTGGTTTCCCATGGTTGTGCCAAAGATACATCCCAGTCTTCTGGAATCATAAACTCCGTCCTCTACACCAGACATCTGTAGAGCCATTTTAGAAGTTGCCACAGCAAACTGCGTGCTACGATCAAATTGCCTATAATCTAGAAGGTTAAAGTAGTTTTCGGGGTGAAAGTTCTTTACTTCTCCCCCTTGTTTGATATTGTGCTGCGATACATCAAAGGAAGTAATCGGACCAATACTGTTTCTTCCCTCGAAAATAGCATCCGCAAACTCTTCTAGAGTATTTCCGACGGGTGTCAAAAGTCCCATCCCTGTGACAACGACTCTGTCTGTCCCCATATTAACACCTCCTTCTGTATCTAACTATTTATTAGATAGACCTTGCTCAACAATTTTGTAAACATCATTTAAAGACTGAAGATTTGGGTAGTCTTCTTCATTGATGACAATATTGAAACTTCTTTCCAGCTGGCTTACTAATTCTAAAATGAGCATTGAATCAAATTCGAACAATTCAATGAACTTAGTATCATCTGAAAATCCTTCCATCTCCACGATTTCTTCTACAATTTCTCTTGCTTTTGTTTTGTTTTCCATGTTAATTTCCTCCAAATTATAGTAATATTTTAGGTGGTAAGACCGCCGTCTATAGCAATAACCTGTCCGGTTATATAGGATGCAGCATCTGATAACAGTAGCTCCACAATGGGTGCGACTTCCTCCACGCTTCCTTCACGTCCCATAGGGATTTGACCATACATCTGTTTCTTGACTTTTTCATTAATAGCAGATGTCATATCTGTCTTTATATACCCAGGAGCAACAGCATTTACTCTAACTCCAAACATCGCCGTCTCAACAGCAAGTGATTTTGTTAAACCAATCAAACCGCTCTTGGATGCGCAATAATTAGTTTGTCCTGCCATGCCTTTTATTCCTGCGACAGATGAAACATTGACGATAACTCCTGCTTTATTTTTCATAAATTGTGTAATCAATGATTTAGTCACATGAAACGCGCCGTTTAGATTGGTGTCTAAAACACTGTCCCACCTGCTCTTATCCATCAAAAACAAAGAGCAGTCATCAGTAATTCCAGCATTATTCACCAAACCATAGATAATACCTCTTTCCTCCACAATCTTTTTGATTGTTTCATTGACATTCGTATAGTCTTTGACATCACACCGATAACCTTTGAGATCTTGACCTCTTTCATAAGCGTTCTCTGCCATTGCATCTGCAGTATCTTGACTGCCATAATACAAGAAAGAGACTTTATAGTTTTTCCTAAGCAATTCGTCAACTATACCTCTTCCAATTCCCCTTGCCCCTCCAGTGACAAGTATATGTCTGTTCTCCATTTGATTTTTTCCTTTCTGTGTGAATGGGCTTCTAAATGACGGTTCAATAGAAAACCTTGACCAAGCAATCGTCTCGTTTAGGTCAACCCATTGTAGACGAAAATCAATCGCTCTCACCCAAGCTAGTTTCAGCTTTCTCTGCTGGGAAATAGCCAACCTCAATGAAATAGTTCTTCTGTGCCTTTAATACTGCACTGTCAACCTGAATACCATTTTTAAAATACGGTACATGCTGAGATGTATTGTCGTTTTTGAAATAAAGCCTTCCTCCATCAAAAGTACCGTCCTGCAGCAAGTGCGCAAAATGCCTTGCCGAACTCTTAGCAGACGAAATTTCATCTATCCACAGCTCTGTATCTACCGATTTTAATTGATAGCCATCAGAAATTGATTGAACGATATCTTGTAAACTCGTTTTCTTAAGATTGAAAAGATGATAGTTTCTATTTAGATCATGACTCTTCATAATCCGAATCACTGCGTCAGTTAGGTAATCAACAGGAGTCAGTTCAAACGCTAAGTTTTGATTAGGGTACACTCCCGTCTCAATACAGGCTTTGATAATTGACCATATGAAGTCTTTTTGCTGACAAGCACCTGTTTCACTGTGGCCAGAAATCCTACCTAATCTATAGATATTCACCGGGAGCCCTTTCTTTTTCGCTAACTCTAGAATTTTTTCAGCTGCCCACTTAGACTGGGTATAACCCATCGGCAAATTATGATATCCCCCTAACATTTGATCTTCATCAACCAAATGTTGGTGCTGCGCATCTTGTGGCGGTTCATAAACATATAAAGTGGAAATGAAGTGAACTGGCTTCACTTGATATAGAACTGCAAAATCCACAATTTCCCTAGTCCCGTCCACATTAGCTTTTTTTAGATTATCATAGGGTTCAAAGAAGTTAACTTTCGCACCATTATGAACGATAGTATCAATAAGTTGAGCATAAGCGATATAGTCCTCCTTATCCATACCAAGGTGAGGTAAAGCTAAGTCCCCACAAATGACAACGATTCTGTCCTCATCATTTGGATTATAGATCTTATACTTCTGCAAGGACTCAACTAGCCTTTTCCTAGCCTCTTTCTGGCTTTTTGCTCGGACCAGACAATATAATGTAGCTGTAGTCTCCTTCAACAAACGATTAAGTAAGAAAGAGCCAAAGAAGCCTGTTGCTCCCGTCACTAATATATGGCTCATGTCTGTGTTCGAATGCTTACCGGCAACCTCAAAAGTTTTCGATAGATACACATCGTCTTCTATATGAGGTATCTTCTTCTCTCTATTTTGAGATGTTCCTAACTGACTCTGTATATAGCGACTATTTCCTAGGATAGTCGGCTCCTCAAAAAGCTCTTTAAGTGAAATACGGACACCAAAGATATCATTAATGGAGAATATTAAATTTGTTGCAAGTAAAGAATGACCACCGATTTGGAAGAAATTATCCTCTGGTGAAATAGATTCTAGATGCAGTAAATTTTTCCAGATCTTTGTTACTTCTGCAACTATATGCTCCTCATACCAATTTTCATCTTGATTGAGTAATTGAGTATTGCTATTGGGCCTTGGTAAGGCTTTGTAGTCTATTTTTCCATTAATTGTCAAAGGAATATGATCAATCAAGACAAATTCATTAGGAATCATATAATACGGTAATCTATCCTGTAAAAAGTCCGTTAATTCCTCTATCACCTTACATTGAATCTTATATTTCAG
This sequence comes from Streptococcus sp. SN3, assembly GCF_030439905.1. NCBI lineage: Bacteria > Bacillati > Bacillota > Bacilli > Lactobacillales > Streptococcaceae > Streptococcus > Streptococcus sp. SN3. The sequence continues at coordinate 66,259 of NZ_JAQFJF010000003.1, forward strand.
AGGAACTGTTGTTTCCGTCTTAGCAGGATTATAGCTGTAATAGTTACTTAAATAACGAGCAACAGATTCTTTATTCACAGTCTCAGGATTGTAAATTATTACATCAAGACAAGCAGGAAGATTATCAACACTCGTATAAGTGCGGTATCCCTTTTCTCTTGCCAATGCTTCAAGCTTTAATTTATCATTACTATTCCAAATCGGAAAAAGCTTTATATAATTCTTAATTAATAATTCTTCGTCCACGTTAGGTAAATTATCCACAAGGTATTTCTCATAAGCTACCCTCCTATCTGGAACATTTACAAAATGGATGACCTCTTCGTCAGGAAGATCCATCACATTTTCGCCATCTGACCAATCCACAACTGCTGGTTCCAAATAATCGCTTGTTTTAGAATTCTGTTGCTTATCAATGGTCAGAACGACATCATATCTGTATTTAGAGAGTTCATTATCAATATCACCTATCTTAGGTGTAATCTCTACATTGGCTATCTCAGGTAGTCGATTTGCTAAAAACTTGAAATAATCATGAGCAAAAATAAGTTCTTTCTCATTTTCCCTTCTGATAGACATGTTCTTTCTCAGACAAGCTACATTATCTTCCGGACTTAGACGAGACAACTCAACAGACATATAGTACATATCCAATCGATCGTAACTTCGAATATCTCCTATAACGATATGTCCTTGATCCTGCATGCGTTCAATGGATGCTGCTAAAGTATTTTCAAAATAAGCTACATCTGGGAAATACTGAGCGACTGAATTAATAATCACTGTATCAAAATTCTCATCGAACTGATTGTCCAATTTTTCCACAGAGGCGTGAATAAGTTCTACGTGGTTATAGTTAAAGTTATTTTCTTTAATCACCCGTTTATTGTATTCAATAGCTTCCTTTGATATATCCAAACCAACATATCTCTCCACTCTATCAGCAAGTTTATGCAGAATCATGCCTGTTCCAACACCAATCTCAAGAACTGATTTCATTGGGATATCATAAAGCTTTCCGCTAATGGACTGCAGCCATTCTTTCATCTCAGTCTCTGTCATCTGTTGATTATCATAAGAATTATTCCAACCTGTAATATTAAAGCAGTCATAGCCACCAGTATTACTTTTCTGATAGTTATAATTAAAAACTTCCTCAGTCTCTTCATCATAATCAGATTTTTTCAAGAGTTCCTGAACAATTCCCTCCTTTTTATCCCGACTGAGGGTAAAATAAGAAATTATTCGAGCGTCATCAGCGGATTTATCTAAAACAATTAAATTATCATTGATTAGAGGACTCTGACTAATTTGTTCCTTAATCTCATTAAGTTCAATTCTAAAACCTTTAACCTTGACCTGACCGTCGTTTCTTCCAATATATTCCAGCTCTCCGTTGAAATGCTTACAAGCCAAATCACCTGTTTTATATAAAACACTATTTGCATCATTTGAAAAAGGAGATTTTATAAAACGCTCTGCGGTGAGCACTTCCTGATTCCAGTATCCTTTTGTCACACCAGCTCCACCGACATACATTTCACCAATGACGCCATCCGGAACTAGTCGCATTGTCGGATCCAGTACATATATCTGCAAATCTTTAATAGGTTCTCCTATAATACTTCTGGAAGTATTGTTTAAGCTATCTTTAGTCAAAAGAGCATAAGTCACATGGACAGTTGTTTCGGTAATTCCATACATATTGACTAACTGGGGAGAAACATCTCCATAACTCTCCATCCAAGAAGCTAACATGGCAAAATCCAATGCTTCCCCACCAAAAATAATATAGCGGAGGTTTAGAGTCTCTTTGCACTCTTTCTGATATAGTAGTTCACACTGCAATAGCTGACGGAAAGCGGATGGGGTTTGATTCAATACCGTTACCCTGCGCTCAATTAAAAGTTCCAGAAAATCTGCGGGCATCCTGCTAGTGTCATAAGGTACAATAACTAACTCCCCTCCATAAAGCAAGGCTCCCCAAATTTCCCAAACAGAAAAGTCAAAGGCTACTGAGTGAAACATCGTCCACACATCCATATGGTCGAAATGGTAGAGCGACTCTGTATTGCTAAACAGGCGTAGTACATTATTATCACTGACTATTACCCCTTTTGGATTTCCTGTGGAACCGGAAGTGTAAATCATATAAGCGTCACTATCAGCACTTCTTTCAAGTACTTCTATTTCAACAGGCTCACTTAATGCTCTTTCCTTTTCCTCACTGATATCTACTATAGGGACATTGCTTCTAGTGATAAGTTTATCTAACTTTCCTCTCTGCCCAATCAATAATTCCAGCTCAGCATCTTGGGTGATAAAATCCAATCGCTCCTTGGGGGCATCTGGATCAAGGGGGACATAAGCACAATTGCTCTTTAGAATAGCAAGAATTGTGACAATCATATCAATAGAACGGTCCATACATATTCCTACAAATCCCTTTTTACCGGCAAGATAATGATTGAGACGGCGACTTAACTGATTGGATTTCTGTTCTAGTTGCCTATATGAAACCTCTTCCCCCTGATAACTGATAGCCGTCCTATCAGCATGTTTACTTGCCATTTGTCTAAACTGCTCAATCAGGTTATCTCCTGACAGTGGTTCACTGTCTAGTCGGCTGTGCTCATTAATTATAGGTTTTTCTGTATTGGCTATCTGTTTAATCGGTTGTTTGCTATTTTGTAAAATATCATCTAAGATTGCGAGATACTTATCTGCCATTGCCTTAACTACATCAAGGTCAAACATCTCTTTTTTATACTCAAAAGCCAGCCTTATCCCTTGATCAGTCTCCATTGCCGTCAACAATAAGTCAAATTTTGCCTTGGTATTATCAAATGCATGGCTCTCCACAGTGAGCTCTGGAAGACTTACCTCAACTCTATTAGTATTCTGTAGAGTAAACATTGTCTGAAAAATTGGCGACTGATCACTAATTCTATCACCTACAACCTCTTTTACAACATATTCAAAAGGGATATCTTGATTAGAAAAGGCATTTACAGTTCCCTTTTTAACCATCTGCAACATCTGGTCAAATCGATCGTCAATATTCATTTTCAAACGAATAGGAAGGGTATTGACGAAAAAGCCAATTAAGTTTTCTAGTTCCTTATGCCGGCGATTTGCTATCGGAGTTCCAATAATTAAATCATCCTGGAAGCTATACTTATTGAGCAAAACAGCATACATAGCAAGAAGAGCCATGTAGAGAGTTGTTCCCGTCTCCTTACACAATTCCTTTAAAAGAGTCAGACGACTGTCATCTATATAGGTAATGTATTTTCCAGCCTCTGACATTTCTGCTACATGTTCCCGGCCTCTTATCTTTATTTCCAAGGGGTCTGGTAATGGTATTAGCTGCTCTTTCCAATACTGACATTGGCGTTCCACCCTCTCAGTACCAAGATAATCTTCTTGCCAAAAGGTATAGTCAATGTACTGATAGTCAAGAGGTTCAACCGAATAATCATCCTGTAGATACCGCTGATAGTAGTCCATCAATTCTTGTCCAAAAATTGCAAAGGACCAAGCATCAGAAACAATATGGTGCATAGTAACTACCAAATAATAAGAGTCGGGCTTAGGCCCTTTGACTAGGGATGCTCTAATCAAGAGATCCTTTTCCAAATCAAAGGGTTTAGATATCTCCTCTTTAATAAACGATGAAACTGACTGTTCATCAGACTTCGACAGATCAATTACTTCAATCTTACGTTCAAAAACGTCATTGACAAACTGAATAGGAGTGCCTTCTTTATTCAGTCTAAAATTGGTCCGTAAAATATCATGTCGCTCCACAATCTTCAGGAGACTATGGATTAGCGCTTCTTTATTTAACTTACCCGTTATTTCTAGCACAGAATGCATATTATATGCATCATCGGCTTCATTCAGGCTGTGTAAAAACCACATCCTCTTTTGAGCATGAGACAATGGAGCTTCTTTGCGATTTGTTTTCACAATATTTCGTTTCTTAATCTGCTCACTTCCTGTCTTCCCCTTTAAAATATTAGCCAGCAATTCTTGTTTTTTCCTACTCTCACCATTCATTTTTCTTCCTCAATTCTAAGCAATCTGTCAACCTCTTGGTCGTCCATTGACTCTATGAGCTCCTTTAGCCTTTTCTCGACCAATTTAGCCAACTTTGATACTGTTGAGCAATCAAACAAATCATCCATTTCTAGGTCTATAAGAAACTCATCTTTAACAGCAGCAGTCAGCTGCGTACCCATTAAAGAATGGCCCCCTAGTTCAAAAAAATCGTCCTCGACACCTAGACCAGAGATTCCCAATAAATCCTCCCATATATGAACAAGCCTTTCTTCCAGTTCGTTTTCCGAACTCTTATAAGCTGTCTTTAATTGTGGTCTGACATGTTGGTGCTCTTGCTTTGTTTTAACTTGCACTGCTATCTTTGGAATTTCTTTTCCCTCTGTTTGACTGCTAACATACCAGTAAGAATTTCTTTTGAAAGGATATGTGGGTAGGGATATAATGTTCTGTTTCTCCTGTTGAATCAGCTTTTGCCAATCCAGATGATTGCCAGCTTCCCACCAATTTTTAATGATCGTTAAACAGTCTAAGTAACTGCTGACCGACATGAGCACCTCGTTAGAGTCTCGAACCTTGTCATCCGACAGCCCCAGATAGTCCGCAATAGTTTTTCTCAGTTTCAGAATGTTACTGTCTCCTCGTTCTTCAAGATTATGTATAGATACTTCCAAATCCACACCCAGCTCTTTGAGAAAACTAATCGCTGCTAACTGTTCAGCCAAAATATCAGATGAAACAACTGTCTCGTTTCCCATATCATCTGCCCAAACTTTCGTCAAGTTGCTTTTAACCTTATTATACAAATCTGCAAATAGGGAATTTTCCTCGCTAAGCAATTCTAAATCTGAGCAGATTTCTGGTTCCACTAGAGACACAGATAGACAGGATATCTGCTCCGTTTTGCTTAAACCCTCATTTAAAAACTGTTCAATACCACAAATAAAGTCACGAATGTCTTTTGCTAAAAATACCTTTCTAACATTGAACGACTTTCTGCCTTGTTGCAGGGTTCTTTCGACATCAGCCAAGTTCACTTCTGGATGTTGCGATAGATAGTTGACTAAGTTTTGACACATCTGTCTCAAATCCTCGTCATTTCTGGCTGATAGCGGTAGACAATAGTAGCTTTTCCCTGTTCTCTTCTGAATAGGTTTAATATATTCCTCCAAGATAATATGCCCATTGGTTCCACCGATTCCAAAGGAACTAACAGCTGCTCGTAAAGGCTTCTTCTGAGTATAGTCTATTCCTTCTTTGTTGATATAGAATGGGGAGTCTTTAAAATTAATCTTCGTATTTTCCTTAGTTAGATTGACCATTGGGGGTAATAGCCGATTTTTAGTTATCAGAGCTCCTTTGATAATCCCTGCAATACCGGAAGCAACATTAAGGTGACCCATATTAGCCTTTATGGAGCCTAAGGCGCAGAATTGTTTTTTCTCCGTATAACTCTCATATACTTGCGAGACAGCTTCTACCTCAATAGGATCTCCCATAATTGTTCCGGTACCGTGTGTTTCCAGATAAGAGATGGTGGCAGCGTCAACCTGTGCAAAATCTAAGGCATCACCAATGACTTCCATCTGACCGCTGACACTAGGTGCCGTGTAGCCTACTTTATCACTACCGTCATTATTGAGAGCAAATCCTTTGATAACAGAATAGATCCTGTCATTATCTTCAATGGCATCCTCTAAACGTTTTAAAGCGAGACAAGCCACACCACTGCCAAAAACAGTACCATTAGCAGATTCATCGAATGGACGACAGTAACCGTCTTGCGAAAGAATACTGCCTTTTTCGTACATGTAACCTGTTTTTTGAGGGACATTTATGGTGACTCCACCAGCTAAAGCAAGATCCGCTTGATAAGTTAGTAAACTTTGGCAAGCCATAATGGTACCGACCATTGAACTTGAACAAGCAGATTGTACTGTCATTGTCGGACCAGTACAATTAAGTTTATAGGCAATCTTTGTAGCTATGTGATCCTTATCCAATCCATGCAATAGGGCTTGCATCCCTCCTGCATCCTCCACGAAACGAGAATCATCTTGAATACCTTGTAAAAAATAGTTACTGGCACTCGTACTAGCAAACACAGCTACTTTTTGATTACCATTGTCCGGAATATAACCTGCATCCTCCATAGCCTCCCAAGCTTTCTCTAATAGAAGTCTCTGCTGGGGGTCCATATAAATAGCTTCTTTAGGACTAATCTTGAAAAAATCTGCATCAAATTTATCAACATCTTCTATGTACGAACTACGCTTTACATAGTTTTTGTTTTGAATGGTAGCTGCATCAATCCCAGCCTGTTCTAACTCTTCTTGAGAAAGGGTCTCTAAACATTCAGTCCCATTTTTAATATTTTCCCAATAGTCTTCCAAGTTATTTGATTTGGGAAATTTACAAGCTATCCCCACAATAGCTACCGCATTTGAAATATCTTCACTCATTTTCTGCTCCTTTATCGTTTAAAGTTACCAAAGGATGGGCGCCGCTGCTTAACTCGCTTACGAGTATGATTAGGTTCAGTAGAGGAGGCTGCTGCCTGAATATTGCTCCCCAATTTTTGTTTAATATGGTGGCTAATCAACTGGATAGACGGATAAGTAAATAAATCAATAAGCTTCAATTTAATAGTAAACGCCTGTTCCAACCGAGTCTTTATCTGCGCTAGCAGCAAGGAATGCCCACCAACATCAAAAAAGTTATCATCTATACCAAGATTTTTAAGATTAAGCACGTCTATCCAAATCTGCTTGACAAGTTTTTCTACTTCATCCTTTGGTTCAGGCCCTGCCTCCTGTAAATCGTCCACTGCTTTTGGTAATCTTCTGTAATCTACTTTCCCGTTTGGGGTCAAGGGAATTTGTGAAACAAGAACAAAGCGCTCAGGAATAATATTCTCCGGAATCTGCGATAACAGAAAATGCCGCATGTCGTAGTTTGTAAATAACCCCTGATCAACCACCTCCAAGTAAGCTACTAGTTGTTCTCGCCCTTTGACTGATAGAGTATGAACCAGTGAACGGCGAACGTTATCATGTTTCGAGAGTGCTAATTCAATATCTCCAGTCTCCACACGGTAACCACGAACATTGATTTGTCTGTCTTTTCGTCCCTCAATAATGATACTCCCATCATGTCGGTAGCGCCCAACATCGCCGGTTTTATAAATTTTCCAACCTTTTTTTTCTTGAGAATCTAAAAACTTTTCCCGATTCAATTTCTCATTATTAACATAACCTTGACTAAGGTAGGGGGTTTCAACATAAATCTCACCTAGTTCACCTAATCCGGCTTTAAGACCAGATTCATTGATTATTGATAATTCTACTCCATCGATTCCACTGCCGATAGGTATACTTTCCTTTTCAATGTCAAAGTCTTGAGGAATGTCGTAATAACCCATGACTTGGGGAGTTTCTGTTGTTCCGTAAAAGTTAGTACAGCTTGCCTTAGGGCTAACTTCCTGGGCACGTTTGACAGGGACTGCAGTTAACTCTTCGCCACCAAAGAAGTAATGATTGACCTTTGGGAATCTCACCTCTCCTTCCGACAACATCATAAATAAGGATGGTGTTATGTTTATTTCGTTTATTCCCTGATCATTTATCCACTGTCCTATATTCTCAATATCATACCTGGATTTCTGACTTTGAATCGCTAATCTACCACCGATAAAAAGCGGAGTGAAAATATCTCTGATTAAAGGGTCATGGGATAAACCAGCAAAAAGACCGAAGACACTGTCCTGACCAAGCCCATAATGCTGTGCAAACCACTCTATGAAGTGTATAACCGGTGCATGCGAAGTAGAAACGCAATTGGGAGTCCCTGTTGTTCCTGAAGTGAACAGCACATAAGCTAAATCCCCATCTCCCCTCAGCAGAGTCGTTTTGGACACTTGTTGCACATCATATGCAGCCATCAGGGCATCATAACTACTGTATAGTTTAAGCTCCTTGTTTAAAAAGCTAGCATTTGTCAACTCTTTTTTATTGACAACGATAACCCCTTTTGCCTTAATGGAGGCCAACTGCTTCTCTAGTCTGGCTTTGGGATATTCAGGATCAAAAATGCTGAACACTCCTCCTATTTTTAGAGTTGCAAGCATGCTAATAACCAAGTTCATGTTGCGCTCCCCATAGATTATGACAATATCTCCTTGCCCTAGACCCTTACTGGCTAAAACAGAAGCTAATTTTTCTGACGCTTCCTCCAGTTGCGAATAGGTAATTGAACCATTTTCATCTGACATGGCCACATTATCAGGATACTTTCTTGCACTCTCTGAGACAATTTCATCAATGCATGACATGCTTCTCCGAACTCTCTGGGGCCTATAGGCAGATATTTGCTTCGCTTGTAGCTTCCGCCGGAAATCTTGACTCTCTATCGAAATATCTTTGATTTTAACTTCTTTATCCGCCAGCACAGAATTAATGATCATACATAGCTGATTCAGATATTCCTGCATGCTCTCTTCTTTATACAGGTCACTGTTATAAACTAAGCGAAACTTTATTTCTCCGGAATACTCTTCAACATATAAGGTTAAGTCAAATTTGGAGATTTCCTGTTTGAGAGGATAAGGTACTGCCTCTAGACCGTCCATAGAAAAATTGATTCCATCAGGATTCTGCACATTTAACATAACCTGTACCAAAGGTGACCTGCTCATATCTCTATCAGGTGAGATCATTTTCACAACATCATCAAAAGGAAAATCCTGATTATTGAATGCAGATAGTGCCCGATTTCTAATTGTTTCCATATAATCGGAGACCGTCTGTTCTTGTTCAATGTTACAACGCATAACCACTGTATTCACAAAGAATCCAAGCATAGCTTCCATTTCTTTTCTAGATCTCCCCGCCACAGGAACCCCAATCGGCAAATCCCTCTCTCCACTTAATTTATGCAATAAGATGGAGAAAACTGTCATCATAAACATAAAGCTCGTTATTTTATTTTCCTTGCAGAAATTTTTTAACTGGCTAGCATGGCTCCCAGTCAGTGAACGTTCCACTGTATTGCCATTATGACTTTGCAGTTTAGGGCGTTTATAATCTGTCGGAATAGATAAGGCAGGCATATCTGAATCTAGGGTATTTGCCCAAAAATTTCTCTGCTGCTCTTGCATTTCTTTTTGCTGCTTAAGCCAGTAGACATAGTCCAGATATTGCAAGTCTGACTCCCTTGCTAACTGCACTGTCTTCTCTCCTCCTTTTAGTAAGCTATTATATAATTCCGAAAGTTCGCCAATCAGCAGTTCCATAGTCCAACCATCTGAGATAATATGATGTATAGCAATGACTAGAATGTATTCATGCTCACCTAAATGGATGACTGATACTCTGATTAGCGGTTCACTGCTTAGGCTAAATTGACGCTTTTCAATAGATGATATAACCTCTTTTGCGGCAATTGCTGCTTGATCAGCTCCTAAATCTGCTAAATAATAATGACTCAGGTGAAGGGGTGTTTCAGTTCTTATTATTTGATAGGGAATTCCTTCTCTATCAAAGAAATTGACCCGTAAAATCTCATGATTTCTGGCTAATTGATTCAGTGCCTTCTCAAGCAAAACGCTATCTAAATATCCTTTTAAATGAATTGGCATGACAATATTATATCCACCGTTTTGAGGCGCTACCTGCTCAGTAATCCAAAGCTGCTTCTGCTGTGGAGAAAGTTCCAGTTCGTCGTACCGTTCCACCTTTTTAATCGGTTTGGCAGCAGTAGTCAAATCTGATTTGTCAAAATAAGCAGCCATATCCAAAACAGTTGGCTTGCTGAACACCGTATTTGCAGTCAAATCAAGATGAAATTGCTGATTGATATCATTTATCAGTTTTGTGGCAGTCAGTGAGTGTCCGCCTATTTCGAAAAAGTTATCGTCTATTCCAATATCCTCTGTATCTAAAACATTTTTCCAAATAACCAGTAGTGCTCTTTGAGTTTCAGTCTCAGGTTCCTTTACAGCCCGTTTTACTTCTATATTGATAAGCAGTTCCTTTTCAATTTGCCTCATATCTGCTTTTCCATTCCAAGTCAGAGGGATTTCACTTACAAAACTAATAATGTCTGGCACCATATAGTGCGGAAGCTGAGTTTTGAGGTAAGCTCGTATTTCTTGAGCAGTCCTGGTCTGGTGGGGGCCCAGTCCACTCTTTACCACTGCATACAGAACGTCTAGACCTCCTTTGTTGATGATACCAATTACAGCATCCTGAGCTTTGAGATAATCCAAAATGCTGGCCCGTATTTCATCTGTCTCGATACGAAAGCCACGTAATTTGACCTGACTATCCTTTCGACCTAGGAAATCTAGTTCCCCCTCCTGATTCCAACGAACCATATCACCAGTTGCATATAAGAGGCGCTCCTTTCCATCTCTGAAAGTCTTGCTAATAAACTTTTCTTTATTTAAATCTTCACGGTACAGATAACCACTACATAGCCCTATACCCCCTATATAAAGTTCTCCTACGCTCCCTTTAGGCAACAAATTTAACTGTTCATCCAAAACAAAGACATCGACATTGTCTAGTGGCTTGCCAATAGTCATCTTCTTTCCAGGCTCGCATTTTGCAGTTGTTGTCCAAATCGTCGCTTCTGTCGGTCCATAGGCATTGAAGAAATGATAGTCCCGCCCCCACATATTCACCAATTCGCTAGGACAGGCTTCACCTGCAACAATGATTGTCTCTAATTTATCTAATACTTTAGGAGACGCTAAAGAAAGCACGGAGGGAGTTAAACAGATATGGGTAATCTCTTTGTCCTTAATGAATTTGGTTAAGTGATTTCCTAAAACCTTATCTTTGTCAACAACATGAAGTTCAGCTCCATTTCCTAATGCCATCAACATCTCAAAAATTGAAGCGTCAAAGCAGAAAGAGGCAAATTGGAGTATCTTGCTTCCTTCATTAAGTCCGAATAGTCTTCTCTGTTCCTCAACCACATTACACAAGCCTCTATGTGGCACTACAACTCCTTTGGGATTTCCAGTAGAACCAGACGTATAGATAACATAAGCAGCATCCTCAGAATCCACGACAGGCTTGGGAACAGGAACTGTATTTGGTTTCTCTAACAAATCTTCAATAGCTTTTATATGATTTATACCCAAAGATGCCCAATCAAGCTTTGTTCTATCCCTTCTATTCAACAGCAAAGTTTTAATTCCTGCATCATTCGTGATATAATGAACTCTCTCACTAGGATATCCAGTATCAATGGGCACATATACCATACCAGCTTTTAAGATAGCTAGCACAGCAACGATAGCTTCTATGCTTTTATCCATAAAAACACCAATGAAAGATTTAGGGCTGACTTCACTAAGTAATTGATCCGCTATTTTATTTGACGCTGCATCCAATTGCTCATACGTTATAGTATCGTCACCAAAGGATACAGAAATGTTGTCCCCATATGCTGAGACGATTTTCTTGAAATGCTCAGTTACCAAGCTGTCTACGATAGGCCTTTGGGTATTTAAGCTAAGGAGCTCTTCTTCCTGCTCCGCTGATAGTAGAGAAATATCTTTTACTGCTAAACACGGATTTTCTACCACCGTTTCAATGATATGCAACAGAGCTTGCAGTAACTGCTCTATTCTATCTGCAGTAAACAAATCCGACCTGTACTCTATGAAACCGTTTAGGATATCATTTGTATCAAAAACAGATAGGGTCAAATCAAACAGCGCCTGACTAGTCTCTACATCCCTAAAATCAATTGCCATCCCCATGAAATCCATTTTAACCTTTGGAGTATTTTCATAGTTGTACATCGCTTGAAATAATGTCGGAAATCGATTATCCTGCTCATACTCTATCTTATTCAGACAGGTATATAAGTCAACATCCTTGTGCTGCATTACCTCGTAGAATTTCTTTTGTGTACCTTTTAGATAATCCCCTAAGCTGACACTATCATCAATAACTGTTCTGACTCCCAGAGTATTGATTAAGCAACCAACTAGATTTCTAAAAGCTGGATTTTCTCTATCAGCAACAGCTGTCCCTACCACAAAATCCTTTTGTCCCGTATACTTACCTAACATCAATTGATAAGCTGACAAAATGATATTAGATGCTGTAATATGGTGGGTTTTCTCGTATTGCTTTATCAGATTAACCAAACTTTGATCCAACTTAAAGTAGAGTCTTTTACCTTGGTATGACGGTTGAATGCTTCTTTCAAAATCACTTTCCAACCTTAAGATTTTTAAACCTTCCAGCTCCTTAACCCAATAGTCGGATGACTCTGTCTTCTGTTGTTTTTTCCATATCAAATAGTCGATATTATTATTTTTTTCGTATATCACATGAATCGGTTGATTCTGCTTAGACAGATTATAATAGTTTTGTAGCTGACGGATAACAATCCCAAACGACCAGCCATCCATTACTGTATGATGTGTGGCTAAAATCATAACAAATTTGTCACTAGCTAACTTGACAACTGTTACTCGTAACAAGGGGAGGCAGTTCAACAGCATTTTCTGCTGTGACTCAGACTGGATTAACTGATTGACCTCTACCTCCCCATCAATCTTACCAGATAAATCGATATAATTTAAACTGGTAGGTGATGCTTCCTCTATAACCTGCCTGTAACTCTTAGCAGTTTTCTCAAATCTTGTCCTCAAAGCACTGTTGTATCGCATCAAATGGTCTAATGCTTGATTTAATACCTCTACATCAAGCTTCCCTGATATATTAACGGCAGATACAAGGTTATACACTCCCAGCTCACTGTTCATTTCTTCATAATCAAGCATATGCTTCTGCATCGAGGATACTTCATACTCTTGTAAATGGTTGCTTTTAAAGCCTCTTTCTTTTTGAATGGCTGATTGATTAAGCCTCTTAGCTAAGAGCATCTCAACCTGGCTGATTCCTTGATTTTTCACTTTACTTTGTCCATCTAATTTCATTAACTTCCTCGTCTTGTATAATATTTTATAGTGATGTGTTTTAACCTTCTGCTATCAATTGATTTGTAACAATCTCAGCAAGCTCTGAGATACAGCCTGATTCGATGATACTTTGAATCCCTACTTCCAAATCTATACTTTCTTTGATAGCCCCAGCGTACTGGCTGGCCAAAAGCGAGCTCAGACCCAATTCAAAAAAGTTATCAGATACTCCGATATTTTCGACGCCAATAATCTCTTTAAGGAGATTCAAGAGCAGCACTTCTACTTCATCTCGTGGCTCTACATAAGCAGCAGAAATTCTATCTCTACTGATGTTGGAACTATAAACATTACTACTATCCCCTGTTACTCCCTCTCGACTATGGTTATTAGTTGCCATAATTGAGAATTCTTGATGGTCAAATTGATAGGTGGGCATGTGAATTCTACTTGCTTTGCCATTCTGAAGCGTTTCAAACTCTACAGAAACCCCTAACTCCCAAAGGTGGGCCAATTTTTCCAGAAAGAAACTGTATTGATCCTCCTTAGAATACCGACCCGGCAACATTTCGACAAAGAAGTGTTCCTTAGATGCCTGTTGCTTTGCCAAATCAATAAGCGTTTTTCCAGAGCCAATTTCAATAAAAACAGCTTCTCCCCCATCTAATAATTGTTGTACCCCCGATGAAAACAGGACCGGATTAATGATATGGTTTTTCCAGTAGCTGCTCCTAGACATCTGTTCCTTTTCAACCACTCTTGCGGTGGTATTAGAGATGCACTCTATAGAAGGATCTTTCAAATCAAATTTGTCTAAGTAGGTTTCAAATCGCTTAGCAGCTTCTTCCATCATGGGCGTGTGGAAAGCATGGGAGGTTTTCAGAGCTTGGTGTAATATCTTGTTAGCCGATAAAACTCGTTCAGCCTTAGCAATCTTATCCTCAGCTCCACCCACTACTACTGCTTTAGGGGCATTAACTGCAGATATATGGACACCGTCCAAGTCGAGTGCTGCTATGTCTTCTACTGAGGCCCTCACTGCTAACATCTTTCCTTTATCTGCTTTCTGGAGATATTGACCCCTCCAGTAGACTATTTCCAAGCCCTGTTCAAATGTCATGACACCTGATAAACATGCGCCAATACACTCTCCTAAACTATGTCCGATAATTTTATCAGGCTTTATTCCAATAGACATTAGATACTTTCCCAGTGCATAGGAGATAATAAAAATTAAAGGCTGAGCGTATTCTGTATTGTCGATAATTTCTTGAGCCTTACTAATGGAAATTTTGTCTGGATACAACACTTTAATAAAGTCTGCTTCGTATTTACTACGGAGTATATCGAACCCTTTGTTAACAATATCTCTAAATGAGCTGATTCTCTCATACAATCCCTTAGCCATATTTACAAATTGGCTCCCCTGTCCCGTTACCAGAAAGTAAACCGGCCTCTTTTGAGCTTTGGCTAATTTCATCCCTTTTAGACGCTGTTGAATTTGTCTGCTTAAATCTTCCCTACTTTCCGAAACAACAGCCTGTCGCAGATTAAAGGCTTCTCTACCTTCTTGCAATATCTTCGCTATATCGTAGAGATTATCGCTCCTATTTTGGAGCAGCCAGTCTGACAACTTTTCCATATTCATCATCAAAGAATTTTGTGTTTTGGCAGAAAAAGGGAAAATCTCTTTTCTTGTCTGTTTATTATGCTCCTTCTTTCTTATAGGTGCTGTCTCTAAGATAGCATGAGCGTTAGTCCCACCGATTCCAAAGGAACTTACTGCTACCCGTATAGGGACTTTTGGGTCTAATTTAATCAGCTTTTGATTTATGAAGAAGTGACTATTCGTCAAATCAAGCTTTGGATTCTCCTTATGAAATCCTGCCATCGGAGGAACCACCCCATGCTTAAGAATCAATAAGGCCTTTATTAATCCGGCAACGCCTGAAGCGGCATTCAAATGCCCAATATTTGATTTGATACTACCAATCGCACAAAAATTTTTCTTAGAGGTTTCTTCTCCATAAACTTGTGACAAAGCTTTGAGTTCCAATAAATCGCCTATTTCTGTACCAGTACCATGTGTCTCAATATATTGGATGGACTCAGCAGGAACATCTGCTATGTCCAGACAATCTTTTATTACCTCAGCTTGTCCTGACACACTCGGAGCAGTAAAGCCTACCTTATCATTCCCATCATTATTGATAGCTGAACCTTTGATAACACCATATATATCATCATCATCTTTTATTGCTTCATCTAAGCGTTTTAAGACAACGACTCCTACACCATCACTAAATACTGTTCCATCTGAGTTAACTTCAAACGGGCGACAAGCTCCCGACTTTGAAAAAATCATGCCATCTTGATACTTATATCCTTGCTTGATAGGGTAAGAGATAGATACACCGCCGGCAACAGCCATATCACAATCACCGCTTAACAAGCCTTGACAGGCAGAATGAACAGCTACTAAAGACGTAGAACAAGTTGACTGAATGACCACACTTGGACCTGTTAAGTTCAGCTTATAGGATACACGAGTTGATAAAAGATCTTTATCGCTGCCTAACATGATATTGAAATCATCATACTGACTAAGTATTCCTTTTTGTATAGCACGGAGTAAATAAGTATTCATTCCTGAGCCAGCATAGACACCAACTCTTCCTTTGTATTTAGAAATTGCATAACCCGAATCTTCTATACCTTTCCATACTTCCTCCATAAATACTCGTGCTTGAGGATCCATAATCATTGATTCTTTGACGGTATAATCAAAGAATTCAGAGTCGAAGTTATTTGGTGAGTCAATGACACCTTTTACTCTGACATATTGATCTGATTCAAGACTTTCCTCAGGTATCCCCTCATTTATCAGCTCTTCCTTGCTAAAGTGCTGCAAACAGTCCTTTCCTGATAGTAAATTTCCCCATAACCTATCTACAGACTCTGCCTGAGGAAATCTACCTGACATACCTATAACTGCAATTGCATTTTCATTTGTCATATTTTTATTTACCTATGCTTTCAATTAATATTTGACGGCTTACGATTACGGCGCTCTCTTATATCACCAAGTCTATTCTTCCTTCTCTGCTTCCCAGAGTGACTAGGCATCTCAGTTCCTTCTTCACAAGTCTGTAACTTGAGAAAGTTAGACAATCCAGAAATGGTCGGGTAAGTAAAAATCTCTGAAAGTCCCACTTTCACCTGCAGTTCTTCCTCTAGCCTCTGCTGTAAGCTCATAGCCAGTAAAGATGTCCCACCGATATCAAAAAAGTTGTCCTCTGCATCAAAATCCCAATGGCCTAAGATATCTCCCCAAATCTGACTTACTTTTTGATAGGAACTTGGACTATCTGCTAGCTTTCCTCTAGTTTTTGATAGAACCTCTCCCTCTAAGGATAATAATTTTTTCTTATCAACCTTTTGATTTGGGGTTAAAGGGATTTGATTAATTCTAATGAATTCTGATGGCATCATATACGGAGGTAGATTTTGGCTACAAAAGCTTCTTATCTCTTCTGACAGATTATTTCGTTCCTCTTCGTGCACAATATAGGCTACCAGTTTATCTCCCTTAAGCAAGACCGTATTACCTTTAATGCCGGGAAAATCACTTAGAATGTTTTCAATTTCTCCAAGTTCAATCCTATAACCACTGAGTTTAATCTGATCATCGGTACGACCCACTATTTGAATCTCTCCGTTATCCAGATATTTTGCCAAGTCCCCAGTATCGTAAATTCTTTTTTGACAACCATCAATTTCAATGTCAAAGAACCGTTCTTGTGTAAGAATCTCTTGCTTGAAGTAGCCAACAGCTAATCCTACACCTGACAAATACAGTTTGCCAGTGATATTTTTAGGTGCTATCTCATAGAACTCATCTAAAACATAAGCCTCCATATTATGAATTGGGCTCCCTGCAGAAATTAGTTCATCTGTAACTGACAATTGTTTAATCGTTGCCCATATAGTAGCCTCGGTAGGACCATACACATTCCAAACCTTTGAGAAATTAGAAAGTAGCTGATTGGAAAGCGATTTAGAAACCATTTCACCACCGACCAATACATCAAGTTCCTTTTTTCCTTGCCATTCCGACCCCAGAATCATTGTCCAGGTTGTAGAGGTCCCTTGAAAGATATTGATACCAAATTCCTCAAGGACCTTTGTAAACAAATGAGGAGTTGTAATAATGTCTTTGGTTAATAGAGAAGTCTCCCCCCCCAATGTCAGTGGCAAAAGGAATTCTAAAATAGAAATGTCAAAAGAAATACTTGTAATCCCCCCGATATTTACTTTCTCTTTCTTTCGCAGATTTAATAATTCGCTCATTGACTGCAAAAAATTAATCAATGCTCTATGCTGTACCTCAACTCCCTTAGGTTTTCCTGTTGAGCCAGAAGTAAAAATGATATAAGCACTATCTTCTGATTCTACACTTATAGATTCGGCATTAGTAGCTAGATAATGAAGAGGCACTTCTAAGGCCTCTTCCACAGTGATAGCCTCTCTTAAAAATTCTTCCTGCTCTTTCAGTACCTCTCTTGTTATAATCGCTGTTGATGCGGTTTGTTCTAAAATATAGTTGATTCTATTCTTTGGAAACGAGATGTCCACTGGAACATAGACAGCTCCTATCTTCATAATGGATAGAAAAGCCACAATTACTTCTGCTCTCTTGTCCATGTATACGATAACCGGTTCTCCCTTCTTAATGCCTCTCTGTCTGAGCTGATAAGCTAAAGAATCAATACATATCTGCATTTGCCCATAGGTCAACGTCTTATACATGTCTCTTACAGCAATTTTATCGGGATATTTGGCAGTATTTTCTTCTATCAACTTAACCACATTGGAATACTCTTTAAAGATCTTGCTTCTTCTTTTAGAAGCAGTCATCAATTCTCGCCTCTCATTATCATCTGCATACCTGAGTTTCTGTAAGTCAATTTCAATATGGTTGACCACTCTAGATATTAATTTTTTATAGCGAGAAATATAGTCATCTATTTTACTTTGTTTAAAAATACCAATATTGTATTTAAAAATTCCTGTAAATCCCTCTCTGTTCTCCACTAGTTCTAATGCCAAGTCCATCTGATCCAACTGCTGCTTAACAGGAAAACCTTTAATACTGTAACCTATAATAGTCTGTTTAGCATCCAAGCTCTGGTCTATATATAAGTCACTGTCAGTTCTTTTCGACAGATAATTAAAAGTAGTCTGAAATATTGGATCCTTCTTATCCCTGTTGGGATTAATCTTCTCTACCATTAAAGGATACGGCACCCTTTTATGTAACATAGCTTCCACAAAAGTTGAGTTGACAGTCTTAAGCATTTCGACAAAATTACCGTTTTTACTCTCCATTTTTATAGGTAGCAAATTGACAAAATTCCCGATAGCCTCCCTATACTTGAGCGCCCTCCTAAGGCTGACCGGAACACCAACAATCGTATCTCTTCTACCATATACTTGACAAAGAAGTAAATGATAAACCGTGAGAAAAAAGATAAAAGGAGAAATATGAATGGATAGACACAACTGTTCAATTTTTTTATTTTCTTCACTATTGATTTCAAATTCAACTTTGGCCCCTCTGCTCCCCAAAAACTCCTGTGGTTGCTTTTTCTCAACACCAAAATCAAGTCTTGTATCGGTAACCTTGAGTTTATTTTCCCAAAAAGCCATCTTTTCTGGGAAACGATTTGAAGAAATAAACTGTCTTTCTCCGTTCACAAAACTTTTATATGGAGTCTCTATTCTTCTGACAACTGTATCATGCCCATTGGCCAAAGCATCATATATTGTTATAAAATCATTCATAAAAATTTCAACACTATTAAAATCAGCAATCACATGGTGAAGCACAATGCTAACTATAACATAAGACTCCTTTGGGTAAAGATACACTCTCAATAGGCTATCTACCAATAAATCATAGCTTTTATGAAAATCTGAATTAATCTTGTTCGAAATCTCTACGCTATCTAAGTTCCTGATATCCTCTATAACAAAATCATACTCGGCTCCCTCATCAATATATTGGTATATTTCTCCGTTCTCTTTAAAAAATTTAGTTTTGAGAATCTCGTGCTTCAGCATCAATTTATCAAATACTAATCGAAATAGCTGTTTATCAAAACGTTGGAAAAATTCAAAAGCAATCCCTACATTATATGCCGTGCTTGAGGGATTCAATTCCTGTAAAAAATACAAAGACTGTTGTCCGTAACTTAGATTATACTTATTCACTTCGTTCTCCATTTCTTATCTAATTTTCATAAAGACCTAATACTTTTCTTCTAGAATAATTGAAGCCAACTCTTCAAAAGAATCCTTGAAATAAAAGTGACCCCCGTCAAATAAGCGGACCTTAAATTCATCTCCAAAACAACTATTCCACGCTAGCAAATCTTTGACGCTTACCGCATTATCCCTGTACCCGCCTAATATTGTCACAGGAATATCTAAATCAAGATTCTTCGGACATCTATAGTTATCACAAAGAGTAAGGTCTTTACGGAGCGTTGGCAACATCATAGCCAGCAACTTTTCATCATGCGATACTTCTGGACTAGTTCCACCAAGGTCAAAGATTTTAGATAGTAACTGCTTGTCAGGCAAAAGATGGTAGTCTTCTTTTGTGGATAGATGAGGGGCACGCATGGAGGACAAAAATAGGTGCTTTGGCCTTTTTCCGTAGAATCTCTTAATTCTATTTGTCAATTCAAATGCTATCATTGCTCCCATACTATGACCTAAAAACATAAATGGTCTATCTAAATGAGGTAAAAGAGCTGACTCTAAATCTTCTAGCAAATCTTCCAATTTATCATATGCTTTCTCCTTAATCCTATATTCCCGACCCGGAAGCTGTATAAGATATATATTGAAAGTCTGATTAAGATAAGGTAACAAGGAAGTATAATAAGAGGCCCCACCTCCAGCATGATGGAAAACAAACAAACAATCTTTATTCTCTGATATATGGTTTTCGATAAACCATGGTTTTAACTTTATATTTGTCCCAGTTCTCATTTTTATGTCTTTCCCCTCTAAAATTATGTTTCATTCGCTCCAAAATAAATCTATGATGTTAATCCCCAATTAATTACATCACTTGCTTTTTAATTTTTATTGCGTATTTTGTTGTCAGTACTTATATTTTATGCTATGTTTTTGCTATTTTCTTGTTTTTTCAAATCTGCACCTAATTTTATTTTAAATTGCAAATTTACAATTCCGCTTATTACTGATATTTTGATGCTACAATAATTACACCAAACTTATTGATAGAAGGAGGATTAATTATATGTTTATCACATTATTAAAGATCGTCTTTTTGCTACCATTTTAAAATAATCTTCTTCATTTAGATGAATAACCAGAAAAACCTTCCCTGTTCTACCTCATACAACCTGAAAGACGATAATAACTTATTGCCGGTTGTATGTGGCCATAAGAAGCCAATTTTGAGTTATAACCACCCGTGAAAACGGGTGGCTTGTACACCGGCATAAGTTATTTCCCTCCAGCGATGTCTAAAGCTCGCTGAACTTCGTTTAGATTAATACTATGTTTGCTTGACTAATGCCCGTAACAACGGGCTTTTACCTTGTTATTGACTTTCAGTCTGTCTCGCTCCGTGAGGTGCGAGACAAATAAACCACCCGCTATACGGGTGCGCATCGAAGGTTATACCAAAAAAACTCCAAACGCGATACAATAAAGGTGTTCAAGCCAATTGTAAAGCGAAAGGAGAAATATATGGCGCAAAAGGCACATAGTTTATCACACACAAAGTGGATGTGTAAATATCACATTGTGTTTACACCTAAGTATAGGTGAATCTTATCTATAATCAATATCAAAACAGTTTGGGTGAAATATTTCACCGATTATGTAGTTATAAAGGTGTTGAAATTATCGAGGGTCACTTAATGCCAGATCATGTACATATGTTGGTAAGTATTCCACCGAGGATAAGTGTTTCTAGTTTTATGGGGTATTTAAAAGGTAAAAGTGCTCTCATGATGTTTGACAAACACGCCAACCTAAAGTACAAGTTTGGGAACCGGCATTTTTGGGCGGAAGGCTATTACGTGAGTACAGTAGGACTTAATGAAGCCACAATTAAGAAATATATCCAAGAGCAGGAAAAGCATGATATAGCGTTGGATAAATTGAGTGTAAAAGAATATGAGGATCCCTTTAGGGATAGTGGTAAGTAATGCAAACACCTCTTTGAGAGGTTTGTGACGAGTCAAGAGCAATGAGGCTTGAACAAAGTGAAAGCCAGCGTCTTTAGGCGCTGGCTGGTGATGTGGGCTTATAGCTCTGGGACAAACCACCCGTTAGACGGGTGGTTATGATTCTAAATTACCAGCTGAGAACGGAGCCTCGTACTTTTTGACACTTAGCGTATCAAAAAGCAATAGCATTTTCCTCCTGCTCGCGTATATATTTAGCAACTGTCTTTTCGTTTGGGAGGAATTCAACCATCCATGTCGCACAAGGGAAACAGTCCAGACAATAGCATGATGGAGTCTTTCTTTGGCATTCTTTAAGTCTTAGATGTTTTATTTTTGTGAAAAGAATTTTAAGTCTTTAGAAGAACTTGAAAAAGCTATTGTAGACTACATTGATCACTACAACATCAAACGAATTAAAGTCAAACTAAAAGGATTTAATCCTGTTCAATACAGAATTAAATCCTTTCAATAATTATTTATCTAATTTTTGGGGGTCAGTGCAAAGCCTGTTAAGGTGTTTTATTGTTTTAACCCTGAGCAGACAGCAATTGTTTCTGTTTGGCTTTTAATGTCTCTACCAATGCTGGGTTACCTATTAGCTCCAAGGCTGAAAGAAAATCTTCTAATTCTTGATTCGCTTGCTCCTCTCCCTCTGTACATTTGATAACCAATTTAAAAAAATTCAATATAGCAATAAAATACATATCTTGCTGTGTCAGCAATTTCTCTAATACGTCCATAAAATAACTGACATAGTAGGTCTGTTTCCGTTCCAATAGAACAGATATGATATTTAATAAGGCCAACTTAGCTGCATTGTCATGACTGGGAATCGAGCTATAGAACTTGTCTCGTTCTACAAAGGCTTTCCCTAAAAAAAGAAGATCTTCTGTTGATAAAAGCGTTAGTGTGTTACCAAAAAGATAGAGTTCATACTCCGTCCATTCTTCAATATCATAAAGATATTTGGTCAACAGATTGATTTCTTCTTGATCAATAGTATAAGAACTTTCTAAAGAATAGATACAGTCCTTAATGATCAAGAGGTTCAGATGGTTATATATTTCACTTCTTTCATAATCCTTATATTCCTCAAGCAAACCTTTAAGGCCTTCCACATCCTGTTTACCATACAATTCCATAATTTTTTTACCTACAGCAAAGTAAGGCGTTTCTTTGTAATTATTGAGAGCATACCCAAACTCAGCAAAGGTCATATGGATACCGGAAATGGCCAGCAGCATACGATCAGCTGACAGCATAGTCTGCCCATTTTCAAACCTAGAGAGTTGAGATAGAGACAGATTATCCCTAACAACATCTTTGAGTTTCAGACCTCTGGCTATTCTCAATTCTCGATAAAGCTCCCCTAGCTCCATAGATTTTTGCCTATTTAGATTTTTCAAGATAATCAACTCTCCTTTTTCTAAATAATAGCGTTGTATGTGTCTCTTTTTTGAGAAAAGAAAAAACCTCTGGCTCCTCTTCTTAACCTAGCTTATTCTTCTTCCTCTTCAGTCTCCGTGTCTTCGTCAGAGTAGTCGTCATCTTCTTCGTTGAGTTCGACTTCTTCACCTAGATCATCTGGAGCAATTTCGTTGATTTCAGCATCATAAGCTTCCACTTCATTCTTCTCATCGTCTGGATTTTCCTCATCGTATGAGAGAGCTGGATCTGCTTCGTAGCCGTCCTCATCTTCTGGATCGTCATCGCTGTAGTCAATGGCATCCTCGTCGCCATCCATAAAGGCATTGACGCGTTTCTTCTTACGTTTCTTAGGTGCGTCGTCCTCATCAGTCTCTTCCAAGGCGATGATCTCTTCATCCACTTCGTCGATGGCATACCATGAACGCAGGCCCCATTTATTATCTCCCAGCGGAATAAAGCTGCCGTCTACATTGAGTTCTGTGTAGAATAAAGGCAGAGCATCACGAATCTCACTGTTTGATTTTTCCAGATAGTTTTGAATTTCATTGACCAGATCATTAAAATACATCTCATGGTCGCGGCCGCGGGCTTCCAAAATGGCACGCGCCACTTCAATCATAGAAAGCTCACTTTTTTCTTGTCCAGCAAATACTTCTAATTCCAAAGTTGATCTCCTTTAAGATTAAGTAAAGGCTTGTCGCCCTCTTGCAATTTTTCGCTACTTTCTATTGTACGATAAATTTCTATTTTCGTCAAAAGAAAATCCAGGAAAAATCATGGAACAAGTACAAAAAGAAACTAGTGCATTTATACACTAGTTTCAAATGATCTCATTTTGAATGATGAAGCTTATTTCACTTTCGCAGTGCTTGTAATCACTTCGACAGCTTTCTTGATAGCAATGTCGTGTTTCAGCATGTCTTCTGACAGCAATTGACGAACACGTTCTACTTCCATGTTGTAGTCTGTAGCCAATGAAGTTACTTCTGCTTCGATTTCTTCTGCGCTAGCTTCAAAACCTTCTGCCTTAGCAACAGCTTCTACGACAAGGTTTGTCTTAGTACGTGACTCAGCATCTGCTTCGTATTGCTTGTGCAGGTCTTCCTGAGTAGTACCAGTGATTTGGAAGTACATGTCAGGTGAGATTCCTTGGCGTTGCATATTGCCCAAGAATTCATTGACTGCGCGGTGCACTTCTTCATGAACCATTTCAGATGGGAGCTCAACGATTTCAGCGTTTGCTACTGCTTGATCAATAGCTGCTGCTTCTACCGCATCCTTATAAGCTGTTTCCTTAGCTTCTGACAATTCTTTGCGGTACTTTTCTTTCAGCTCGTCAAGAGTTTCCACTTCTTCGTCGATATCTTTTGCAAGTTCATCGTCCAATGCTGGAACTTCTTTTTCTTTAACTTCGTGAATAGTTGTCACAAACTTAGCTTCCTTGCCTGCCAAGTCTTCTGCTTGGTAGTCTTCTGGGAAGGTTACGACAACATCCACTGTTTCACCTGCACTGTGGCCAACCAACTGCTCTTCAAATCCTGGGATGAATTGACCGCTGCCAAGTCCAAGTGAGAAGTTGTCGCCCTTGCCGCCGTCAAATTCAACGCCGTCAACAGAACCAACAAAGTCAATCACAACTGTATCACCGTCTGCTGCTGGACCTTCTTTGAGAACCAACTCAGCCAAGTTGTTGCGCTCACGCTCAATGCGCTCATCTACTTCAGCATCAGTTACTTCTTTAGTAGCTTCAACAGTTACTTCCAAGTCTTTGTAAGCACCCAGCTTAACTTCTGGCTTAGTGACTACTTCAGCTTTGATGACCCAGTCTTGGCCTTTTTCCATAGACTCGACATCAAACTGAGGTTGAGCAACTACTTCGATACCTGCTTCTTTGACAGCCGCTTCGTATGCTTCTGGAAGAAGAGCGTTCAAAGCATCTTGGTAGAGGGCTTCTTCACCAAAACGTTGGTTGAAGATAGCACGTGGAAGGTGACCTTTACGGAAACCTGGTACAGCAATATCTTTTTTTACTGAGTTAAATACACGGTCCAAGGCAGGCTTGATTTTCTCTTGACTGATGCTAAAAGTCAAAAGACCGCGATTTGTTTCTTTGTTTTCAAATGATACAGACATTCTGTCATTTCTCCTTAAAATTTATTGAATACAACCCATTATAGCATAATTAGAGTTTTTTTCAAAATTATTTTTCCTTTTATCCCTTCCTGATTTTATCCTCTGTATAGGCCGCTCTGGCGCCGCCGATTAGCTTGGGACGGCTGGCTAAAGCCGTGACATGGGCAGCTCCCAATTCCTTGAGAATCGGTCGGATAGGAATCTGCACGTGCTTGACATGCATGCCGATAGCAGTATCGCCAATATCCAGCCCCGCCTGAGCGACAATAAACTCTACCTCAACAGGATCCTTCATGTATTGAAAAGCCGCTAGCTGACCGCTGCCTCCAGCATGAAGAGTAGGCAGAACATTGACAATTTCTAAATCTTTCTTATCCGCCAAGGCTCTTTCGACTACGAGGGCGCGATTGAGATGCTCACATCCCTGAACTGCTAGGAAGATACCTTTCTCTTCTAAGACATCCAATATGGTTTTGACAATGACCTGTCCGACTTCCAGACTGGAATCCTGACCGATATGGCCTCCGACAACCTCGCTGGAGGATAGACCTAGAACAAAAATATCTCCCTCAACCAAGGCAGCCTTGTCCAAAACATCTAGAACAATCTGACGAGTTTCCGCTCCAATCTTAGCTAAGTCCATGTCTCACCTCGTTTATTTCACTGCGACCGTCTTTTTCAAACTCTCTGGGAAGGCTTTATAAAGAGCAAATCCAACTGCTAAACCAAAAGCATTCTGCATAAAATTACTTAAGATTTCGGCTAGGGCAGCCCCGACACCATTCATAATACTACCAAAGAGGGCATAGCCACCGACCATAGCTCCTGCGGCCAAGACCAGACCAAGATAGCGACTCTTGCCCTCAAAGCCAGCAAAGAAACCTTGAAGTCCGTGGCAAATCAGACTGAAAATCATCCATTGGGGATAGCCGGCAATCATATCAATCAAAAAGCCCGAAAGTCCTCCGACAATAGCCGCTTCCTTGCGGCCAAAGTAGAAGGCTGTAAAATAAATCCCTGCATCCAGTAGCGTCAAAAACCCTGTCGGAGTCGGGATTTTTAAAAAATTCCCCAAAACCACAGACAGAGCTGTGATGAAAGCTAAGATAACTAATTTTTTAACTTGATGATTTCTCATACTGAACTACCCCATATTGATCTGAGCGCTGAATCGCTCGGTAAACAAAATCTTTAGACAATTGAACTGCTGCAAGTGGAGACTTGCCTAGAAGCAGCTGACTGGCAATGCTGGAAGCAAATGTGCAGCCTGCTCCGGTATTGTTGCTAGCCAGCACTGGCGATTCCATGACCTTAAAATCGCGTCCGTCATAGTAAACATCCACTGCCCGCTCCTTGCTTAAGCGATTGCCGCCCTTTATCACTACATGCTTGGCTCCCAAATCATAGAGCTCCTTGGCTGCAGCCTGCATATCCTCCAGACTTTTGATTTCTTTTTGGATCAATAGCTGAGCTTCTGCCAGATTTGGCGTGATGATGCTGACATGAGGGAAAAACTTGATGATTTCTTCTCTCAGTGCACTGACTTCCAAGTCATGATTTTCCTTGCAGACCAGAACAGGATCCATCACAACTGGTATATCCGCATGCTGCTTGACAAAAGCCAAAACCTGCTCTGCTATTTCCAGATTGGGTAAAAGTCCTATCTTAATAGCAGAAAAAGGAACATCCTTGAGACTGGCTAACTGCTGGGCAAAAACCTCTTCCTCAACTGGAATAACTTCAAATCCCTTATCAGTCATAGCTGTCAGGCAAGTCACAGCTACAAACCCATGCAGACCATTGACTGTATAGGTAGCCAAATCAGCGTGCAGTCCGCCACCGCTGAAAATATCATTGCCCGAAAGGGCTAAAATCAACTTATTCTTCATAACGAATCTCCTTTAGATAGAGGCCGTTTGGACCAGCTGTTGGCCCTGCCAGATGACGGTCTTTCTCCGCTAAAATCCTCTGAATCTGCTCCACCGGCATGCGCTTGTTGCCAATCTTGAGCAAGGTACCGACCATATTGCGGATCTGCTTGTAGAGAAAGCCATTGCCCGAAAAAGTAAAGACTAGAAAATTACGCTCTGCATCATAGCGAACCTTGGCCTCGGTAATGGTCCGAACCTTGTCTTCCACGCTGGTCCCAGAAGCCGTAAATCCAGTAAAATCATGCGTCCCCTCTAACTGAGCAATCGCTTCTTCTATGAGACTCAGCTCCAAAGGATAGGGATAATGCGTGGCATAATGGCGCATCATAGGATTTTTAGGCCGGCCGATGTCCAACAAAAATTCATAGGTCTTGCTGTGCTTATTGTAGCGAGAATGAAAATCATCCGATACCTGCTCCACCCTGATAAAATCAATATCTTCCGGCGTCTGCGTATCCAAGGCGAAACGAAGCTTTTCTTCATCCCGCTCTTCTGGTAAATCAAAATGCAGCACCTGGCCCAGAGCATGGACACCGCTGTCGGTCCGACCCGCTCCATGAATCACCACAGGCTGGCCTTTATTGATACGGGTCAGGGTCTTTTCAATCTCTTCCTGAACACTTCTGGCATGGGGCTGTCGCTGAAAGCCAGCAAAGCCATAACCATCATAGGAAATAATAGCTTTATATCGTGTCATATGTTTATTTTAGCAGGAAAAAAGGCCCCCAGCAAGCCCTAAAAGCAGGAACTGTCTGGGGACAGATTTTTATGAAAATACCGTATAAGAATTTGGGATAATCTGCACTTTGACTTGCCATTATGCAACAAAACAACCCATATGAATCAGACTGTCAGTGACGACACAAACAGAGCAAATTCAAATGGGTTATTGATTATATATTGCTAAAGGTCATTATTTGCAGTTACACGTGCAGCAAATCTGGCACTATTTCTTAGGAGCCCCAAATGGAGTTTTCATCCATAAAGCTGTTGGTATTCTTGAGTAATTGTGTAAAGACAGCATACTTGAAGTCCTTGGTTGCCCGTTCATCGACACGAGCCTTCTTCAGATCTTTGTCAACAGCTTCTGCAAAGCCAGCTTTCAGCTCTTCATAAGTGTGATAGACTTTTCCGTTGACCGTCACTGGCTTAATACCTGAACTTTGTGCTTTATCCACAACTTTTCTGAAGTAGGCTTTCTTGAAGGCTTCCATGGTTTCAAATTCGCCTTCAGAAATTTGCTTAATGATAAAGTTATCGCTCAAACCAGTCACACCTTGCTCATTGGCTGTCTTACGGTGTTTATTAGAAGCATAGCTTACAAAGCCTTTTTCATAGCCATAGTAACCCCAGATTCTGAAGGTATTATGCTTGAACATCAAGGCGCCTGGCGCTCCAGTATTGTTTTGACCGCCACCATAGATACCTGTCATAAAGTCGATCGCAATGTAACTAGAGTCATAGTCAGCAGGGTTATAAGTTCGATTGTCAACCGCACGGTTAGACAGCAAGCCTTGGTCAACCAAGTCCTCTACAGAAGAGACTGACATGGCCGCTTTCTCCTCTGCCGTTAACTCTCTCACGACATCATATTGAGTCCGAGCATCTACAACCTTCGGCTCAATCTTCTTGAACCATTTAGCTGCGGCTTCATTTCCTCTATCCACAACCGCTTGGCCCTCAAGGTAATCCAGCAGCATGAGGCTATCATTATAGCCCTTCATGTAATGGTCGATGTCTGCTCGATTCTTGAAGAGACTTGGCGAGCTATTGAAAATGAGACTGCCATTATTTGGACGATCAAAGGCCATATTGAGACCCAAAGCACCCCAACCTGGCTGATCAGGAACAGGTGATTGGAGCAACCCTTGGGCATAACCTTCTGGTCCGATACCTTGTCGTCTGCCATGTCCGCCCAGATAAATATCTCTGTCATTGACGTGGGTAAGCTCGTGCGTGAAGACGGACACACCATATTCCGTCAAGAGGTCAAAGGCCTCGAAGTTCACACGGATTGAACCAGCAGCATGGGCGCCATAGCCATTTGACTTGTACCAGCCACCAGCTCTGCCACCAACTAGGTTAAAGAACTCGCGGGATGGTGCATAAGGATTGCCCTTATTATCATTTCCGTTGACATCAATCCAGCCACGTCCTTCTACATCGAAACCATCCCATACAGCTGTTACATTTTGCTTGACCATTCTGGACTTGATATCATCTGAGAGAAGCTTGTACCAAGTGTCTACGTGATTTCGATGCTGGGTCGCTACTTCCTTGATGCGCGTGTTAAATCGTTCATCAGTCCATGACCGGCGCTTGTCTCTGTTGACGAAGGCCATCGTGCTATAGTTTGACAGAATAGCTAAACGCGTATTCTTCAAGGTTAGAAGCGGAAGGATATAGTTGCTGAAATATTCAGAGTTGAGATTATCAAAGACGCGATACTTGGCAGACTTAATCTCCTCGACTTCTGACTGGCGTTCTTCAAACTGAATAAAGCCTCGGGTTGCATCCTTGAACCAAGAATCCATGTCCGCAAAGTCAGTCAGCAGGCGACGGTTGTAATCCAAGTAAGACACCAAATCACTAGACTTGGACTCAGCCTTCAACTGACGCGCAAACATATTGACATTGTCTGCCCCTTTCAGTTGATTTTCTGTCGAACGTCCAATCTTAATCAAGCGGTCCAGCAATGGCACTTTTTCACCATAGAAGTCTGGTTTGAAGAGCACCAGCTCCTTGAGGTTGTAGTCGCCAAACTTGAGATCGTAATAACGGTTGAGATAGGTCAGACCGAGCATGATAGCGGTCTTGTTCTCTTCAATTTTAGCTTTCAGAGCTTCGTTGGCTGCTGGATTGTCAGCATGGAATCTTGTCCACTCATTGGCCAGGAGCTTGCCAAGCATATCCTGCAAGTTGGCTTTCACTTCAGCCAGAGATTCATCCAAGAAGAGGCGCTTCACTTTGTTGACCCTATCATTATCATTAGGAAGACCAACAGAACGATAGACTTCATCACTGTATAGTTCAAAACTCTTCAAGCTCTCAGTCAGCTGCGTCAGCAAGTCTTCTTTGACTGCCGTTGAGTGATTTGGAGTATAGACCGTACCAAGCTCTGCAATCTGATATTCCGGCAGAGCAGTCTGTTCAAATCGTGCTTGATTTTGAAGATTGTAGACGGTCTTGCTTCCGTCTTCAAAATGGACTAAGATCTTATCTGCATCCGTTCCGCCAGCAACAAATTGGTTGCCCTTCAGCGCTTGAACTGATAGGACTTTCTTAGTCAACAAGTCACCCGCCTTACCAGCATCCACCAGCTTATTGGCTTCATGAATCAAGAACTCTTGGTTGTAGAAAGGCATAAAGCGCTCTAGGTTCTGATAAAGCTGTTCATTTTCTGCCTTGTAACCTGGCTTATCTTGATAAGTACTTGTTCTCAGGATAGCAGCATTTAGCTTCTCAGTTGTTACTTCATTGGCGCTGCTTTGTTCAAGAGCCGTAATCCGATAGCTCTTGACTTTTTGCTCCGCTTCAGCTTCTGTCAAGCGACGGAACTTGGCATCTTTTCCTGTCTTGGTTCCAGAGCTTTGTCCCTGAACACCAAAGAGGTTTTGGAGTTTTTGTCCCATCCAAGCATCAGTAATCTCATTATCTGAGCTAAAGAGCTCTTTTCCGTTCACTACTGTAGCATAGCTGACAGTGTCATTGATAGTTCCATACGGCCAAATGGAAGCAGCGATACCAGCCGCATTTCTTGAGCCCGCATCCTCTAACTTACCTTTGGCAACGGACTGAGTCAGCTTGCCCCAATTACCCCAGCCTGCACCTGAATAGTTAGTGAAGTTTTGAGCGACCAGCATACCTGCATTTTGGCCACTCTTGACCCAAATATCTGCTTCGACATAAGCCCGGCTTACCAAGGACATGGCGTTGGTTCCAGCGATACCTGCTGTAACAGAGTTTCCACCCTTGGACTTAATCTGGCCCTTAAAGGAAACATTTTCAACTCGAGATTGGCCTTCTATATTGTTAACCAGACCGGCAATATGGTCTCTTCCTTCCAAGTAGCCTTGGACATTGACGTTTTCGATTACTCCTTTATTCTTCAAGCGAGCAGCAATTGTCGCAATTGTATCGCCCGCTTGCGAATCTGGATAAACCATATTGACCCGCTTAAAGTCAATATCCTTGACCGTTCCGCCAGTAATCGTATCAAATAGAGGATGCGCTAAGTCTAAAATCGCATGGCGCTCACCATTTTGCCCACCAATCAGCTGGCCTTTGAATTCACCTTGCAGGTAAGACTTGCTGTTAGCTGGTTTGTCAATCAGCTTGGCACTGATACTGCGGCCCAGAATAAAGGTTCCAGAAGGATTTTCCTTGATGCCGTCCAAAAGGTCTTGGAAATCATAGTAGACATTTCCTTCCCGCTTCTTGGCCTTTTCCAGATAGAAATCAAAGCTGTTCTGAAGACCAGTTGCGCTTCTTTGCAGCAAGTCTGGCAGCTGAGCCTGAATCTTGAAGACAGGTTGGTTATCAACGACCACTTCCTCAATAGAGGTAACCGGTAGGACAGTGTCCTTGAACTGGTCGGATGTAAAGTGCAGGTAATATTGGTCCAGATTTGCTGGTTTCTCAGCCAGAGTAGGCATCAATTTTGTCTGGCCATTTTCAACCTTCATCAAAGCGACATTAGTGATGGACTTGAGTTCCACCTTCTTCAGATCAAGCTGGACTGTCTCTTGAGCTAATTCTTGACTTTCCGAGCCATTTCCTAAATCATAGGACAGAATCGTCTCAATCTTATACGGTGTATAGTAGTCCAAACCACTGAAGCTAGCAGTCAACTGGCCTGCCGCCAAGTTCTGCTCTGCTATCAGCTGGCCATCCTTCTTCAGACGAACATGAGCACTAGTAAAGGCTTGATCTCTGTCCGTCAGCTGGTATTGGACCTGAACTGACTTCTGCAATTCATCCTTCTTAACCGCTGAAACAGTCAGAGTTGGTGCTGCTTTAAGAGCCAATAAGTCAGATAAAGCCTGCTTGAGTTGGTTGACACCCGCATCTACTTCATCTTGACTTGACGAAGTTTGATAAACCGTCGCAGCCATATTCTTAATTGCCTGCAGCTGCTGATAGGATTGGTTAGTGTAAACTGCAGGATCCACAGCTGCTGCTAAAGCCAGCTGCTTGCTCAATTCTTCTTTATTGATGCGAGCCTTGCTACCTCGAGTGACCACTGTATCAACTACTTCATGCAAGATTCTTTCAGTTGTTTGTGGCTCCGATATGCGATTACCATCCAAGACTTCATAGCTGGTTACAATTTCTTTTTGTCCTGGAGTTCCATCGACAGTGGTCTCCTCATCAAGATACTTGCTATCATCTGTCTTGTTGACAACTTGAGGTTCAATCGTTTCTAGCTTGATGTCTGTATGTAGACTAGGCTGTTCTGGCTGAACTGTTGACTCACCATTAACGCCGCCTGTGTATTCTGGTAAAGCTGGCTCAACTGGAGCCACGTCACTAACTGTAGCTACTGGAGCATCATAGACTGGATTGTCTGCTTGAACTAGCGATTCGCCATTAACGCCGCCTGTGTATTCTGGGAGGACTGGCTCGACTGGAGCCGTGTCACTAACTGTAGCTACTGGAGCATCATAGACTGGATTGTCTGCTTGAACTAGCGACTCACCGTTCACAGCACCGCTGTACTCTGGCAAGGCAGGTTCTTGTAAACTTTCCCCTTTTGCCGTTTCTATAGGTGGATTTGACGGCTGAGGAGCTGGACTAGGATTTGGAGTTGGAGCTGGAGTTGGAGTTGGAAGATTCCCTATCTGGCCAGAATCACTTTCATCAGGATTCAGCTGATACTGCAACCCTGCCTGAGCAGATCGATCAATAGAATTAGAATCCTCTTTTGCAGATTCTGACACTTCTGCTTGCGCTTGAGCCTCTTGACCAGCTAGCAGAGAGGCCGGCTTGTTATCTGTCAAAGTACGCAAATCAGAAGCGGTAAAGTAACCGATATAGTTATAGCCTGCAATAGTCACATCCGCTTCAGAAACTGCTGACGAAACCGCAACTTGACGGTTATAGGAAAGCAATTCTCGATTTTCTAGCGCAAACGCTTGAGGAGACTGTAACACAGTTTGTCCCAAGCTACCTAGCAAAAGCACTCCTAGTAACTTACCAGATTTCTTTCGTGAGAATACCAAGACAGCCAAAATAGCCGTTCCCGCAAATAAGCCGAGAAGCGGCTGACCATTATTTCCTGTACTCGGCAAGACAGCTTGCCCATCTTGCTTCCGATAAATCAAGTAATAATTTTCCCCTGTTTGCAGATTTTCAGGCAGACCTTTCTTAATCAGACCTTTTTCCTGCTCTGTTAGCTCTTGCTCTTCAACATAAGTATAGTGAGCAGTCGCACCGCCTCCTACTTCATCTGCAGCAACTGTCGAACTGGACAAAGAGCTCCCAAAAATCAGAGCTGCAATGGCAACTGAGCCCACACCGACAGACAATTTGCGAATCGAATATTTCTGAATTCGCTCCTGCACTTTTTCAAAACGTTTCACTTTATAAATCCCCTTTTTCCTAAAATGTATAAAGTTAATCTCCCATTATCTTCCTAGCCAACTCCCCAGCAGGCTAAAAAGATGCGTCTTATACATATAGTATTATCATATATCTTTTAGGAAATTTTTACAATAGATTTTACTTAAAAAAACAATTATTTTTTGTAAAAGTAAATTGAGAAAATCACTTTAGTCTTTATAGCGAATTTCTTTTAATTAAAGGGCTGGTCAATGCGGTTCTCTTACTTGACTAGATTTGCCAAATCTCCTTCTAGAAAACATAAAAAGAACAGCTTTAGGCTGCTCCTTTTTATCTGATTACAAATCTTCCAAGGCATCTTTCATTTTGTCGAAGAAGCCTTTTTTCTTAGGATTGACCGAAATATTGCCAGCTTCCGCAAATTCTTTGAGGGCTGCTTTTTGACGGTCGTTGAGGCCAGTCGGCGTCACAACATTGACAGTTACATACTGGTCACCCATGCTTCCACCACGCAGACTCGGTGCTCCCTTACCACGCAGACGGAAACGCTTGCCAGTCTGTGTTCCTTCTGGGATATTCAGCTCAACATCCCCGTGAACAGTTGGAATATCTACACTGTCACCAAGAGCCGCTTGGACAAAGTTGAGATTGATCTTGTAGTAAATGGTAGAGCCATCTCGCTCAAACTTGTCACTCGGCTCAACTTGGACCACGACATAAAGGTCACCATAAGGGCCGCCATTAAAGCCTGCCTCGCCTTGACCAGACAGACGGACCTGCTGACCAGTTTCCACACCAGCAGGGATTTTCACCTTGACGCTGTGAGCCTGTTTTTCATGACCCGTTCCGTGACAGGTTTCACAAGGACTTTTGATTTCTTTTCCTCGGCCGTGACAGACATCACAGGTTACTTGGCGACGCATCATGCCAAGCGGTGTCTGGGTATCAACATTGATGACACCTGAGCCATGACAGCGGCCACAGGTAACAGGACTAGTCCCTGGCTTAGCACCAGACCCGTCACAGGTACGACAAGTCGCTTCGCGGTTATACTTGATTTCCTTCTCAGCTCCGAAAATCGCTTCTTCAAAGCGGAGATTTACACGATACTGAAGATCATCACCTTGGCGCGGAGCATTAGGGTTGCGAGTGCCCCCACCGCCAAAGAAGCTGGAGAAGATATCTTCAAAGCCGCCAAAGCCGGAGCCATCAAAGCCACCGAAGCCGCCTGCACCACCGCCAAAGCCACCATTAGCTCCCGCTGCACCGTATTGATCATAGGCTGCCCGCTTTTTCTCGTCGCTCAGCGTTTCATAAGCCTCTTGGACTTCTTTATATTTGTCCTCCGCCCCAGCTTCCTTATTAATGTCGGGGTGGTACTTTTTAGATAATTTCCGATAGGCTCTCTTGATCTCATCCTGAGAAGCATTCTTAGAGACACCTAGACGGTCGTAATATTCTGTATTGTTCATGTAAGATACCAAGACCGTAAAATTCGACTGAAAAATAGGAAATCAGGCGACGGAGCGATGCTCCTAGACAGATTTCTCTTTTTTCCAAGAATTTAGGTCGGGTTCAGTTCCTTTCTTTTATATTGAGTCAGAATTTTTGGAACCCGTGTTCAGTTGCGAACACCCATGTTCCTTTCTTTAAATTTTAGAAAATATTGATCAGAGGGTATTTTCAAATTCATGCTTCATTTCAGCAAACTCTTCTTCTGATAAAGTGAATATCAAGTCCTCTTCCGAATATTGATTCCGTTCTTTAAAATAGTTGTCAGCATTATCTACCAAACCTAGACTAAGAAGCACTTTTCTCGCAAACGCTTGATGTGCAAAGCCAACAGCCGTAATGATGTTCTTATTTTGCAGGACCGCTTTAGCTTTGAAATTCTCCCTTGGAAGAAATTCAAAATAGTCAAAGAAGTTTTGCCAAATCCCACCAGTAAATTTAGTGTCCTTCAATAAACCTGCTTTCGCCAATAAAATGGGCGCTGAGGAAATAGCTGCAATTAAAACTTCTTGCTGCTTCAAACTTCTTAGGAAAGAAATCAATTTTTCATCATGCAGAGTAGGGACAATATTTATCATTCCTGGCAAAATGACACAAGAATAGTCTTCGATAACTACTTCATCCAGTGTTCCAGTAGGTTGACAGGGAAGTCCATCTTCCGATCTTATAACATTTCTATCTGTACCAACATAATCAACCTCAACACCAAAAGATAGAGCTAAAGTACTGGTCAGACCAACTACTTCATAAAGTGAAAAATTAGGATAAATTAAACAGAGCACTTTCTTCATAAGCGTCACCCTCTAGTTTAGCGAAAAACAGAGGCTGGGTTGCAACCTCTGGATTTCTTCCTATCATTACGACGTGAAATTTTCAAAACAATATTTTTTGAAAAATTTTTGACGCGGTAGCTGATTGGATTTTAGGTTCGTCTTTCAGACTCCCAAAAATCCTAATCATCCTCGCGGGGGTTCGACTACGAACTAAAAACTTTCAATTTTTAGTTCTGTCTCACCGCCTATTTCTCCGTAAACTCTCCGTCTACGACATCGTCGTCTGCTTTAGTTGAGCCTGTGTTTTCAGCTCCTTCTGCTCCTGCTTGGGCTTGTTGAGCCGCAGCAGCTTGCTCATAGAGTTTCACTGCCAACGCTTGAGCTTTTTCGTTAAGAACTTCCAATTTCGCTTTCATGTCGTCCAAGTTATTATCTTCTTGCGCTTTCTTAAGGTCATCAAGAGCAGCTTGAGCAGCGTCACGCTCTGCGTCGAAGCCTTTGCCTTCAGTTTCCTTGATGGTCTTTTCAGTCGCAAAGATAGCTTGGTCAACTTCATTACGAAGGTCAACTTCTTCCTTACGTTTCTTATCTGCTTCAGCGTTCGCTTCTGCATCCTTCATCATGCGGTCGATTTCTTCGTCAGTCAAGCCGCTGTTAGATTGGATAACAATGTGTTGTTCTTTTTGAGTTCCAAGGTCTTTAGCCTTAACAGATACGATACCGTTCTTGTCGATGTCAAATGTTACTTCGATTTGAGGGATTCCACGAGGAGCAGCTGGAATATCTGTCAATTGGAAACGTCCCAGAGTCTTGTTGTCTGCTGCCATTGGGCGTTCACCTTGAAGAACATGGATATCAACGGCTGGTTGGTTGTCTGCTGCTGTAGAGAAGACTTGTGATTTAGAAGTTGGGATTGTTGTGTTGCGGTCGATCAACTTAGTGAAGACGCCGCCCATTGTTTCAATACCAAGTGACAATGGTGTTACGTCAAGAAGGACAACGTCTTTGACATCACCAGTAATGACACCACCTTGGATAGCAGCACCCATGGCAACTACTTCGTCAGGGTTCACTGATTTGTTTGGCTCTTTACCAGTTTCAGCCTTAACAGCTTCTACAACAGCTGGAATACGAGTTGAACCACCAACCAAGATTACTTCGTCGATTTCTGACAAGCTCAAGCCTGCGTCAGAAAGAGCACGGCGAACTGGTTCTTTAGTGCGCTCTACCAAGTCACGAGTCAAATCGTCGAATTTAGCACGAGTCAGAGTCATTTCCAAGTGGAGAGGTCCAGCGTCCCCGGCTGTGATAAACGGCAAGCTGATTTGAGTTGAAGTCACGCCAGAAAGATCTTTTTTAGCCTTTTCAGCTGCATCTTTCAACCGTTGAAGCGCCATCTTATCATTTGACAAGTCGATGCCGTTCTCTTTCTTGAACTCAGCCACCATGTGGTCGATAATCTTTTGGTCAAAGTCATCACCACCAAGTTTGTTGTCACCAGCAGTTGCCAGTACATCAAAGACACCATCACCCAACTCAAGGATTGAAACGTCGAATGTACCGCCACCTAAGTCAAAGACTAAGATCTTTTCTTCTTTATCTTGTTTGTCAAGACCGTAAGCAAGAGCTGCTGCAGTTGGTTCGTTAACGATACGTTCTACTTCAAGACCAGCGATTTTACCAGCGTCTTTAGTCGCTTGACGTTGTGCATCGTTAAAGTAAGCTGGTACTGTGATAACCGCTTTGCTTACTTTTTCACCAAGGTACTCTTCTGCATAGCCTTTCAAGTATTGCAGAATCATAGCTGAGATTTCTTGCGGAGTGTATTCTTTGCCGTTAGCAGCTACTTTTTCAGATGTTCCCATTTTTGATTTAATAGAAATGATTGTATCTGGATTTGTTACTGCTTGACGTTTTGCCGCATCACCAACGATGATTTCACCATTTTTGAATGACACTACAGATGGTGTTGTACGGTTTCCTTCTGGGTTTGCAATGATTTTGCTTTCAGTTCCTTCAAGAACTGCAACTGCTGAGTTTGTTGTACCTAAGTCAATACCGATAATTTTAGACATATGTTTTTCTCCTTGTTATTTTAATTCTAATTTTGACTTTTTGATATTCCCCTTAAGTGGTGGGGACGCGAGCAACTCCCTTCGGGATTTCATCACTTATTTTTGAGCCTTCTGTCTCAAAAATCCCCTGTTTCAGTAGCACGAGCTACTGAAACTTTCACCACGGCGGGAAATATCTTCCTTGCAAGCCTCCGGCTTGCCTCTTATCTTTCTTTCATAGTTTATTGTCGTTTCGGACAAGATTTTTCAAGTTTTCTAGCCTAGTTATAGACCACTACCATTGCTGGGCGCAGGATACGGTCATGAAGTTTGTAGCCTTTTTGGAAGACCTGCGCGATAGTGTCAGCTGGGTGCTCATCGTCAGCTGGAACGGTTTGAATGGCCATGTGATAGTTATGGTCAAAAGCTCCGTCAGCTGGGATTTCTTCGATACCCTCTTCTTTGAGAGCATGAATCAAGCTTTCCTGCACCATTTCCAGTCCTTTTTTGACATCATCTGTCAACCCTTCAACGGCAAGTGCGCGCTCCAGATTATCTATCGAAGGCAAGATAGCTTTCGCCAAGTCCTGACTGCGGTATCTTTGCAGCTGCTGGCGTTCTTCATTTGCTCGGCGCTGGATGTTCTGCATTTCTGCATGAGCGCGAAGATATTTGTTTTCAAAATCTTCTGCCCGTTCATTGGCTAGTTCTAACTCTGATTTTTCAGGGCTTGCTGATTCAGCTTGTTCAGCTGTTTCTACAGCTTCCTCTTTTACTTCCACATCTTCTGGATGTTCTTCTTGTTTATGTTTTGCCACAAGGCACCTCCTTTTTAGGAATATTTATACTATATTTAATGGACTTCGTAGTGATTGCTGCTCAGATAGCGATAGAAGTCGGTCAGTTTCATGGTCAGCACGCGGTTGACGACATTCATCTGACTGACCAGTCGTTGGTAGTCAAGATTGACCGGACCGACAACTGCCAGTACTCCGAAGCCTCGATAAGGAATCAGGAATTTGCTGGAAATCAATGTCAAATCAGCCAAACAGCTTTCTCTACTGTCTGCCACGCGCACGCTTTGCATCTGATCCTCGGCCAAGCTGTCGCGAATCTCAAACGCTACTTTCTGCGGGTCATCAAAAAACTGATAAGCCGTCAGGTCTGAGAATTCCAAGAGCTGAACCTTGCCAGACAGAATCACATTTTCCTTGAAAATATCACCAAAGATGTGCTCAAAGAGCTGGATGACATTGTCCGTCGTAGTGAAATAGCGTTGGATAATCTGCGGAATTTCCGTCCGAATCTTGTAATGGATGTCCAGCACTGTCTGACCCAAGAACCGCTCCCTTACCAGGCCTTTAAGCCTATCCAGGTCTTCTTTTAGGAAGTTGCGCGGAATCATAAACTGACTGGTGATAGTATTGGACTCATCCAGGGTGAAGACTGCCAGAGCCGTATGCTGACTGAGCACAACGATATCAAAAGCTGTCAAGCGCTGCCGACTGGGTTCTACATCCAGTGCAACAACCGTGAATCCACTGAGCTTGGTCAAAAGATCCGCTGCCTGTTGAAGAATGTCCTCCAAGTTGAAAAACTCATGGTCAAAGGCTTTGATAACCTCATAGAGTTCATTCTCAGCGAGACAATCAAAGGACAGAGAATGCTTGACAAAGTATTGAAAACCAGCCACACTAGGCTTACGGCCGCTAGACGTATGCGCCTTTTCCAGAAGCCCCTGCTTTTCCAAAGCCGCCATATCATTTCGGATAGTGGCACTGCTGGAATTGATGGAATCCTGCAGGGCTTTGGAGCCGACTGGCTCGTGAGTCTTGGTAAAGATATCAATAATCAAATTCAAAATCTCATTTTGACGCTCCGTGACCACGGCATCACCTCCAATCAAGATTCTGCTGTCGATTAGCACTCAACAACCTCGAGTGCTAACTCATGATTCTATTATACACTCTTCCACACCAAAGTCAAGACAAAAACTCAAAAAATTAGCACTCTTTTTACAAGAGTGCTAAAAATCAGTCTGGCGACCTAGATTAATCCTCCAGGATTTGCAAATGGCGCATCAAATAGAAAGAAATTCCTGCAAAAAGAAGCAACCAAACTAGCAGAGCCAAAAATTCTCCGCTCCATAAATGGAAATGAGACCAATCTTTCATATAACTACTAAAAAGGCCCATAAAGCTGTAACGCAGCACTTTAAATAACTCCTCGCTCATATTTGAAAACATAGGAATAAATGCCGCCAAGAGCATGGCTGGAACACTAAGAGATTGTGCCATGACCTGATTTTTACAAAACAGACCAACCATTAAAAAGAAAAAAATTAAGACCAGCATGGTCAACAAGAGAACCAAACTATAGCTGAACAGATGATTAGAAAGCTTAGCTCCCACCAAAAGTGGGGTAATGACGATATAAAAAATTCCAATAATCGCTGGCCAGATTAAAGCGGAGAGAATATATTGACCAGCTGTCACACCAGCCAAGCGCAAACTTTGCAAATTACGTTTTTCTCTTTCCTCAGCTAGGATGATGATGATAGGTGTTCCAACAGACATGGCTAGAGAGAAAGGCAGGGAGATCGTAAGCAACATAGTAGCTAGTTTATCCGCGCCAATTTCCTTACCAGCTCCATTCAGAGAAAAAATAAATTTATAGAGAAAAATGAGGAAAATCGGCATAAAAACCTGCAATAGAATACTTTTATTAGCTAGCGTCACTTGACCTCTCAGCCAAATCATACCTTTTAATTTATTAGACATTTAAGGTACCTCCTGTCAACGTGATGAAAACATCTTCCAAAGTTGGTTCGCAGGAATGAATACTGATAACATTGGACAAATCCAAACCACCTTGCAGTTCATCAAAGGTAACTGTCTTCGTCGTCAAATCTACATATTCTAAACGAACCTTCTTATCTGTATTATACTTTTGGATTATCTCATGCGGACTGCCTACTTCGACTAATTTTCCTTTACTTAGCAAGGCCAAGCGATCACACAAGAGGGTAGCTTCCTGCATGTCATGAGTCGTCAGAAAAATAGTTGTCCCCTGAGCTTTTAGTTCCAGCAGCAATTCGTGAATGGTGCGAGAGGTTGACGGATCCAAACCACTGGTTGGCTCATCCAAGAAGAGCAGTTTAGGTCGATTAATCAAGGCACGCACCAGTAACATGCGCTGCTTCATACCCGTAGATAGTTTTTCAGCCACCTTGTTGCGGCTATCATAAAGCCCCACTTTTCGGAGAAGTTCATCGACTTCTGTCATATTAACACCAAAGAGCATAGCATAGGCCTTGAGATTTTTATAAAGTGACATCTTTTCATAAAAGCCACTGCCATCGCTGACAATACCAATCTGCTCCAGGACTTCTACCTTAAAATCCTCAACCGGAGCAGACAGCACATGAGCTGTTCCAGCATCTGCAGACAACTGACCAGTCAAGATATTGATAGTCGTCGTTTTACCAGATCCAGACGGTCCTAGGAAGCCAAAAATTTCTCCCTCTTGGATGGAAAAATCGATTCCTGCCAAGGCTTCTTGTTCCTTGAATTTCTTTTTCAAGCCTTGCACTTCAATAATGGTCTTGTTCATTGTTTTCCTCGCTTTCATAACAGTATTTAACAAAACCGCAATCAATCTTTCAGTTCCTGCCTCATTTTCCAAAAACGCAAGGCAATATGGACCAGTTGACAGAACAGAATGATCAATATAAGACAGTCTATTGCTAAGATTGATTTGAATAATAGACTTGCTTTCAAACTTTTCTGGGAAATATCTAGAATGAGATAAGTCGTGACACACAAAACCATGATGGCTGGCAAAAATCGCCATACAAGCAAACGCTTGACCATCTCTAGCTTAGACCATGCGTCATTATAGATTTCAAGATCGCTGTCTGCATCAAGCTGAGAAACCGACTTGCGGAAATAAGAAAATTGATTAAAGTTTGTAATATGCTCCCAGCCACAATCCTCAAACAGTTGATAATAGGATTCTTGCTCCGCCTTCTTTATGGGGCGAAAATCTAATTGATAGGCCACGTCCTGAGGCGGACATGCTTCAAAAGTATAACGAACCGCAACAAGAAAGGGAGAATAACTTACTTTTTTCAATTTCCAGCCTTGGCTATGCATTTGTTTAAAATAAGCTGCTTCTCTGTCATAGTCTGCAATGGTAAAGATTTTATAGACAATTTTCTTTTCCATCAAACTTCCTCCTTACTATTGCGGTAAAGGCGCTCAATCCGCTGGATTTCCAACTCTAAAATCTGTCTTCCAAGCTCCGTGATAGAATAGAGTTTTCTCTTTTCTTCCTCACGAACAAAGGCAATCAGACCATCTTTTTCCATCTTTGCCAAGGTTCCGTACATGGTTCCCGGGCTGATGGATAGCTGTCCTTCTGTCAGCTCCTTGACTTTTTGAGTAATACTGTAACCGTGCCTCTCCTTCTGAAGACAGAAGAGGATATAAAAACCTGTCTCTGTCATTGGCACATAGACTCTCCTAAGCTTTTCTGTCAGTCCACTCATTTTTTCATCTCACTTTCACCTCGATATATCGAACCTTGATATAAAAATTATATCGCAGTTCGATATAATTGTCAAGGATTTATAAATATTTTTTACAGAAAGTGATTCATTTTTATCTTTCAATACTTGTAGTTGATTTAATCTGAAGCTAAAAGGATTAGAGAGCTACATCCTGATAAATCTGCATAAAAAAAGCCAGGAACACCTGACTTACTTGTTTATTTTCCCGCTGCCTTAAGCAGGGCGATATATTCTTCCAGAACCAGATTATGCTTCTGCATATACTGGGCATTCTCCACACCGACATAACGGTAATGCCAGTTCTCAAAATCAACTCCAGTAATGTCACTCTTGCCATCTGGATAGCGAAGGACAAAGCCATACTGCGGAGCTAGTTGGGCAATTTTGGCTGCCAATTCATCCTCCTGGCCTTCTGGAGCGCTCATATCAATAGCCAAGCCCGTTTGATGCTCGCTGGCTCCTGGAAGCTGCACCTGCTTCAGCACGATGCTGACTGCTTCTTCATTTGACAAGCCTTTGGCAACTTCCCCAGCAACTTTTTCGTTATAGAGTTCCTCCTGCTCAGCTCGGCTGCGATAGCCAGAGATTAAAGTTTCTTCAGGAGCTATCGCCTGGGCTGCTGCTAGGAATTGCCGAGTATTTTCAGCAATGCGGCTGTCCACCTGCACCTCTCCAATCTGAGTCAGTTCAGGTGTCTTTTCTTCTTGCTGGTTGTCTCGATTGACCAAAATCAAATTCCAGTCAGCAGAAGAAACCTTGGGCAAATCAGACTGCGAGCTCTCTGAGCCAGAAGAGCCTTTCGTAGCAGAACTACTCGACGAACCCAAAAACTGAATCTTTGCAAGCAGATCTTGTAACAAGGACGGGCGGAAATAAATCGCCGTTCCTCCAGCTGCCAGGCACAAGACGATTAACAACAAAAACGTTAATCCAATCTTCTTAGACTTCGATTTTCTCTTTTCTTTGCGATGTTTAGCGCGCTTCAACTTCTTCCTCCATTACTTTGGCACCGGTCTCTCGATAAGACATGTCTCCGACGCAAGCTACTGTGAATTTACCGTCTTCATAGTCTACAACCGTCACACTGCCATTGTCCAAACCATGAGGCTGAGTTCGGTTGATTAGATAAACAAAGGTTCCGATAGTCATGCCGTGGCTGACTACAAGAGCATTGCCGCCGCCAGCAGCTTCCAGCTCCTCAGCTATGGCTGAAAAACCTTCCCAGATTCGGCCGCTGAGCTTTTCCCAGTTTTCCGCCCAGCCTGCTGTATCTACTTCTACAAGACCTTCTG
Source organism: Streptococcus sp. SN3 (assembly GCF_030439905.1). NCBI lineage: Bacteria > Bacillati > Bacillota > Bacilli > Lactobacillales > Streptococcaceae > Streptococcus > Streptococcus sp. SN3. The sequence continues at coordinate 109,792 of NZ_JAQFJF010000003.1, forward strand.
CCAACTCAGCATAGCTGAGCTGATGGACATGCTCAATATTGAAAACCCGAGGCATCACGCCCATAAAGAGCTCTCCATCATAACCACCGTCAAAACTGCCAAAACACCATTCGCGAATCCGCTTGTCAAAGGTATAAGGAATCTGTCCTGTCAGACCCAGCTCCTCTAGAATAATGCCCATAGTCTGAATAGTCCGGCCGCTGTCGCTGGAACGGGCCATTTTGAAATCAAGCCCAGCTTCTCTCAGGCCAAGGCCCAACTCATGAATGCCACGTTCCCCGACTTCAGTCAATGGGGTATCAGACCAGCCTTGAGCCCGGCCGATAGTATTAAACATGGTTTTGCCATGACGAACCAAGTATAATCTTGTTTTTGCCATTTCATTTCCTCCGTTATTCTTTTCATATTATACCATTTTATGAAGAAATTGGCGCCATCCGGCTTTCAAAGCAAAAAGCAGGAGTCTCAAAACTCCCGCTCATTCTTGATTTTCTCGGTCCAATATAGCTACGCCAATCTGACGGTAAGACACATCGCCCAGAGCTTGAATGCTGAAGCGACCATTTTCATACTCCAACACTGTGACACTGCCATTGTCGACATTAGGATTTTTCGTAATATTCTCATCAACCAGATAGGCCAAGGTACCAATGGTCATGCTGTGGCTGACGACCAGAGCATTGCCGCCGCCAGAAGACTCCACCTCTCTAGCCATGGCTTCAAATCCTTCTAAAATCCGACCGCTAAGCTTGTCCCAAGGCTCAGCCCAGCCAGCCGTATCCACTTCCACCAGACCATTCGCCAAATCCGGCCAACTGAGCTCTTTGTAATTATCCGTCTTAAGAACTCGTGGGATAACGCCATGAAAGAGCTCACCCCCATAGGCCCCATCAAAACTACCAAAGCACCACTCCCGGATGCGCTTATCATAGCGATAGGGAATCTGGCCAGTCAGACCCAGCTCCTCTAGGATAATCCCCATAGTCTGAATGGTCCTGCCGCTATCACTGGAAAAGGCCTTGATAAAAGGCAAGCCAGACTCTCGCAATCCGATACCCAGCTCACGAATACCGCGCTCGCCTTCGGCAGTCAGCGGCGTATCAGACCAGCCCTGTGCCCGGCCGATAGTATTAAACATGGTCTTGCCATGACGGATAACATAGAGTCTTGTTTTTGACATAGTTTACCTCTTTTATTTTTATTTGTTATAGTCAATTTTGAAAAAGGCCTTCGAATTCTTTAGGATAAAGAAGAAGGAGAACTCCGTTCTCCGCTATGATAGACAGCGGCTCACCGTGAAATCAGCATCTAATCAACTATAGAGACTGAATATGAACTTTTACAGCACTGACACATCCAAGAACAATGAACAAATAATGGAGCCAATAATTAAGACCAAACTGTCCGGATAAAGCGGCTTTATTAATAGCGATAAGGGCTTGCACAATATTGCCTTCCCCTTGGTAAAAAGAATTGGCATAACCGATTTGAACAGCTAAAAAACTCATCGTTAAAGTAAAAAAGAAACTTGCCACAATTCCTAAAACAGAAATCCCTTTGACAAACTTTTCATAGCAAGCAATGCTAAATAGCAGTGTAAAACTTGATATGTAGCCCATAGCCAAGGATGCACCTGTCAGGAAGAAGACAAGGCATGCACCAAGCAAGCTAATCAAGAAAGCCCCGACAATCCCCAGGAAATAATGTATTTTCTGCGGACTTTGATGAGGAAGGGAGAGTTTTGTCACCTTATCCTGTGAGATGGAAATCATTCGCTCATAGCTAGATGGCGTGAGAAAGAGCCAATCTCCTTTGAACTGATACAGGTCCACATCTCCGGTTTCACCGGTTTTCTCACAGGCGCTGACCAACCCTTGCTCCTCAAAGTAGCGGGTACAATCTTCGATAGCCTCCTCCAAAATATCCGGCAGCAAATCTCGGTCTTGATTAGCCAAAATCTGACAGGCTAGGCTATAGCCAGCTCTCTCAAAATCAATCAAGACCTCGGAATCGTTGATCAGAGCTTCCAAGGTATCTCGACCAATATAACCCTGCTCACATCTGACTGAAAAGAAAATCGCAAATTCATCGCCATCTGTTATGGTCTCTAGATAAAAAGCATAATCCCTTCTACGGCCATATATAATGCCGCTCTCTTTATCAAAATCCAAACCTAAATCAAGGGCCAGCTCAGCTAGCTCTCTTTTATTCATAACCTAAACAATCTCCTTATAATCTCCTACATTTCAAGCATCCAGCTAGACTCAATCCCGCAAACCCCTACTCGGAAACTGAATAGCTGTCCTTTATAATGCTTTCTTAAAAGCTGTTTCAAATCTAGCTTTTTAATTTTTAAAGCTGTGAATAGGCGCTGGAATTTGACCGCCCCGCGCGATAAAGGCTGCTGACGAAGCCTGATTGACCTTCATGACCGGAGCTGTTCCCAAGAGCCCGCCAAATTCAATCATATCGCCTTCCTTACCTTTCGGAATAATCCGCACAGCTGTCGTCTTTTGATTGATAACGCCAATAGCTGCCTCATCCGCAATCATGGCTGCGATGGTTTCAGCCGGCGTCGCCTCTGGAATGGCAATCATATCCAAACCTACAGAGCAGATAGCTGTCATCGCTTCTAGCTTTTCTAGATTGAGCGAGCCATTTTGCACAGCCGCAATCATGCCCTCGTCTTCTGACACAGGGATGAAAGCACCAGACAGTCCGCCAACCTGATTGCAGGCCATGACACCGCCTTTTTTGACTTGGTCATTGAGCAGGGCAAGGGCTGCTGTCGTGCCATGAGTGCCGACTGTTTCCAAACCCATTTCTTCCAAGACACGGGCGACTGAGTCCCCGACCGCTGGTGTTGGAGCCAGACTCAAGTCAACAATCCCGAACTTGACGCCCAGACGCTCGCTGGCCATCTGACCGACCAACTGACCGATACGTGTGATTTTGAAGGCTGTTTTCTTGACTGTTTCAGCCACCACGTCAAAGCTCTCACCTCGGACCTTTTCCAAGGCTCGCTTGACAACACCGGGCCCAGAAACACCGACATTGATGACCACATCTGCTTCGCCGACACCGTGAAAGGCGCCTGCCATGAAAGGATTGTCTTCTACCGCATTGGCAAAGACGACCAACTTGGCCGCACCCATATCAGATAACTGAGCGGTTTCCTTGATAATCCGCCCCATATCCGCAACAGCTGTCATATTAATACCAGTTTTGGTTGAGCCGATATTGACAGAGGAGCAGACCTTGTCCGTCTCAGCCAAAGCACGTGGAATGGAATTAATGAGAATTTCATCGCCTTTTTGATAGCCCTTTTGGACCAAGGCCGAGAAACCACCGATAAAGTCAACGCCGATTTCCTTGGCTGCCTTGTCTAAAGCCTTGGCCAGAGGCACGTAGTCTCTGCTATCTGTCGCTGCCCCAATCAGCGAAATCGGAGTCACTGAAACCCGCTTATTGACGATGGGAATCCCGAGCTCTGCAGCAATTTCATCCCCAACTGCCACCAAGTCTTTCGCTTTGGTCGTGATTTTTTTGTAAATCTTCTCCGCCGCCCGATCAATATCTGTGTCAATACAGTCCAAGAGTGAAATGCCCATGGTGATGGTCCGAATATCAAAATTCTGCTCCTCAATCATGGCAATGGTTTCTGTTACTTGTCTAATATCCATTCTTCACTCCTTAGATATTGTACATGGCATCAAAAATGGCTGCGCTTTGAATGTTGATTTTAACGTTGAGCTCTTGACCGAAAGCTTCAAACTCATTGCGAAGGGCCGTAAAATCTTGCTTTTCATCGCTGGACACCAAGGCCATCATGGTGAAATATTCCTCCAAAACGGTTTGGGAAATATCATCAATATTCAGCCCCAGCTCCGCAATCTTAGTGGAAACTCCGGCTACAATCCCTGTTTTATCTTTTCCGATAACGGTAATAATTGCTTTCATGCTTGGCTCCAATCATTTTTAGTTTGTCTCATTGTAGCATAAATTCGAGGATTTTGTATACTATTTCAGAAAATAAAGGCAGAAGGTTCGGATATTGCAAATAGCACTTGAAACAAGGAAAATTCTCCTACGCTCAGCAATTCATCTGAGAGACCATTTTGGGCAACTTTGTATGTTTTTTCTATTTTCATTTGAAAGCGCTTTCTATATTTGTTATACTAAATATAGAATATTTTACACAAAGGAGATTTCCTAATGAACGATTCATACAAGAAGCGTCTCTATACTCAGGCCTTGAGTTTATCAGCCGCTGTATTGATGGCTGTCTTAGCTCAGGGCAAGGCCGTAGCTGACCAGCAGAACAGCACTGAGTCACAGCCAGCCGCCAATCAGATAGAGGCTGTAACTCCTGCGACAGAAGCTGCTCAAGCTGTTCCAAATCAGACAGGAGAAAAAGAACAGACTCCTGCTCCTGCAGCGGACAATCCAGCTGTCTCTGCAGCAGCTCAAACAAGAGCAGTTGCTTCTGAAGAAGGCAAGACCCAGCTGGCCGACAGCACTGTCTATATGTCCGAGCCTGCAGAGGTCAAGGAAACCGTCCAAGGACAGGCTTCTCAGGCGGGTAAGCTGACTTGGACTCTGGACAATAAACCGATTGCCGACTGGAAAACCTGGAACATGGACAGCGGCACCTTTACCGGCCAACCCTTTGTCACAATTGAGGAAAAGGCCGACGGGAACGATCTTCATCTGAATCTGCAGTTTCAAAAGCTTTTCGGAGACGATCTCAGCCTGCGCTCTCCCCATAATATTCGCCGGACCTATCGAAACTTCATTGGCAGCCATGAACTGGTTGGTACGAGCCAGGACTTGAGCTTGACCATTCGCAAAAATATCGTCTTGCGCCCTTATGAAGACTCCCACAGCCATGAGGAGATGCTGGCATCCATCGAAAAGAGCAGACAGGATGCCAAGACCGATCGCTTGGTACAGATTGAGAACATCGGAAAGAGTGCTCAGGGTCGCGATATCAAGTTGGGTATCATCAGTTCTGACCAAAAGAGCATTGACGACTACCTCAGCACAACTAATCCACAGGCCTTGACCAAACCAGCAGAAATGCTGGCAGCTCTCAAAAATGGCAACTTAGACTATAAACTACCTGTGCTCATTAACAACACTCACGCTGATGAACAGCCTGCTATTGATATTATCACAGGTCTCTTTAAAACTTTTGCAACTAAAGACCAAATCAGCTTCAAAACAACCGCTGCAGATGGTTCTGAAAAACTTGTCACTCTCAAAATCCAAGATTTACTGAAGAAGTTTATCTTTCTCTTTGACTTTACGGAGAATCCTGACGGCGATGTCCTCAACACTCGGGCTCTGGCCAATGGACTTGACCCTAACCGTGATACTGGCTACCAAGCCAATCCTGAAACCCGTACTGTTGCTGGATTGATTAACAAATGGAACCCAATTGCCCTCTATGATATCCACGGATTTGTCAAGGAATTCCTGATTGAGCCGGCAACCCCGCCTCACGATCCTAACTTTGAATATGACCTTTTAGCTGACCTCATGCTGGACAATGCCCATCATATGGGACGGGCCGGCGTTGCCAACTCTGGCTACGAAAAATACATCATTCCAAAACTGGACTGGGGAGACGGATGGGACGATTCCTTCTCCGGCTACACAGCGGTTTATTCTATGTATCATGGCATCCTGGGACATACCATCGAAATTCCCGAGGGTAATCAAGAGTCCTACAAGGCTGGATATTATGCAGTTTTAGGAGGTCTTGACTATCTAGCTCAGAACCCCGACAAGCTCATGGAGATGCGTCTCAACTTCTACCTGCGCGGCATCAATAAAGTCGAAGATCCTAAGGCAGAAAATGAACTCGTCGGACCAGATGGTCAGGTCGTAGGCCGGATTAAAAAAGGCCAGGAAAAATTCTTCCCAGACTACTATGTCATCCCGATGGGAGTGGACAAGGACAATGATACCCAAGAAGCCTTTAATATGATTGACTATTTCAAGCGCAACGGTGTCCTTGTCAAAGAACTCAAGGAAGATAGCGGAAACTATAAAAAAGGCGATTTGGTTGTCGATATGGCGCAGGCCAAGCGTGGCTATGCCAATCATGTCCTCTACAAAGGCTCAAATGAATCCAAGTGGGCTGCCATGTATGCGGAATTGGTTGTCAATTTCCCTGATATGAAAGGCTTCAAAGCCCAGCCAGTCTTTGGCGACAAGCTCTTTGAAGGCAAGCTAGGCGATGTGACAGCCCTCCGTGCTGCTCGGACCAGTCAGGTTGATCATAAAGCGCCTTATTACGTCATTGCCAATACATCTGAGAGCGCGGTCAAGGCCGTCAACCAAGCTCTTGCTGAAGGTAAGAAAGTCTACCTGACAGATGACGGCTACATCGTTGATACACCGACCTTTACCAGTCTCCTAAATCGTTATGCCATTTATGGTGATGCCCTCTATAAGATTCCACAGGGACCGACTCTGAAGCCTCTCAAGGTCTATGCACCGCCGCATCAGTTTTACTGGGCAGGTGTGGACTCACCAGCTCACACTGCTTTGGCTCTGAAAAATATGGGCTTTGAAATCGTCGACAGCCCAGAAGAAGCGGACGTCATAGTTCTTGAAAGCAACAACTATGACAAGTCTCTTGTCGGACTTAAGCCAACCATCGTCGTCGGAGGTTCTGCTATGCAGCGCTTGGAAAAACTAGGAATCTTAGATGGATTTGACGCTGAGCGCTTCAAGAACGGCAGTGACTATGAAGGATTGATGAAAGCCGTTATTCAAGACCAAGACCCGCTGACCAGCGGCTACAAGAAAGATGGACTCTTTTACTCCAACTCTGGTAACTGGATTGCTAAGATTCCTGCCAACTTTAGGACTCTTGCCAGCATTGCTGGCAGCGACTTCTATATCGCTGGCTGGTGGCCTGGCAATGAACAACTGGCCAACAAAGTCGTAGCCATTGCTGGTACCTATAAAGAGCAGCCTCTCTTTGTCTATGCTGGCAATCCGACCAATCGGCTTCACCCTGTTCACTTCTACCGTTGGATCTCAAATGCTATCTTTGGCAGCCAGTTGGCCGAACTGACAGACCTCCCAAGTCCTGCGACACCTGATCCAACCTATCAAGCGCCAAGTCAGACTGTCCTTGACTGGAAGCCTGCTACAGTGAAGCCACCGGCTCAAACGGTAGTCCTGACCTACAAGAGCCAGACACTTCCGCAGACCGGCAGCCAAGAAAAAAGTGCTAGCTTTGCTCTAGCTGGACTCCTAATCGCAGGAGCAGCTGGACTCTTACTTTTAAAGAAAAAGGAAGACTAATACTTAAAAATACACCTCCCAATGGATGCGGGAGGTGTATTTTTAGTTATAAGCTCTGCTATTTTTCCACATAGGTATGAAGCGGATAAGTCGGATAGGCCAAGTCACGCGCCAACTCTGAGGTTACATAACCTGCCGGTGCATCTAACACAGAAGGGATTCGATTGACGATAGTGGCACAGGTCAAGGCTACAGTATCAGGCTTGCTGACTGAGAAGACTAGATTTGGCTCACCAGTAATTTCCCAATCACACATATCTCCGTCATTTTCACGATAGACCTTGCCAATACACTCTACTTCCAACTCAATTCCCTGATGGGTATGAATGGTTGTCACAGCTGACATACCCGTTACTTGCCCCGCCGGAACTGTGCGACCCAGCGTTTCAGAATAAACATCTTCATCCAAAATATAAGGAACACTCTTTTGTGAAATATCCTGAATGGTCCAGTTCATCTTAGAGCAAATAGCCTCAGCAGCATTCCACATATAGGACGGCAGACTCTCAGCACTAGCAATTTCCTTTTCAAATCGCTCTGAATCGTAACCAGCACCATGCGCTTCTGCCAAAGCTAGACCATAATCTTCCACATTATAGCTGACAATCCCTTTCACCTTTTGAATGCGATTAAGGCCAGACATAGCCAAGCAAGGCATATTAATCCAGTAAATATCCTGCATGCCAGATCCCATTATAGTGACACCATATTCTTTGGCCAGCTTGTCCAAGCGGTTTGTTTCGGATGGCGACGTCGTCCAAGGGTAGATGGCTTCCTCACAGGTCGTGATGATATTAACTCCATGCTTGATGGCTGTTTCAAAAAAATCATACATTTCCGGCATATAGGAAGCAATGGTGACAATGGCAATGTCAGCGTCACACTCTCCAAAGACACGTTCAGCATTATCAGAAATCAGGACACCAGTCTTATAGCCTAGCTCTGCAAAATCACCAACATCCTGTCCTACTACAGCAGGATTGTTATCAATAGCTCCTACGATTTCTACACCGTGATCCAGTAGGTACTTGAAAATCACTTTAGACATCTTGCCGCAGCCATACTGAACAGCACGAATTTTTGTATTTCTCATGGCAAACCCTCCATTAATTGTTATTATTTTCACAATTATAGTATAATATCTCTAGTAACTAGAGAGTCAATAGAGGGTTTTAAAAAATGAAAAAAATTTTGCGTATCGGAGAATTTTCCCAAATAAATCAGATTTCCATCCAAACTCTAAGATTCTATGACCAAATCGGTCTTTTAAAACCCTATAAAGTCAATCCAGAAACCAACTATCGCTACTACCACATCAATCAATCTTCTCTGGTTGACTCCATTCAGTACCTGCGTCAACTGAATTTTTCTCTAGAAGACATCAAAGAAATCCTATCTGACAAAGACCATTTTCAACTGCACCAGCTTATCGAGGAGCGCTATCAGCGTCTTCTAGAGGAAAAAGAGAATTTAGAAAAACAAATCCAAGAAATCGAAATCTTTCGGTCTGGTGCCCGTATCTATGGCGAAAAGCAGAGCGAGCAAGAACTGGAAATTCTAACTTTTCCTGAACGGCAGCTGCTTACTTTTGAAATTGATCAAAACATTTATCAAATGAAAAGTGAGGAATACGAACTTGCTCTCCGCTACTTCAAACAAGAAATCCTGCGTTACAGTCCTTTTTTCACCCATTTCAGTCGTGTTGGTTCCATTATGAAACAAGAAGATTTCCAAAAAGAAAGATGGATTTCCAAACAACTCTGTCTCTTCCATCATACTCCCAATGAACTCCCTCACTTAAATCGAATGTTGCTTCCGGCAGGAAATTATGCTGTTGCTTACTGCTCTTCCTTTGCAGATGAACTTGAAGCTCTGCCGCATTTTTACCAGGCTCTGACTCAAGCTGGGTATACTCCTGTGGGTGATTATATCTGCGAGGTCATCCATGAACAGCCACAACTCCAGGAGCAGCACCGCGATATGTTCATCCGGATGCAAGTTCGGATAGAGGATTAAAAAAGGAGGAAAGAGGATGTAGCGGAATTTCTTGCCAGATACTGGAGCAAGCTCAGCCAAAAACGAATCACTTCACAAGCCGTAATTATATAAAAAAAGGACGGGAAAACACCCATCCTTTTTATGTGCAAATAACCATTGCTTAGCATCTTAGTCTTCTTGCTTCTTTCTTCCAGCTAGAAGACCCATTCCCAGAAAAGCTAAACCAGCCAGAGGCAGAAACTTATCTTCTTGAGTGCCAGTCTTAGGCAGAGCTGAGTCGGGAGCTGGCTGCAATCTTGGCGACGAAATAACTTTTCCTTCCTCACCTTGCTTCAGAGCTTGAGGTTGGGTCCTTGTCAAAGGCTGTTTAGCACTTTCAGCCACCACCTTGCTGCCAACTTCTACTAGTTCGTCAACTGCTAGAGAGAACACTTCCTGACCGAGGACGGTTCGCTGACCGTTCAAGACTTCTACAAAGACTCGCTTTTGACCTTTTTGGCCAGCTACAAGTATCCTCCGCTGCCCTTGTTCCAGTTCTGGATTTTCCTGTTCTCGGGTCTGATATGCAATCTCTTCCATTATGACTTCTAAGAAAGGTTTTTCTTCCACTAGGTCCTTTATCCCCTCTTCCGGAGTGACCTGATGACTTGGTTTCACAGCCAGAGCAGCAAGAGCTGTCTTCAGATCTTGCTCTGCTCTATCTAAATCTGCCTGCTCCGCTTTTTCATCTGCCAAGAGAGACTGGGCTCGAGCCAAGGCTGACTGGTAAGCCTGAACTGTCTCATCTGTGTAGAGGCTTGGATCTAGACTAACCGTACTGTCTACCACTTTCTGCAGAGAAGCCTTATTAACTGCTGGGGCATGAAGATTGGTCACAAAGAAATTGCGCGCTTCCAAGTCTCCATCCCAGAGTCCTAGACCGACGTAGGCATCATTATAATAAGGCTCAACCGTATCAAATTGGTGGTTCAGGTATTCTACACCGTCCACAGATACACTGACACCATTTTTAGTTTTCACTAGCTTAACATGGTGGAACTGGCCGTCATTAAGATGCTTGCCATTCATGCTACTTTCTGCAATCGTCTCTCCCATAAAGTGGTAAAATCGAATCTTATCATTATCGCCAAATTGAATAGAATAAGCATTGCGAGGATCAACATTTTCAGACGCATAGAAAATGTTAATCAAGCCTTTTTGATACTTGAGATCCACATCCAAGTTATACTCAGAGAAAGGAATCTTCTGACCTCCCATATAATAATCATTGGCGCTGGTATTCTGATTATAGAGGCTTTCACCGTCGACATACCACTTACCAGAGACAGCTTTTAAGTCTGGAACATTGGTCTTAAAGTCATTGCGGCTGATATTGATGGTGAAGGCCTTGGAAAGGCTTGGATTTTCCTTAGAGGTCGCCGTTACCTTGACCACACCCCTTTGCAGAGCAGTCACTCGCAGCTTGTTGCCATCTTCCGCGACAGAGACCAGATCTGGCTGATCAACACTCCAGCTGACCGCTTGAGAGACACTTGCTGGCATGACATATGCTTTCAAATCCAAAGTATCGCCGACATAAATATTATTTGTTACAGGAGAAGCCTGCACTAGTTCCAGTGGTTTGGTCACTGCCTGCTTGTCTTTCCAGATGCCCTTCAGCGGATAAAGAGCAATGTCAGCCTTAGCTGCACCACCTTCTACAAACACTCTAGCCGCAAGGCTATTTGGTGCAGGGAAAATCTGATTGGCACCCGCTACAGTATACCCTTTGGCAAAGACTTCTAGGCTGGAGCGATCCACATAGAGATGCAGATCTATGCTGCCATCCGCATTGCGCTTGACGGACTGACTATCCACCTGAGGAAATTTATTACTGAGAAGAATGCCGGACTGGCTGCGGTCAATAGAGAGAGTTTCCTTTTCTAAATCATAGGTAACTCTAGTCACTTCTCCATCTCCAACCCGCAGGTTAAAACCGACTTTCTTGGTCGTTTCACTTGGACGGAAAGTAGAGACAATTTCATACTGATCACCGGAAAAATCTTTCAACAGCTCATTCTTCTCACTAACTTCCACGTCTTTATACAACACAGTCTTGTCTTCCTGACGCAGAGACTGATAAGCTGTAATTGGCGTCTGAGTCAGCCGATAGCTTCTGTCTTGCTTGATAAGGCCTAGTTTGAGGTTAAGATTGAAGGTGCCGTTGAACTTCTGACCGACGGTATCGGCTACCAGATTACAGTAATCTTCCCAGGTATTCATCCAGTTAGACGCGATAATGTCGGGTAGGGTTGGATTAGCCTTGCTGCCAAAGTCCTGAACGTAGTAAGTCATGGCCGCATAAGAGTCTTTACCAAAGTTCATAACCTGATCAGCCAGAGCAAACTCAGCATCTGGTACGAAGGTCCACTTGCCCTCCACCTGTCTAAAATCACCGACCTTATAGGAGCGCCCGCCACGAGACAGGACCCACTTAAGGCTACCATCGTCTGCCAGTAGAGGATACAGATCTGGGCACTCCGTGTGGAGATCCGCATAAGTTGACTCCACCTTCCAATTACGCAGATTATCAGACGAATAAATTCTCAGCGGTCCGCCTGCAACGACCATAAACCATTTACCCTCCCAACGGAAGACCTTGGGATCACGGAAATCCTGAGATTGCAGTGGATCGTCCGTCCAGTCAGCTGCAATTTGATCAAGCTTCGTCCAAGTCCGGCCCTCATCTTTACTGTAGGCCAACTTGATGCGCTGACCGTTTCCGTCGGCAGTAATCAGTGCGACTAAACCGCCCTGGTCATTGTCAAACAAACCAGAGGAATTGGTGGTATCTGCTACTATTGATCCTGAGAACATAGCCCCATTAGCATCCGGATAAAAGGCAATCGGCTGTTCTTCCCAATGAATCAAATCCTTGCTGGTCGCATGGCCCCAGTGCATAGGTCCCCACTTTGTATCGTCGTAAAACTGATAGAAGAAATGATAGACTCCCTTATAATAAACCAGCCCGTTGGGATCATTGGCCCAACCGTCCTTGACCGAATAATGATACTGACCGCGATAGAGTTCATTGTAGTAAATCTCATCTGCCTGCCGACGATGGACATTGAGCCGATAAGTCAGGCTGACCTCCTGCCCATCCGCATCCGTCACAGTGCTGGTCACAGTCAGATAGTTTGCCCCCACTGCCAGCGGGATATTCTTCAAATCACTATAGACCCTACCTGCAGCATCGGTCACGCTTACCTTGGCAGCAGGATTTTTTGCTACGACGGTCAAGTCTACAGTCTCAGCATCATGCTTGACATACTGGATAGTGATAGGAGCAGTAAACTGACCTTTCTGCTCCACTTTCCCAACCGAAGAAGTCACCCTTATATCCTCCAACTCAGGATTAGACTGAGGAGTGATTTCTTTATAAAAGGTATTTTGAAAAAGCAGCTCGCTATTCCAGTTAAGTAAGCCAAAATAGCCTTCTGACAAGTAAGTATTCTGCCCCTTATCATCTCTCTGAAGCGTGTAATCTCCTGAGCTGGCCACTAGGATATCATTGACATAGTAGGATACCCAAGAGCCAATTGAAACGACCTTGAGTCGATATTTATTATCATCCGTTGGCTCGATATTTTTTTCATTGATAAACTGATAGTCACGACCGCCTTGCCAACGCCAAAACTTTACATTGTTGCTACCACCATCAATATTAACTGCATAGCTGCTCTTGTCATCCGGATTATTATTACTGCGGAAAATGAGGGCTGCCGCCCCTTCCTTACTGAGGAAAGTTACATCCGTTGAGTAAACAAAATCCTTGCCCTGACTTTGAGAGTAAAAGAAACTATCACCTTTGCCTCTGGCATCACTATAAAGACCTTGTTCCCGGACTTCCCAAACTCCATTTTTGTCTCCCTTGGCTTCTGCCAAATTAGTATTGAAGCCTGACTGCTTATCTACAGTCTCTACGGCAGGGATTTTTTCCGAAGCAACTTCCTTCGCCGCTGGCTGTTCGTCTTCTTCCTGTTTGGTCTCTTTAGCATTTGCTGTGACTTGATCTTCCTTATCAGCCTTTTGGTTGGCTGACTCTACTACTGCATCCTGACCACCCGCTTCCGTCGCTACAGTTGCAGCAGTCTCCCCAGCTACAAGGTTTTCTGTCTTATCAGCATTCATTGTAGGAGCAGCTGTTTGTCCGCTCTCAGGCTCTGAGACAGCTGATGAATCAGCCTGCAAGACCTGCGCAGGAGCTGGATTAGCCTTAGCCTCATCCGCATAAACCACTCCACCCCCATCTAACAAGAATGCTCCAAAAGTCAGCAGGGCACACCCAAAAACCCAACGCTTGCCGCTTTTTCTCATAAACCAATTTTTACACACTTTTTCCTGATGATTTTTCATGACACACCTCAATATTCTAAAAATAAAATCAGACTTCTCACAACCAAATTGCTTCTACATAACACACTCCTTTCAACTTTTCTTGTTCAAAATGAACACCTGGTTTAACACCTAACTCCCTTATAAAAAAGAAGCAATCTCAATAATTTAAATATAACAAATTTTTGTAAGCGCTTCATCTAACGTTTGTCATAAAAACAAAATGACAGATGTCATATTTTAGAAATAATGAAGAAAAAACAAAAAGCCTCCAAAACGGAAAGCTTTTGTTTGTTTTAAATTTATTCTGGATAGGATGCTGCCAGCTCGTTCTTTAGATATTCTGCCAAGTGCTGATGAGCAAAAATTCCTGCTTTTTCTTCTGCTGTCGGATTATAGTTGGTATTGGTATTCACATCATAGACATAAATCTGACCCGACTCCGACTCTACCCACTCAATAGCTGCTACATCAATACCAGCCTGAGCTAGAAAGGTTTCATAAGCCTGTCTTTGACTAGCATGCAGCGGCTCCGTGATTTGAAACTTATCCGATGTTTCCAACTGAGCAGGCTTTTGCCCAATCTGACACCCATCTGCCGGACAAAGCTGAAAGCCATCTGATGAATCAATGGACACAGTATAAAGAAACTTCTGGTTGATAAACTCCGAACGACGAATCCGACCATCCGCAGGCTTGATATAGGCCTGAAGCAGGGTAATCCCATCCACAGAAGGCTCAAAAGCAGGACTCTCTACATAGGATTCCAACTCTTCCTCACTATTGAAGAGCTGCACTCCCAAACCTTTCCCCGCCCGATTATGCTTGGTAATCAGGGGATAAATATTAAGCTTTCTAGCTGCCTCAAGAATATTCTCCTGTCCCAAAATGGCTACTGTCTCTGGATAAGCAATTCCAGCCTCAGAAAGCTTCAAATATTGTTTAATTTTGCTGATTTCCAGATTAATAGCCCCGCTGCCGTTGATGACCTTGCGACCGTGAGCTTCCAGCCAAGTTAGAACTTGCTCTGTAAATTCCGGTGCATAGCGGTGTCCACGCGTATGAGAAGAGGCTGACATCCGATTGTAGAAAATTCCTGTTGGGGGCGGACTCTGCAAATCTAGGATCCCACTTGACAAATCCCATAGTTCATAGGGCACATCTTTTTCCTCCAGCCACTTGACCAAGTGCTGCGTCCACTCCAAATTTTCATGAATAACGTATACTTTTGCTTGGCTCATAAGTCTCCTCTCCATTATGAATACCGAACAGCCAGCTTACTGCTTTTCGATTCTTCTACTACATTGCCTTCCGTCTTTTCAATAACACTGACGGCCAAGACCTGGCCTAGAACATTGAGGGCAGTTCGACCAGCATTGACAAAGAAATCAACCGCAAAAATCAAGGCAACGCCTTCCACCGGTAGGCCTAGCTGAGGCGCAGCTGCCAGCAAGACAACAATCGCTCCAGAAGGCACCGTCGCAGCTGTTTTACCAATCAAAGTCAAAAGCAAAACAGTAAAGAAAAGTCCTGATACAGAAAAAGCAATCCCATAAGCATGGGCAATAAAAATAGTTGCTACAGAGAAATACACAGCGGCCCCCTCAAGATTAAAAGTGTAACCCAAAGGCACAACCAAATCTATGACATGCTCATCATAGCCCTGCTTCTTTAAATCTTTCAACAGAGGCGGCAGGACAACACTGGAACTGCCAGAGACAAAAGCCAAAGTCAGAAGACTCCAAATCCGTTGTAAGCTTGACAAATAAGGAATTCTGAAAGCGAGAGCAAGCAATGGAAAAATCACTAAAGCTAGCACCGCATAAGCCAGATAAGTTCCTGCTACAAATTGCCCCAAACCGACCAACTTGTCAACTCCTGTCGTAGCCACATCCTTAGCAATAAAACCAAAAATACCAATCGGAGACAGCTTCACAATCACACCGACAATTTTATAAATAGCCTCAATCCAAATCTGCAGCAGCTCAACAGCTTTCTGAGTCTTTTCTTCCTTGAGACTTCCAAGCCCAAAACCTAAAAATATAGCAAAAACAATAATAGGAAGCAAAGCCCCTTCTGAAAGCGACTTGATGATATTGGAGGGAATGAAGCTAAGAAAAAACTCATCCAATTGAATACTTTTGGCAATCCCATCAATGCTGGCTCCCGCCTGACCGATATTGACTCCCTGACCAAAGCCTAGATAATAAGCTGCAAAGACAAAAATAAAGGTAATCGCCGTCGTGACCGCAAAGAAATAGAGCAGACTCTTTGACAAAAGCTTCCCGAAAGATTTCTTGCCGATCACACCAGCCACAGCTACGACTACAACCGGAAAGACTAGCGGAATAATCACCATATTAATCAAACTGATAAAAGCTTGACCCAAAAACTGGTAAAAAGCCGAAAACTGCGGCCAGATAAGAGCAACAAGAACACCCAAAATCAAAGCAATCAACAACTGCAAGCCCAGAGAAATCTTTGACCATAAAGAAACGATTTTCATCCCAAACTCCTTTAGTCTATTTTGATAGCTATTTTACTATGATTGCCCCTATCTGGCTAATATATATTTTCTATGAAAGTAATAGAAGAATTTTATGGTGGAGTTGAATAGTGAAAAAAAGACATCCAAGAGTAAATTCTTGAATGTCTGTAAACATTTAATCTCCTAAAACTCCAATACTTGCTTAGTTATTTTGCTTTTTAGCTTTTTTCTTATAGAGAGCATCTAATTGCTCCTCATAATCCCAACGAAGTTTTGAGCGTTCCTCACCGATATCATCGATTTGCTCAAGAACATCTTTTCGAAACAACTCTGCATTAGTATCCATTTGAAAAATATCGGGATACGCCTCCACAGGCAGTTCTCCGTTTGCTATTTGATAAACTTCATCTTTTAATTGCTCTGTCGTATGAAGGACATAAGACAAATTGTCTTCTAAATATTCCTCTTTTTTCTTTAATTCCCTCATCTTTTTATCAAACTGTTCATCCAGTCTATAAATTTCTGCATTCATCTTTATCACCTAAAACTAACTTTTGATTGGACTTGTTAATTCTGGTTTTGGCATTTGCGATAGATAGTCTTTAGCTGCATTTGCTGCTTGACCTTCTAGCCCATCCGTGATATTCGTATTATATGTATTTTTAGCATAATCTTGCAGTTCTTGTGCTTTGGTATTTAATGTTTGTTGAAGCGCCTCTCTCTTGGCCTTGGCAGCTGCTACAGAGGCTATAACAGCCGCTTTTATAGCTACTCTTTGTTGATTCTTCAATATTTCTATTACAATATTTTCACTTGTTTTCTCTGCCATAATTATCCTTTGCTTTTATCATTTAAACTTCAGTACAATCAAGAGAAGGCTGCAAAAATATCTGCAGCACCTTGAGCATCTACTTGCTCAAGATTTTGTGCACACTGAATCATACTTTGAGAGAAATTAGTTATCTTAGTTTCAAATTCTTTTAAATGAGTGATATTTAATTCGTTAATCCCTGAATCCCACAAGTTTTCAAAGGACAGTTCTGACATTAGCCCCTCTATCTCCGAAGCAGACAACAAACTTCCTAGAGCCTCAATAGCACTTCTCTTAGAGTCGATAAATTCCTTAAGATTTGATTCGGCATCAGCTAAGGCAGTTTTCACTTCAGATATCTTTTGTTCAATATCTGAACCAGCCAATTCTACAGCAGTATACAATAGCTGACTCCTCAGCAAAATACGATCTTCGTAACTACCTGCACGCTTGATTCTCTCGTGTAAATTATTCGGATTCTTAAGATCGAGATTCTCTCGATCCCATTCCAAAGACTCCTTCTTTGCATCCTTGATGATTTTTGCATATTCCTTTTCATAATTTTCATATGTGTCTATGAGCTTATCTCTGTTATTAAAAATATTCCGTACTTCTTCCCAGCTCAACCCCAATTTATCTTTTATCTCAATTATACTTTTTTTAATCCCTAATAGACTTCCCTCTTTCATACTATCTAGTAGTTGTCCCGCTAATCTATTAAACTCCTCTGGACTCATGGTTACTAATTTTTCAATCACTTTTTCTGGAACATATCTTTTTATATTTTCAATGCTCTTTTTGTTTAAGTCCGCAAGTTTATGACCTGCTTTCCACAACTCAGGGTGATAGTCTTCAGAAACCTCTAAGAGATTTCCCTTACTATCTATCTGATAAGCGCCCAAGTCATGGGAGGAGTGTTTATCCATCATACTTGTATATTCGATCGGAACTACCACTCTGACATCACCAAATTGCTGATCCCAAGGTTTATCACGATTGAGCATACTAACAGGATCAAAAGGGTTAACATAATAAGTTGTTTTAGCATCTAATTGTGGGATTTTATCGCCATAACCTGCTTTTTCTAGACTCTTAGTAGGATCCGGACCATCAAAAAGAACAATATGGCCAACCTTACTCAACTCTTCCTCATTAAGTCCTGCAACTCCCTGTATCGAAGTCATCGTCCCCAACGAATGAGCCGTTATATCCATCTTGGCATCTGGTGCTGCATATTGGTTTAGTTCAGCTATTTTTGCCTTCATGCCTTCAGTAGCATGCTTGGCTTGAGGAATAATCGCGTCTGTCAAAGCAAAGGCCGCATCATTGTATACCCAATCTTGAAAGTTGAAATCGCTAGGGTTGTATGTCCGCAAGTATTCAACCCAGTTCTTTTGTGCCTCATCTATATCAATTCCGAAACCATCACTCCCACGAACGGCAAAATAGGTCTGTTTGGTATTTTGGTTAATCGTATCTGTATCAGTGACATAGTAGGCATTGTAGCCTGTCTTTTTGTCTTCAAGCAGTCCTTCATTGTCAGGTTGAAGATAAACCTTCCCTTGGTTGGGGAGGTCAGTGCCACCACCTTGGGTAACTTGGCCTTTTTTATCTTTGGCATCTTTAGAGAAGTCAAATACTAAAGACTTACCAGAATTAAGTATTTTTTGTTCTTCAGGAAGTAATTGTTCAAAACTAAATCCATTCGGTCTATCTCTATAGGCTGATTCCGCTAACGAAGCGTATATATTATCAAAACTTTTTAAATTCCAATTAGGCAAAAAGATCACCTCTTATTCTTAATTGATTACTAAGGAACATCTCATCCATATTTAATGTTCCATCATCATTTATTGGAATTAATATTCCCCAACTTGAACTGTCAGCATTATTGAAGCCTCCATAAATTTGCAACATTTCCCCCCCACCTTGAGGAGTACCATTACTCGCTTCACTCCATCTAACCCCATCCCAATCAATCTGAACTGATTCGACTTTTGGACTCTGGGCCTTCACAAAATCAATTATTTCTTGCTCATGATCTTTGAGATAAGCGAGCTGTTTTTGCTTGATAATTTCCTCGTCATCTTTGATAGCCTTTTTTGAAGAAGTAACTTCCTTATCTTGTTTATTACTTTCTTTTTGAGTCATGGCGCATCCTCCTATACTTACTAGTGCCACTATTGATGCAACTGTTGTAATTATGATTTTCGTTCGTTTCCCCATAGCGCCTCCTTGTATTATTTTATTAATATTATACCGCTAATTTTTTCGTCTAGCAACACCAAGAAAGTTTAAACTTTTCTTTTTAATCTTTTGGCTGTCGCCTTATTGAATGGCCAACAGTTCTGTATTCATGACATTAATTTACCTGAATCAAGTACTATCCGGCTTTCCAAATCTAATTATTCATATGGAAAATGATTAGGTCTATCCCTATAGGTTGATACCGCTAATGAAGCATATATATCATTAAAATCTTTCAAATTCTAATTAGGTAATTGGTTCACCTCCGATACTTATGTAATCACCCATAATCATTTCTTCAAGATTTACACTTTCATCATCATTAATTGGGATGTCCACTCCCCAACCCGATTCTTCAATATTATTTATACGCCCAAAAACATTAATATAATACTCGGGATTTGTAAGACCGCCATCACTCCATTGCGTCTCTTCCCAATCAATCTGAACTGATTCAATTTTTGGACTTTGGGCTTTCACAAAATCGATTATTTCCTGCTCATGTTCTTTGAGATAGGCGAGTTGTTTTTGTTTGATAGCTTCCTTGTCATCTGCAATATCCTTTTTTGAAGAAGCAACTTTCTTATCTTGCTTATTACTTTCTTTTTGAGTCATGGCACATCCTCCCAGACTTACGAGCGCCACTATTGATGTAATTGTTGCAATTATGATTTTCGTTCGTTTCTTCATAGCTCCTCCTTAGTATGCTTTATTAATTATCAGAATCTAAATTCTAATTAATCAATCATCCTACCTCCTATCGTAGGTTCGTGAATCATATACATCCCCCCCATATCAATTGACTTATCATCATTAATCGGTATATCCACTCCCCAACCTGATTCTTCAATATTATTGATTCGCCCAAAAACATTAATATAATACTCAGGATTTGTAAGCCCACCATCACTCCATTGCGTCTGTTCCCAATCAATCTGAACTGATTCAACTTTCGGACTTTGAGCTTTTACCAAATCTATAATTTCTTGCTCATGCTTTTTTAGATAAGCAAGCTGTTTTTGCTTGATGGCTTCTTTATCATCTTTGATAGCCTTTTTTGAATAAGCAACTTTCTGATTTTCTTTATTACTTTCTTTTTGGGTAAGGGTACATCCCCCAATCATTACTATTGCTACTATTGAAAAAACTGTTGCAATTATGATTTCCGTTCGTTTCTTCATAACGTCTCCTTAAATTTTTTGATACCACACTAATTTTCTAAAACAGCTGCTAACATCCATACTAATTTTTCAGTCACTCAAAACTCAATATTACACATCTAGTGTACTATATAAATTTTTAAAAATCTATAAATTACTAAATCTATGAACTACACCCGCAAAGCTGTTGGTTTATTTTTCTTGTACCTTGGAGAGCCAGAGAGGCTGAAAGCCACATAACTGCTTTTCTATCTTCAATATCTTTGCCCCCTCTTCATTACAACTAATAGAACTCTGCTAACATTACTTCAATTTCTATCGAAGAACTTGTTCTAAAATCTTTAAAACAAAGAGATAAACAAAATCATTAAATTGACTCTTTTAATTTCTTATATGATATAATTATTTAAAAAATCATATTAGTGAGAAACATTATGTCAAAGACAAAAGGTAACAAAAAAAGAAATTCTTCTAAAGTAAAATATATCTTAGGAAGCGGAGCTTTAATTTTAGCTTCTACAGTGATTCTGCCTAAAGTTTTGAAAAAAACAACAAATTATTTATATAAAAAGCAAGTAAAAATAACTAATCATCGAAAAGTCAATTTTGATTGTAAGGACAAATTGGTTAAAAAATCTGAATATAAAAAGGTAGCAGATCATGCAAATTAATACTGATAATATTGCGCAACAATGTCTCAATGCGATTAATGATAGAATTCATAATTTAAAAAGATTAAACATCATTGTAATTGGGAAATCAGGTGTCGGCAAAAGCACACTAATCAACAGTTTGTTTAGAGGTAATTTTGCCGATACTGGATTGGGTCGACCAGTAACTCAAGAAATTCGCAAAATTGAAAAAAACGGATATCCTTTGGCAATCTACGATACACCCGGCTTTGAATTGTCATATACCCAACAGGAGAGTGTCAAAGATGAAGTGATCAAACTAATTAACAACGGTTACTCTTCTAATGATATCAATGAGGTAATTCACTGCATTTGGTATTGTATTAATGTCGGTTCAAACCGTACTTTCGATAGTTCGGAAGTGGAATGGCTCAGAGAGTTTTCTGAGAAAAATAAAACGTCTAAGGTACCAATCATTGTTGTCCTTACTCAATCTGTACCTAAGAAGAAAGCATTAGAAATGAAAGCTCATGTTGAGCAGGAAAACTTAGATGTTTGTAAAGTTGTGCCAATTTTAGCTCAAGATATGGATTTTGATGAGGAATATGTCGCTAAAGCTTTTGGATTAGATACTTTGATTGATGTAATGTCTGAGGTATTGCCAACTGAACTACAAGATACTCTCCAAAATATCCAAAAAGTATCTCTGGAGTCTAAAAAAAAACATGCTAGGGCAGTCATTGCGACTGCAGTAGCAGCAAGTTTTGGTGAAGGTTTCGCTCCAGTTCCATTCGCAGATGCATTCATGCTTGTTCCAACCCAGATAAGCATGATCACTGGCATTACTGTAATATTTGGCCTTGATATAAATAAAACTTTTATAACCGCCTTTGTATCCTCAACCTTAGGGTCTGGGGGAGCAACATTCCTTGGAAAAACAATTGTCTCCAATATACTCAAATTTATCCCAGGAGTAGGAACAGCAGTTGGAGGAACGATTTCTGGAACCACTGCTGGATTAATTACAACTGCTTTGGGCGAGGCTTACCTATTTTTAATGGAACAAATATTTAAAGGAGAAATAAGCAAAGAAGCACTAGGTACTCCTGCCGGACAAAAACAAATGACAAAACTTTTTAGAGAACAATTGTCTAAAAAAAGATAATACACCAAGATTTTGAAGCTTGGTGTATTTTTAGGTTAAATTGCTTTTTACATCAAAAAAGACATCCAAGAGAAAATTCTTGAATGTCTGTAAAGGTTGATAACTCAATCAGTCCTGTCAGTAAACTGGAATTGATGATATTGCGGTCTCATTATCTCAAATACTGCTGTATGAATCCACTCATTATTCATTTGTAAATCATTTTCTATGATCCTAATAAAAGTGAAACCATTTTTCAAAAGCACTCTCTTAGAGGCTAGATTATCCGTTGCTGTTCCCGCAATGATTCTATTTAAACCATAAGTATGAAACGCCTTGTCTAAAACGAGTTTAACCGCTTCGCTTGCATAGCCTAAATTAGCATAGTTTTCTCCAATCCTATATCCAAGTTCTGCTGTTTTTCTATCACTCCCTAAAACACTTAAATTGATCCTTCCGACCATAACGCCTTGCGAATCTCTGATAAGATGCATGTAGATGTCATGATTTTCTTGTTCCGCTAACAATTCCCTTGTAATTTCCTTAAAACCTTCTGAATCAAAATAGTTACCTGGTCTAGGAGGTAAATTTCGCTCAAAATACTCCCGATTTTCTTTTTCAAAAGTATATACATCTATACTATTTTCTTCAGACATCAGCTCTAAACTTATCATTGTAAGCCATCTCCCATCATTATCTACATTCAGATTTTCTCATCTTTACACAAAGTCAAATTTACAGAATATGAATCTAAACCAATACTTTTGTTTATTCATGTCGTTTTTATATTATAACACAAAAGACTATTAACAAAAATAATATCCAAGGTTAAAACAAGCTTCACTTCATAAACTACATCATACCGGAGTAACACTAGCTAAGTAAGCAAGGACATCATTGCAAGCAATTTCAGAGGCTCTTACGCATAGTGATACGATTACGACTAAGACTTATGTCAACACTTCAAATGTAATCCCAATGACTGTTGGAGAGATTGCTTATCGTTCCTTAAATAAATAATGGTGTGAACTTGGTGTGAAAAGTGGTGTGAATTTTGCTAAAAATCATCAAAAAAACACCCCATGGTGTGAACCATGAAGTGTTTCGAAACGTTGGTATAATCGTATTGATTAACGTTTTGAGAACTGACTAGCTTTACGAGCTTTCTTAAGACCTGGTTTGGAAAGTATGGGTTTCAGTTGGACTAAAAACAGCGTATTATCAAGGCTTTTCAGAACGATATCTACTGATTAATTTCATAAAATATGAATCAATAGATTATAAATAGGGGAATAGTTTAGGTCTGTAAGCATTAAAATAATACACCTAACTTTGATCACCATTTTTTTAGTTATTCACTCTTTTTTCAGATAGTGTTTTTAAAGTTATGATATAAAATGCCGCAATTAAAACACTATACATCATAATCGGAGGATAGACAATTAAGGATAGAATCAATCCCACTCCTTTAATTATTAGGTCAGGTATCAATAACTTTCTATATTGTGCGGTAGCTTCAAGTAATTCTTTCTGATCTATATTGGGTTTATCAATTACTTTATGTAAAAACCAGTTTGCTACCGTTGAAACAACAACGATTATAATCTCCCTATAATCATGGAAAAGTAGTAAAAATAGTTGTTATCCTAGTTGATTAAAAAAATCTCTGATTTCCTCATCCTTTATAAAATAATATATAATTTTCCCCTCTCTTCTAGTGTCCAAGATGTTTTGATTGGCTAGTTTACGAAGATGGTGGGAGGCAGATGCCATACTGAGATTTAATAAACAGGCTATATCGCAGACACAGAGTTCTTCGACGGCAAGGAGATAAAAGATGATATTTATCTGTTTATTATCGGTAAATTTTGATAAAATGCGAAGTGATTTTTGGACTTTTTCCTTTTCAAGGTAGTTCGTTGCGGTTGTAACATTTTGTTGATTTATAACATCCACTTGACAGATACTATCTTTTTTCATAATTTTTTCTCCTAGCCTAACACAGCCCATAGCATGTCAAAGCTGTTGTTTTCAATCAGGATATACATCCCCAATCCTAAATAGACAACGGCAATAAACCATCTACTATATTTTTCCAAAGTTTCTCCAACAGAAGGGACTTGTGCTAATTTTTGGGCAGAAAAAACCAAGAGATAAATCATGACTAGAAAAGTAAGTAAAGTCACTATCAAATTCGCTAAATTTAAGGTGGTAAAATATGGGACAAAGACACCAATATTATCAGCGCCACAACTTGCAAAAGTAATCATAGCGACTAGAAAAATCAGGTTTTTATTGTCTTTTCGCAAACCATCTTTTGCAATAGCTTCTCCATCAGAATCTCCTAAAAGCAAAACTTTGAGGCCTAGGAAAATTGGAATCAAACCGAGTAAACCTAAAATCTCTTTACTAGGAATATAATTTAAGACAAATGCAAAAAGCAAACTTAGGAATATTAGACTAACAGAGCCTAGAAATTGTCCTAAATAGATGTTAATGATGTCCTTTCTGCTTTTTCTTTTGGCAAAAAATAACATTAGGATAATAAGTAAGTCTACGGCTGTCCCAGAATACAGGATTATTGAAGTAACAATATTTTGAATCATAAAACACCTCATTCAAATATATTTTTGAATGTATTCTAACATTAACCTTTGTAGATGTCAACTTCAAATCCACCAATTAATAATTGCATGTCAATATTTGTATTGTGAAACTAGTTTCAGAAATATATAGTCTTAAAGTATGTCCACTGCCAATGGTTTTTTCAATATTTAAAAGGAGAGAACCAATTTGGTCCTCTCCAGGGTATAATTTTCCATCAACCCACTACAGTTGACAAAGAGCCGTTATTCTCAAATGAGACAACTCCTTTTAGTTTTTATAACCTCAGCTTCTCGGTCTCTTACCTAGTTTTAATAGAAAGACTACGAAGGACGATTCTTAAAGTAGTCAGATTGTGCAATATCGAAAGATTAGATGGGCTTAACCAATTTAACAACCCAAATCCAATTAAACTTCCATTTATTACAACTGTTTCTTGAATATTTCTTTGAATTAATTTCTGCAACGATTCAGATAAAGAATTCAATTCCTCGAAGAAATCTAAACGATTATCTAATAATAAAATATCACTCATCTGCTTAGAAATATCAGCACTTTCATTCATCACAACCCCAATATCTGCAAGCGTCAAGGCAGCAGAGTCGTTTAACCCGTCTCCAACCATCAAAATAGTTCGGCCAGCTTTCTGTAATTCCTGAACCAACTGAAACTTACCATCTGGTTTTAAATCAGTATAAACGTTGTCAAATGGCAGATCTTTAACCAACTCTTCTGTTCTAGCCAACGTATCACCAGTTGCCAGAATCAGTTTTTTCCCTTGGCGCTTTAGCTTTTTCAATGCAACTTTCGCCTCGCTTCTCAAGGGAGTGTGGATACAAAACATCCCAATTAATTCTTTCTTATAAGCCAAAAACAATAAATTGTAATGAGTCTTATATTGCTCAATCAAGGCCAGCTGCTCAGAACTAATTCTTACCTGTTCGTCTTGCATTAGTACATAATTTCCAATGACAACCGATTGACCATCAATTTGCGATTTAATCCCTTTGCTTGCAACATACTGAAGCTTGCCATGCATTTCTTCGTGTTCAATGCCTTCAATTTCAGCTTGTTTAACAATTGCATTGGCAATAGGATGATAGATATGTTCCTCCAAACATGCACTTATTCTTAAAATATCTTTCTCAGTATAATCTCCGAAAGGAAGAACCTTTTCAACCAAAGGATAACTCGTCGTGATGGTACCCGTTTTATCAAACAAGAAAGTATCCACTTCCAGATATTTTTCTAATACATCACCATCTTTAATAACCATTTCTCGATTTAGACCTTCCTTTATGGCCGTAAGGTAGGCTACAGGTGTGGATATTTTTAGAGCACATGAAAAATCCACCAATAAAAAGGAAATGGCTTTTGAAAACGAACCTGTTAACAGATAAGTCAAACCAGCACCTAAGAAGTTATATTTTACAACCTTGTCTGCCATCCTAATAAAATGACGTTGTTTTGTCTTCTTACTCTCTTCAGATTTTTTCATCAGATTGATGAGTTGCAAAATACGACTGTTTATCTGATTATCAGTCACACGAATTCTTAACTCTCCTGTTTCCAAAACAGTATTCGCACATACAGAATCTCCCTCTTTCTTTTCAACAGGGAAGCTCTCTCCAGTCAAGGAACTCTCATTGACCATGCCTAATCCTGAAACCACTTGGCCGTCAAACAAGATTTCATTCCCTTGGGAGACAACTAATACATCACCTACTTGAACATCAGAACTCTTGATGCTGATGACCATGTCTCCCCGCACTAAGAAAACATCACTTTCTTTAGCAAGAAGGCTTTGTTCCAAATCTGTTGCTGTTTTTTTTAAAGACCACTGATCCAGATGATTACCCAAATCAAGCATAAACATGATGTTGCTAGCTGTCTTGGATTGGTTCATAAACAAGGACAACAAAATGGCCGAACAGTCCAAGACCTCCATGGTTAGTTCCTTGCGCGCTAAAGTTTGATAGGCTTCTTTGACATAACCCAAAGCCTGATAACAAGTCCAAATATAACGAATAGGGTAGGGTACAAAACTTCGAAACAGCAAACGCTTAATCGCTGCACCCGATACAATTGAATAAGCACTCTCTTCTCTACGAATGGGAAGAGTCATCAAGTCCGAAACTTTCCCCTTGTCAATTTTTTTTAAAAAGGCCTCTGCATTTTCTAATACAGAGAAGCCTTCTTTCATACGTAGAGTAAAGTGCTGCTGATCCATATAAAACTGAATAGAGTCGATCCCTTTTTCATCTTTAGCCAAGGAACGAAGATAATCTTGAATATCCAAGGTCAGTGAAAACGAGGACGATAATCGGATATGTTGATATCCTCTGTGTAGCACTTTAAAAGACATATTATTCACCTGTCAGGCTATCTAATTGTTCTTCTTTCTTTTCCTGTTCGTATAAATATTTAGCGTCTTGTAAAACATCATCACCGTGTTGTTTTACAACAGAAACAGATGCATCCAGTCCATCTTTCAATTTGTAAGCTTTAGCCAAGGCCTTAGAATAGCCTTTCTTAGCTTCTTTACTTGCTAAGACTTTCAAGCCAAGCGTCCCAAATGCTACCCCTCCTAAGAAGAGAGATGATTTTTTCGCAACTTTTGCGACGTTTAATACTTCTTTTAACATGTTTATTTCCTCCTTGTAACTATTGTAGCGAAAAATGACAGCAAAAGCAATTGCTGATATCTGATATATAGATAAAATTCTCTATACTGATATTTAATTATATTATGATGAAAACAATATACTTTATTTTTTGATACTGTCAATAATTATGTGTAAACACTTAAGTAGAGTTACGGAGTGTTAATTAAATAAGCTTTCAAGTGTATCAGAACATTGACCAAACCCTTTATGGATTCGTTGACTTTGCTTGAAATTATAATCTTCAAACAACGTAACTAAGTAACGTTCCAGAGCCTCCTCATTAGGAAAAAGAACCTTCTTTTTCGTTTGATGTTTGATTTCTTTGTTAAGAGACTCAATGAGGTTTGTCGAATACATGCTGTGCCAAATCTGGTAGGGAAACTGATAAAAAGTTAAAAGATTATCCGTCTTCTCCAGACTTTCCATGACTTTCCTATACTTTGGTTTCCATTCGGCGAGAAAGTCCTCTAAAGCTTGTCCTGCCATTTCTAAATTTTCAGCACGATAAATCATTATAAATTGCCCCAGAATAACCGCTCTATCTGCTCGTTTCACTTTACTAGCTAGATTTCGACTAATATGAATTAAGCAACATTGTTGTTTAGCTAATGGGTGAGCCTGACTGATAATCTGCTCAAGCCCCTTAAAGCCATCTGTAACTACAAGAGAAATCTGTTGGATTCCTTGGTTTTGAAGCTTGTCTAACAGGGTGGACCAAGAAGCATTGTTTTCTTGAGGCAACTGTGCATAGCATATCTCTATGCGACTAAAGTCGCTAGAGCTATCCTAATTGCGCACCGCCAGTTCTCATAGAAAAAAACACCTTGCAAGATGCAAAGTGTTTTCGTTTGTATTCTGCTGTCCAGTAACGAATTAACGTTTACTAAATTGTGATGCTTTACGGGCCTTTTTCAAGCCTGGTTTGGAAAGTATGAATTTCAGTTGGACTAAAAACAGCGTAATATCAAGACTTTTCTCCGCTTTTATAAAAGCTTTTTTCCAATCAAATTCAACTAATTTTATCCGAATGGTGTGGATTTTACCCCCAAAATTACAGAGAATGGAGCTGATAAACACTAAACGTTCACACCATTAGTTAAATGATTTTTTGTTCATCATTTTTCTTAGATGATAGAACTTCTAATTTATTTCTTATTCAAGCAAAAACAACCTGCTATAAGTAAGAAAGAGGAAGATACAAGAAAAACACGGCGTAAAAACCGATTCAGTTCATTGTCCTCAATCCTTGTCTGCTTCATTTTCTTTTACGAGATCGTTTTGTGAATCTTTTTCAGAGAGTTTTTGATCAATATACTTGTCAATGTTTTCATAAAATTCCTTGGTCGCTTCACTATCTAATGTTGGCGAGTTCTGAACTTGATTCACTTTCAATTGAACAGATTGAATACCGTAAGAGGCTTGTTTTTGGTGGAGTGTTTCTAATTCTTCTTCTGAAATCGGATCTCCAACAACCGTCAAGACCAATTCATTGTTACTTGACTTGTAGACTTGATTAATAACCGTATAATTGGCGAACTCTTTTCCTACAAACTGTTTGATCCCTTCTTTGCGCGCTTGTTCTATTGTCAGAGTAACTGCCGAATAGCTAGCTGGAAGAATCAACAATACAATCAAAGATATCAAGCCAATTCTCATTTTAATGCTCAGCTCTTTAAATGAAGTTAAAGGAGATTTTCTCATCAAAATTCTTGTTCCAACAATGTTGGCTAGCATGATAAAGACACAGTTGATCAAGAAAAGATAGAGAGCCCCCAATAAAAATCGTACATTCCCATTAGCTAAACCATAGCCAGCAGTACAGATAGGCGGCATCAGAGCTGTAGCAATGGCTACTCCTGGCACGATATTGTTTGCTTCTTTTTTCCTTGAACCGATCACACCAGCAATCCCACCAGCAATAGCAATGAGGACATCCCAAATGGTTGGAGAGGTTCGTGCAATCAACTCGCTACTTGCATAAGACAAGGGAGAAATCCAGAAATACAGAGTCGAGACAAGCAAACTGACCAACACTTGAGTCAATAAAACCTCTAGAGATTGCTTGATTAAACGCGTATCAAAAATAGCTAAACCGAATCCCAGTCCAACAATCGGTGTCATGAGAGGTGAAATCAACATGGCTCCTATAATGACAGCTGTTGAATTCATATTTAGTCCGATAGAGGCAATAAAAATTGCACACATCAAAATCGCTGTATCTCTCAATCGAACATGAAGGTCATCGTATAATTTCTCACGGTATTCCCGTGTTGAATAATTGGCAGTCATTTGTCCTCTCCTCTTTCCTTATTTAAATTGGTATAATAATTAAAAATAACAGCTGATAAACAGCCAAAAAATATGAGCCCATAAATCGTCAAGAAGACACTGGTAATCCTTCCAATCAAGGTCACAGCTATGAGATCCCCGTAGCCGACAGTCGTCGAAGTCACAAAAGCATACCAAAGACCGTCTCCGTAATTTGTGATAGCAGGTTCAACTAGGAAAAGCACGCCTCCTGACCCAAAAACAAAGGTCACAAAACTCAGAGCAAACCGAGTAAAACCCGTAACCTGCATAATATGCCATAACATTTTTAAACGTTTCATTTGTTCTCCTTATTCATACTAGCTCCTGACCGAGCCGTTTTTTTCCAATAATCAAAGTGAAGATAGGACATGATCTCCATCAGAGAAAGATAGACAAACTGATAGATCTGATTTAAGCTGATTATCAACTGATATTGTTTGAAAAATGACTGGAAGAAAGACCAGATATGACTGTCTTGAATCAGTCCCTTCTTAATATCAGACAGGATATTAGCTAAAGCTCCCAAGGACTGAAACGGTAAATCCTTGACATTTATATAGATCCGGTCCACCACATCATTCAGACTGGTATCTTGGATGGCATGAAATTCTCCAAAGAGAACTCCTGCCGCTCCAAGAGTAGAAACAAATTCCACCAAATAATTTCTGAGGAAATTTTCTCAACCTTTTCCCATAATGTGTTTAGTGCCATCCATAACGATCCCAACCAGAAAAAGGAAAGAAAACAAGCAAAGAAATTTTGCCGTAAATCCCAAAAAGCTTCAAGACTTGGTGTTGTTGGTTTTTCTAACTCTAAAACCAAGATGGTCATAATAATTGCTAGAACAGCATCTGTCAATACAATTAATCTGTCTTTCTTCATCGGATTGCATCCCCTTTCTTTTTTGTAACATTCTATCTTATCGCATAATATTGGATATTCTTTCATAATCCGACTACAAACAAAAATAAACCAAAAAGTATGTCCCTATTATACTATATTTAACTCTAGAAGTATTCATCCATCTAATTAATAAATATATCATATTTCACAATAAGTGAATACTATCAAAGATTCATCCCCTTTCACTTCATCATGTAGTGTTGCTTAGATTTATCAAAAACAACCAAATTTGTATTAATTTCAAGTATCACCTAGTTACAAAAATTTGGGGTGAACAGAAAAAGCATCCCGTATTTTTGATACGAAATGCTTTCAATAAGTTTAAATAAGTTTTAACGTTTACTAAATTGTGATGCTTTACGAGCTTTTTTCAAGCCTGGTTTGACAAGGTACTGCTTTAATAAGTTTCAAAATGCTTTTATATCAACATTTGGCAGGATTTAACTGCTTTTTATATTTTTAAAAATTAAATGAGTTTAATTAAAATAGGGGTGATTACTTTAAATATTTATTTTGAGACTATAAATTACTCATAGTATTCTTTGAATTATAGTATATAATAGAAGACAACGGAGGCCTACTATGATAGATGAACAATTACAGGATAGTTTAATGCCCACAACAGTTTTATTGAATAACTTTGTTACCAATGAAAATAAATCTAATTATGAGTTTTTTATTGGAGTATCTCAATCAATCTCATTTCTTTCTAGAAAAATTAAAACACCTTGAATACAAGAAACCTCTAGATGAAAGCAATTCTGAACCAGATGCACTTACACCATTATATAGTATTTTGATTTCAAGTTACTTGACTCGACAACTCTACTTCGAGCATTACGATTAACTAGTCCAAGTATAACAATACTATCCGAAGGAATAACAGCATATGGAATTTCAAGGGAACCAAATAAAGATTATCAAGGTACCCAAATTCATAAAATTTTTAGATCATTAACTCTAGATAGTATGCTACAATTACGAGAAAAACAACATAGAAAATCCCTAAGTAAAGAAGATGATATTCTCAGCGTATTAAACACAATAGAAACCCCAAAAAATCTACTGCTATTTTTCCCTAATAAATTCTATATAGAAAAAGAAACAGACCTAGATAAATTAACTTTTATTGTCAAAGATGCTCTAGAAAATGACTTTATTGAGTTAGCAAAATACCGTATTTCTTAGTGGTTTACAATGAAAAATCAAAAGATTTTGACATTAAAGAAGTTGAAGAAGAATATTGGAAAAATCAACAAATCGGTCAATTCTACTAACTTCTAAGCTTTATAAAATATCACACCAAGG
Organism: Streptococcus sp. SN3; assembly: GCF_030439905.1. Classification (NCBI taxonomy): domain Bacteria; kingdom Bacillati; phylum Bacillota; class Bacilli; order Lactobacillales; family Streptococcaceae; genus Streptococcus; species Streptococcus sp. SN3. The sequence continues at coordinate 141,760 of NZ_JAQFJF010000003.1, forward strand.
ATATCCATCTTCTCTAAACTCTCTTTGTAAAAATTTTTCTATTCGTTATTCTAATGATAAAAAAGAAACTTGCGAACATACGTGAAACGTTTTATAACAACAAAAGAAAGATAAAAAGATTATTGCACCCCTGTTAAAAAATCATAAATATATATTTTTTTCTATAGTAAGAATATGTACACTTATTGATTATCCTCTCACTATCTTACTATATTCAACAACTCCTCATAGCTAGAAACAACCCCATAAATATATTGGTCGCTAATCAAACCAGCTTCAGCAAGTGCTCTAAAATGCGCTTTTGCACACTCAATCTTTGCTTTTTCAGCTTGTTTAAGCTGAAGGCTAGACATGGAGCCTTTCGTTTCTGCCACGAAGTAGATATGTTTCACACTTCCTTCACGAAAGGCTATTGCCCAGTCTGGATTGTAATTTCCAAGAGGTGTACGAATGCTAAACTTCCCAGGTAGTTTCACGTACACACGAACGTCTTCATACTGTTCTAAGGATTCTTTAAACTTACGTTCGGTATTCGAGTCAACCTTTACAAAATTATAGATACCTTTTTTCGACTCTAGCAAATGCTCATCTGAAAGTTTCGCAGTTTCTGCATTGTCATAGAATAGATCCATACCGTATTCATCTTCCAAAATATTGTATTGAATATGCTTGATTATTTGAGTTGCTTTTTGCTCATTAATCAACTTCGATACTTTTAAAATAAATTCTTCTGGGTTTTGTTTGAACTTTTCAAACTTATCAACTTGAATCTTACTCAGAATTTCTGCTACTACCTTACGGGTTAGACCCGTATGATCTGCTACTTCTCCTAACAAATCATACTGAGTTGTAATTTGACTATTTTCGACATATTCCTGAGAACGAGCATTTTCTCCCACATCTAGTTCCAAACCTTCTTTTGTCATTTGAACTGCACTGGCTTGGGTAATATTGTACACTGGTTGACTAACCACTAGCTTCTCATTAATATAAGCAACAGACTGCTCTATTAGCTCAGTATCATCAAAAGTAACTTGATAAGCTGTTTTACGATTAATCTGATTCCAAAGTGATAAGAACTCTTTTCGGGCGATATTTTCTTTATTTACTTCCTTAGAGAACTGCACTGTTGTATTATTTGCATTTTCGATCTCATATTTTCCAGGTTGGTAAATACTTTCTAGTATTTCAACGACTTGTTTCTCATATCCTGGAAGAGTATCTGATAAGTTCAACTGATTATTTTCCTTGGCAGTAAAATATTTTTCAGTAAGTTGACCTTTCTTATCAATATAACCCTGACTGATCAAATCATACTGAATGGACTCTGCCTGTTCTTTAGTAATCCTGATCTTTTCTCCTGCTTCGTTTTCGATTACTTTATTTTCAAATAAGGCAACATCGACTTTTACAGGACGATCAACTAAAAGCTCTTTCAGCTCTGCTTGTAATCCACGCGCAAATTGATCATAGCTTTCATTTGCAATGATAGTTAATTTATTGATCTCATGAACTTCACTCTTTAAAACTTCCAGGTCTTGACGCACACCCTTTTGGTCCACGGCCAAACGCATTCCACGGCCAATTTCTTGTCGTTTCCGAGTCTCTGCTGAAGATTGCTTGAGAGTACAGATTTGAAAGACATTGGGATTATCCCACCCTTCTTTTAAGGCTGAATGCGAGAATAGAAAGCGTACTGGTTCCTCGAAACTCAATAAACGTTCCTTATCTTTCATGATCAAATCATAGGCATCTGTATCATTGGATGAATTGCTTTTCTTATCACTAGTAGATTTGTAATCCACAAATACCGTCTTATCTGACTTTTTCACTTTATCAACTGAAAAGTAACCCGCATGAACTGCATTGCCACCAAGATGAGATTCCAAATAACGATAATAAGAAGAGGGTTCTTGAGTCAGTAAGAACTGTCTAACTTGACTTTCATACTCATCTTCAAAGATTTGAGCATACTCTCCGTTGTGAGGATTATTTTGAGAATCGTATTGCTTATATTTTGCAACCTCGTCAATGAAAAATAGAGAAAGTACTTTGATTCCACGACTATATAGTCTACTTTCCTTCTCTAGGTGGCTCTTAATGGTCTCACGAATTTGAATTCTTCGAATGCTAGACTCATCCACTTCACCCATGACCTCTCCAACATATAATTCCTGCACCGCACCGACCTGGATTTTATTGTCTCTTGCATTAAATTGACTCAACGTCATGCCTTGATAGGAGGACAGATTACCTGATTCAGCATATAAGTCAAAAGGAGCTTCAACTATTCTTGTCTTACGTTTCACGCTCGACTGAGTTCTTACCTCGAACTCAATCTTAGCCTTAGGAGCTCCTGTTTTTTGGGGAATAATTTCCTGTAAATAGAGATAACCCTGCGTCCCAGTCGTTCCGGTTTGCTCGATAGCCTTCACCTCAATCTTCTTAACCAATTTTTGGTTATAGGCATCCATAGCATCCAATCGATAAACCATATCATACTTTTCTTTATGAGTAGCTGAGTAACGAAGGGTAAAGAGAGGCTTAAAGTCTTTTAGTCGTTCTTTGGTCTGCTTACCTTCAACAGATTGGGGCTCATCTATAATCATAATTGGGTTCATAGCAGCTAATACGTCAATTGGACGACGCCAACGAAAACTTTCCTGCTCAGAATGGATCCGTCTAGCATCTTTCCCTTTTGCATTAAAGGCCTGGGAGTTAATGACCATGATCTGAAGGTCCGACGAGTTAGCAAAACTATCTAAATCTCCTAGACGGGAAGAATCATAAACAAAATATCTAGGCTGTTTTCCATATTCCTCCTGAAAATGAGTTTTCATGATTTCTAAAGACTTAAGGACTCCTTCACGTATAGCAACACTCGGAACAACAATGACAAACTTCAGCCAGCCATAGCGTTTATTTAACTCCATAATGGTACGGATGTAGGTGTAGGTTTTCCCCGTTCCTGTCTCCATCTCTATAGAAAAATTATAGGCCGGACGCCCTGTAACCATATCAACCGACAAACTTTCAGAGGGTCGTAATTCAAAACGATTCTGCACGGCATGGACATTCCGCCGAATAGTTTCCCGATCTAATTGAATAGGAGCATTTCGATAAGCATCTAGAATCAAGTCCACTTCATCTGACTTTTGACGACCTGGATCAGCCATATACCTAATTCCAGCTTGTTTGGCTTGCCCTTGAAATATATCTGCAATAGCACTAACCGCATCCAATTGAAATTGTTGTTCTTTAAATTGTAGCTTCATTTTGTACATTTACCTTTCTGAAACCTTCCCAAAGAAATCTATCATTGATTTTCCAAAATTAGATAATACTAACTTATTTTTAGCTTTGAGTTTTGGTACTTTTGATTTTGTTCTAGATTTTATCGGATGAATTCTAGTTTTAGGTTTTTCTAATCGATCTTGAACCTCAATAATTGCATCACGGTATTCAGAAATAGCTACATTTATTTTTTCGATATCTTTCCCAACGTCCAATATAAATTGGTTCTCAATTAATCCCATTCTTTCTAAATTAGACTTAACAGCTCTCAATTGTTCAGGAGAAGTATCTATACTCGGTGTCTCTTCTGGGTTTAAATAATAATAAGAAAATCCACGTTGCATTTCAAAAAGCACTTTCAAATCTAGTACAGTAAGAGTAGAAAGAGTATCATAATAAATATAACTAATATCAACATCTATGCTCTGAAATTCTGACAGTCTCACAAAACTACTTGCAAAAAATTTTATCTTTTCCTCTTGTTTTTCCTCAACAGTCTTTTCAAGCATATAGGTAAATACTGAATCTATATCTCTCTTAACCTCAACACTCATAACGTTGAGATTCCGTTTAATAGCATCATAATCATCTTGAAGTTCAGCCACCAGTAGTTCAAGGTTTTTTATTGATCTAGTTAATTTAAAAGTTGAAATAGCATTACCTAAAATCGGAATAGAAGAAAGTCCTAAAGAAAATGTAGTTTCTGTAATTGCAGAAAGTCCTTGCTCCTTAATCCAGTCTTTTCCCGCATCAATCATAACATCTAAAAACGTTTCAACTAAAGTATCTTTACTGAGTTGACTGATTTCTTGTTTATCCACCCTACACTACCTTCACTTTTGTATTAGGTGATAATTCTTTAAAGATTTCACCTACATTAATTTTATCTGCCGAATTGGCAAATGAGCTATCACGGAAAACGGCACGAAGTGGTTGTGCTTGAGCGATATGACGGATAACTTTTTCTGATATTTCATCTTCAAAACAAGCCATGAGTGAACCCTGATCCACATCAAAAACTTCTACTCCTGCCACTTTCGTCGAATCAATGGCTAGTGACAGTTCCATCCCCCATGTCAACATAATTTGGAAGAGCAAATCAAGTCCAGTACGCCCTTCTTTGACATTGGATACACTATCAAAAAGTTCTCCTTGAATAAATTGATCTGGGCGATCTGAAACATCCTTGAAATTAGAAGAATCTAACTTATAGGCTTTAAATCCAAAATCTTGCTTACCAACCAACTCAGGATGCTCCTCCTGAATCTTGGCAGCAGCACGGCGAATCCGCTCACGTGAAATTTGGTCAATGGTTTCATAACCTGCTTCTTTGGCAGCAGATTTTTCAGCAACTGCTTCATCCAACGTACACAAGATAAACTTACGATTTCCACCATCTTCCGCATTCAGTTGCATGACTGCATCTGCTGTGGTTCCAGAACCACCGAAGAAATCTAGAATTAGAGGAGAATTTACGGTTAAGCGATCAACTAAATACTTAATTAAATTAGAATCTTTAGGATAATTGAAATAACCTTTTCCAAGAAGAATTTGTGTTTGTTTTGCCCCTTGTGTACTTGAAAAATTTTCAACAACTCCCATCGGACGTTGAGTTCTATCAATCCTTGCGCCATTATTATCATAATTTAAATATTGTTTTGTATAAACTGTCCAAATTCCATTCTTGTCTTTTTTAAAGATAAGATACTCATTATCAATGCCCCATTTTAACTTTTCCTTACTCCATCTCCAACAAGCTTTTTGTCCCGAATTATTTTGAGAAGGAGTAACAAAAGTTCCATCAGGACACTCTATTGGATAGTCTAACGATTCAGAATATTGGATAGAACCCATTCCCAGTTTTTGCAGATAATACTTACCTCGAATTTCATCAGATAATACATACCTATCAATATTAGTAATTTCTACTCCATTGATTTCAAGTAAATCTATTGACTTAGAATAACAAAGAATATACTCATGTTTAAGTCTAAATAACTTACTATCTGAGCTTCCTCCCCCTTCTTTATTAAGCCAAACTAGATTTGCTACAAAATTCTCCTCACCAAATATCTCATCACAAATAGCTTTAAGATTGGACTGTTCATTATCATCGATAGAGATAAAGATAACACCTGAATCTTTGAGGAGATTACGCGCTAGGCGGAGGCGGGGATACATCATATTGAGCCAGTCTGAGTGGTATCTAGCCGAAGTCTTTTCGTTTTTTGTAAGCCCAACTACCTGGTGTCCTTCTTCATCCAAGAGCTCCATCTCTTCTTTCAACTCTTCGTCTGTTTTTTGGAACTTATCAGAGTATACAAAGTCTTTCCCTGTATTATAAGGTGGATCGATATAGATCATATCGATTTTTCCGAGATAGGATTCTTGTAAGATTTTCAAGACTTCTAAATTATCCCCAGTGATGAAGATATTTTCACTCTTATCAAAGTCAATACTTTCATCAAGGTTTGGCCTCAAGGTTTTAGTTGTTGGTCGTCCAGCTTCTGCGATTGCTTCGCGTTTTCCAACCCAGGTAAACTCATAGGACTCTCTACCATCCACAATTTCCTCTGATAAAAACTGTTTCAGTTTCTCAAAGTCAATTGCAGGGCGAAGTCTTCCGTGTTTATCTCTTTTTTCTGTTAAGACTTCTGGAAAGAGTTGGCCAATTTTTGAAATATTATCTGTGAAAACATCTTTGGAGCCTACTTTTAAAAGATCGAGGCCGGTATGTTCGCCTTTGTATTGTTCTGTAGTCATATGCAACCTTTCTTATAATGGTTTCTGTATACTTGTCTATAGTATACAAGTAATCCCTATTTTAATTTTTGAATCTGTTTAAGAACTGCCTGGTAGTCTTTCTTTACTTCCATCTGCTTTCTCATCGATTTTTCTGTATACATTTGTTTCTTAAGACGTTGAGCTTGCTTCTCCAGTTTTTCTAGTTGTTCCGTCAGCTCAACCGACTCTTTCAAGTTACCATCCAACTTACCTTGAAGTTGGTCTTTCCCTGTTTCCTTAATCAACATTTCATAGACTTGATCTAAATCATTGCCTTCAAATTGGATATGACAATCCTCTTGTGTACAAAAACGGCGGACAATTTTGAAATATCTTCCATCTTTTTCTTGTGCCAGTGCTTCCTTGTAATGAATCAAGAGTTCATCCTTTCCAAAAGGAAGTTTAAGAACAAAGAATGTATAAAGACCAAGTCGTTCATCTAGTTTTTCTAGCAAACTGGTTGTGAACTCTTGCTGATTGAGGTGAATTTCTAAAACCATGATCTGCTTAACGGTATTTCCCTCAGGAACATTCGTCGTTTGAGGATCTATCTGGTGGGTGATCTGAATGAGTTGAATCTGATCACGTAATTCTTGCTTTTCCTGTTTGGTCAGAGCTAGGTTATCAAAAAAATCACTATTGCCCTTTTTGTGAGGTCTGTAGAGCACATGAGGAGTTGGCAAACAAGTATAATTAGGAAACTGTATCATAACTATCTCCTTTTAGCAGGGCAAAGAAACAAATCAGTTCAAAATCATCCATCCCTTCGATGCTGGTATTCATCAAATTAACCGTTCCGAAATTGAAGAGTGCATCCATAGTAGAGAGTTGATCTTGTTCCATCAGTTGCTCAATGGCCTGTTGTAGTAGCTTGGAATATCCAGACATCTCTTTCCCGTCTTTTGTTTGACGGTTATACTGATTCACTAGAGATTGCAATGGTTGCGTCTTGCCACGACATAGACTTCCCAATAGATCTAAAATCTTTTTGCTCTCTTCCGGAGAAACTACTAAATCACCTGCACTATTTACATAGAGAATATAATATGGATGAAGTTGATTCTTCTGATTCTTACCTCTAAGTTCGTCTTTATTTTTTAAAACAAAGATTGCTCCTTCTGCTTCCTTATTCTCAACTGACAAGATGGCTTGTAGTCCTTTTGGTACTTTTTCCAATTCAGGATGGTTTTCGAGATACTTCAGAAGATCCATTCGATAGTCTTCCAATCCTAGATCCATAATAGAAATTCCTTCACTCATCTCTTCTAAGTCGACAACTTCATTTCTAAGACGCTCTAGTTGTTTCTTACGATAGTTATTATCTTCTATCTCTTCACTAGAAAGAACGTTATCATCTGCAGTAGAAGTGAGGACAGATATTTTCATACGTGATTCAACACGAGATTTAAGATCGATGTATTCATCTAACTCGATATTTGGCCAAAAATTTACAAGCTGGATAAACTTATTCTCACTCCCAATCCGATCCACACGTCCAAAGCGTTGAATGATCCGAACAGGATTCCAATGGATATCATAATTGACCATCATATCTGCATCCTGCAGGTTTTGTCCTTCAGAGATGACATCTGTTGCAATCAAGACATCAATCTCTCTTTGATCATCCGGAAATAGGAGATTCCTATCTTTTGATAGTGGTGAAAAATAAGTTAAAAGGGAATTGAGGTCTCGATGGTTCGTTTTTAGCGTTGTTTCAAATCCTTTTGTACCAGAAATTTGTGCCGTATGAAGTCCGTATTTATCTAGTACATACTGGCTAATATGTTTATAGAGATAATTAGTGGTTGTCGCAAAGGCAGAAAAGATAATGAGTTTTTTATTGCCTTCATTGATTGGATGAGTCATTTTTTCATCGATCAACCGATAGAGTGTTTGCAATTTTTTATCTTCTGTAGGAGTGATTTGATCGATCAGTTCTTCTAATTCCAGCAAAATTGCTTGATCTTTCTCTAACTCTAATTTCCAACTGCGATAGTCCATATCTTTCAAAGCAATTCTATTCTTCTTCCCGATAAAGACGTCCAAGTTGCTATCTTCTATATCGAAATCATCTTCATTTAAGACAGACACTCCAGATAAAGCATCTAAACCAGTTTGCTCATATGTTGAAATAGCTTTTAAAGTCTCATCTACATACGATTTAACGACATCGATCAAGGTATAACGAAAAGCTGCAACAGAACTTTCTAAGCGTTTAAGCAGATTGATCATCATCAGCTTTTTCATCCCCGACTCACGACCCAGTTGAGTAAGGTTGGCTTTATTCCCTGCTAATGTTATTTCGTATTTCTCACGCTTTGAGGGATAGATATAAAGTGAAGGTTGGTAAATTGTTAACTGTAACTGATCTAACAACTGGTATAACTTTTTATAGGTCACATCTAGATCCGACACTGTCAAATCAGGTTCAAAGTTTCTTGGTTTCAGACGTTCTGGAAAATCTCCAATCGCTTTTCGATCATAAAATTCTCGGATGTGTTTACGACTACGAGCAATCGTCACACTATCCAGCATTTTAAAGAAATCAAAGTCTAAGGTCGATAATAGTTTATCTGTCGTTCGCTCTTCAGCTGGTAAGTCTGCCCATTTGTTATAGGCCAACTGAGCATTCCGAAAAATATCATTAATGGACGACTGTGTATCTAATTTTCCATCTATCTGCTCTACATCCCCTTCATAGGCTAAAGCGATCTGATTTTTCAGATCATTAAAGCGATTATTAACTGGAGTAGCTGATAACATCAGTACCTTAGTAGGAACACCCGATTTGATAATTCGATTCATTAATCGGCTGTAACGATTTTCACGTCCCTCCGCTTGATCACTTTCGCTGGATCCACCATTACGGAAATTATGAGACTCATCAATAACCACTAAGTCATAATTTTCCCATTTATTTAAGGCAAGATCTATACCATTCGAAGTTCCTTTATCTCGACTTAAATCGGTATGATATAAAACATCGTAAATGAGATGACGGTCATAAATAGGGTTGTTGACATAATCATGTCGGTACATGTTCCAGTTGTTTTCTAACTTTTTCGGACACAAAACTAAAATTCGTTTCCCACGATAGGCATAGTAGGTCATGACAGCTAAAGCTGTAAAGGTTTTTCCTAATCCTACCGAATCTGCTAAGATACAGCCGTTATACTTTTCAAGTTTTGAAATGATTGATTTTACTGCATCTTGTTGGAAATCGTAAAGAAGATTCCACAACTTGGTATTTTTATAGCCCACCTGTTCATTTGGGGTATAGTCATCATTGATATCCTCAAGAAACTCGCTAAAAAGATTATAGAGCATGACATAGTATAGAAATTCAGGGGAATGTTCTTTATGAGCTAAATTGAGAGTTTCCAAGAACTCTTCTGTCACATCCCGAAAATACTCATCATTTTGCCAGAGACTATCAAATTCATCTAGATAGGATAAACTCAATGGAGCATGGTAGATATTCCGTGTCGTTTTGAACAAAGAAGAATCATAGCCCAATTCCTTTCGATCAAAGTTTTTGAGTCGATCCACAGCGACAGTATCATCATCCGTTTCTATCCGCATACCATTTGGTATCTCATCGGTTTCAATGTTGATAGATTTAAAACAAGCCTTTTTCCTAATCCATTCAGCACATTCTCTAGCAATTGTTTTTTGGGTTAATTCATTCATTAACTTCAGCTCATAACGTCCTCCAAAAATAGACTGTTCTCGCTCTTTTTTGGGGATCGTATATTCACGATATCCAACTCTCGTCTCATCAGTCACAAAGGTTGGATTTGTAAAGATAAATTTCAACTCCTCGATCGTTTCAAGTTCTTCCTTTAACTGTTGAAAGGCAAACATCGAAAACGTTGCAGCAGCAATCTTTACCTTGCTTCCGGGTTTTATTTCTTTCTTTAATTCATCTCCTAGACGAATACTCCGATTATCAATCTCCATCATAATCTCCTAATATTATCTCAACAACTTAATTATATCATACGAAGATAATACCGTCTGCTTAAATTAATAAACCTGCTTATTTTATCAAATATTTTCTAAATACCTTCCCTAAAAATTTAATTGTCCATCTTTTCTTCAAAACTATTTTATAATCATATAGTTTTTCGAGATTGACCCATGTCATTTATAAATTCTTTTATCAACTCACATTAATAATAGTTGTAGTTCTGCTTTTTTCTTTGCTTCCAGTTCTGATAACTTTGTACTATCCCAAGCATAAGCAATTGATTCTCCTTTGTTATAAACCAACCAAATTTTCTATATTTTCTTTAAAAAAATGCAAATTCTATTGATTGAATAACTCAGGTTTTTTTGATTAGAAATAAAACCTTCTCTACTAATTTTGTTTTGAATCTGGTTCTTCAAAGAAAGAGAGTAAACGTGAAGAAGATCTTTCTCTCGATAAAGAGGAGCTAAAATTATGGTTACAAGCTTTTGACACTGATTTAGAAGAAGGACTCATTGACCTAAAAGACTACACTCTCTTTTATACAACATTCTTCTTATCTGATCGAAAATCAGAAAGTTATGCTTTGCAATGGAAACACATCAACTTTTCAACTGGAGAAATACTTATAGAACAAGCTTTAGACCGTTTTGGTAATGTGAAATCAACTAAGGGAAACAAAAAAACTTTCTTTAAAGCACCGACCGAACTAATGGAGCTTCTAGCAAATTGGAAAGTTAAACAACAAGAAGAACTCAAACTTTTTGGACTACGACAAACACAGAAACAATTTGTGTTTACATATAATGACCGGACTAATAATATTAATCTTCTTCTCCATACAGACTATCTGAACTATAGAATGAAGTCAGTTAGACGAAGACATCCCGAATTAGCACCAGCTTCACCACACAAACTAAGACATACTGGTACCACTCTTGCTAAACAAGCAGGTGTTTCTCTTGAGGCCATTTTAGAAGCTCTTACTCATAGTGACAAGGAGATTACAAAAATTTACACTAATACCAAAGATAAAGTCAATCAGACTGTAGGTGATATTGCTTTTCGTAGTTTAAAAAATTGATGGGGTGAATATGGGGTGAATTTTGAGGTGAACTTTGATTTTTTGAAACAAAAAAGACATCCAAGAGAAAATTCTTGAATGTCTGTAAACGTTGATATAATCGTATTGATTAACGTTTTGAGAACTGGCTAGCTTTACGAGCTTTCTTAAGACCTGGTTTCTTACGTTCTACCATACGGGCATCACGTGTAAGAAGTCCTGCGCGTTTCAATGAATCGCGGAAGTCTGGGTCTACTTGAAGAAGGGCACGAGCGATACCGTGACGGATAGCGCCTGATTGACCAGCGTAGCCACCACCATCAACGTTTACGAAAACGTCGTATTGACCAACAGTTGAAGTAACTGCGAATGGTTGGTTGATAACCAAGCGAAGGTCAGCGTGTGGGATGTACTCTTCAACATCTTTTTTGTTTACAGTGATTTTACCAGTTCCTGGAACAAGGCGAACGCGTGCAACAGCGTTTTTACGACGTCCAGTACCTGCATATTGTGCTTGTGACATAGCTTATTTGTTCCTTTCCTTAGATAAGTCCTGAAATATCAAGAACTTCTGGTTGTTGTGCAGCGTGAGTGTGCTCAGCGCCTACAAATACTTTCAGCTTCATACCTTGAGCGCGGCCAAGAGTATTGTGCGGAAGCATACCTTTAACAGATTTTTCGATCAAACGAACAGCGTTTTTAGAGCGAAGCTCACCTGCTGAGATTTGTTTCAATCCACCTGGGTACATTGAGTGAGTGTAGTAAATCTTATCAGTTGCTTTTTTACCAGTCAATTTTACTTTTTCAGCGTTGATAACGATTACGAAGTCACCTGTATCAGTGTGTGGTGTAAAGGTTGGTTTGTTTTTTCCGCGAAGTACGCTTGCTACAACAGCAGAAAGGCGTCCAAGAGGGACATCAGTAGCGTCCACTACATACCATTTGCGTTCAACTTCACCTGGCTTAGCCATGTATGTTGTTTTGTTCATGATTTCTCCTATGAATATCGTTTTTGTTTACAGGGCGGATGTTCCGGTCCGCGAGTTATTTGAAAGGTTCCGGGGCCTTACAAATGGGGTAAACAATACCGCCTACTATCATATCAAAAATAGTAGGCAAAAGCAATAGATTTGAAGCAATTATTTATGAAATAGCGATTTCATGTTTTCTTAGTCTTGAATGTCTTGGGCGATACTAAAGAGTCCCAAAGTTCCAGGACCAGTATGGGTAGAAATGACAGGTCCCAGAGGCATAAGGAGAACTTCCTCTACTTGGTCGCTTTCCAGCAGCTGGGCTTTTAAACTCTCAGCAATCTCTTTGGCACCTGCATAGGCGATGACCACCCGCGGGTCAGCAACTCCCTCCAGAGTCATGCGGACCACTTCGGCCTGCGCCTTCTTCTTGCCGCGAACTTTAGCGACAGAGTCCAGAGTTCCATCTCCCTTGACAGCGATAATCGGCTTGATATTGACCAAGCTCCCCATAAGCGCAGCAGTTTTGGAAATCCGACCGCCCCGCATGAGGTGATTGAGGTCATCAACCAGAAAATATGTCTTGACCTTAGGCACCAAACTCTCAATCAAGTCTGCTGTCTGCTCCAAGGTCTGGCCTGCCGCTCTAGCTTCTGCCGCTTTCATGACTAAAAGTCCTTCCCCCATAGAAGCCGCCTTGGTATCAATGATGCGAATCAGTGCACCTGGAAAATCTTCCAAGACTATCTCCCGTGCCATGACTGCGCTCTGATAAGTACCCGATAGGGCTGAAGCAAAGGCTACATAGAGAACTGGTGTCCCTTCCTTAGCATAGCTACGAAAGACATCTTCAAACTGGCCGACATTGATCTGGCTGGTAGTTGGCTTGCTTCCGGACTCCATCTTGTCCAGAAGTTCTTGGCTGGTCAGCTTGCCTGCACCAACTGTCTCATAGGTTTGTCCATCTAGCTGAATGGTCAGGCCTAGGACCTGCACGTCATTTTCCTGGGTCCAGTTTTCTGGCAAGTCTGCTGTTGAATCGGTTAAAATTTTAAAGGTCATCTTTTTTCTCCATCATTTTTTGTAAATCGCGCAAAGATTGGCTGTCCATCGGTCGCAAGGGCGGTCTTTGCAGGTTGATTTGTCCGCTCAGTTTATTGAGGTCTGATTTGGTAACAGCCACTCGCTTCTCTAGCTCTCTAGCGGAAACTCTCAAAGCTCCTTGGGCGAAGACAGTCCACTGCTCATTGAGATCGCTAGTCGCAACTGACACCTGATTTTTGGGTGTATTGAGCTCAGCTGCCAAGCGCTCGATATAGTCATCCGCCGTTTCCTCCTCCTCGGTGAAAACGACCGTCACATTAAACTCCTCATAGGTCTGCCGAACTCCCGGCATATACTGGGCATCAAAGACACAGATAACTTCCAGTCCTTCAAAGCTGGCATAATTGCTGAGTTTCTGGAGCAGAATCGTTCGCGCTGCATCTAGCTCTCCGCGGTTAAAGTAAGGACGAGTTTCCCGCCAAAAGGCCGTCATATTGTAGCCGTCCACCAGTAAGATTTTTCTTTTCATAGGCGATTGCGAAAGACTTCATACATGAGAATAGCCGCTGCGACACTAGCATTAAGGCTCTGGACATGGCCATTCATAGGAATGGAAATCATCTCGTCCACCTGCTTTTTAATATTGCTTGAAATCCCCTTACCTTCGTTGCCGATGATGAGGGCCAGCTTGCCTGCCGTATTCCACTTATGAGAAGGCGTCCCCTGCATATCCGTACCGAAAATCCAAAAACCAGCTTCCTTGAGCTTGTCCAGAGTCTGGCTGAGATTGGTCACACGGGCAATGGGAATATGCTCAATGGCACCCGTTGAAGTCTTGGCTACGACTGGTGTCACACCGACTGCTCGGTGCTTGGGAATGATGACTCCCGCTACATTGGTCGCGTCAGCCGTCCGCAAGATAGAGCCCAGATTGTGAGGGTCAGTCAGCCCGTCCAAAATCAATAGGAGCGGATTGTCTTCCTGCTCTGCTTTTTTCAACAGCACCTCGAAGTCAGTATAGGCGAACTCCGCCACCCGCAGGACAAACCCTTGGTGAACTGCCCCATCAGTCATTTCCTGTAAGGTTTTCTTAGGCGTCCATGAGATAGAAACCTTCTTTTCCGCTGCTAAATCTTTGATTTTGTCGACCTTTTTACCACGCAGGTCGTCTTGAATGTAGAGTTTATTTCCAGTGTTGGCTGCGAGAGCCTCTGTCACCGCATGTACACCGTAGACAATATCGTTTTTTTCCATAGGACTAGTATAACACAAAGGCGAAAAAATGGCGGCAGGATTTACTCGGGCGAGACAGAATTCTGCTCTGATAAAAAGCAATCAGCAGCCCCCAAGATTCCCCGCCAGTCGTGCTATAATAGAAAGAAATCTAAAAAAGGAAACTCTGACTCATGTCTCTCCTCCAACGCACCATCAAGCTGGTACTAGCTACCTGTCTAGCTGCTTGTCTGGCTGACTTTTTAGGTCTGGCCTACTCAACTTCAGCCGGAATTATTGCCATCCTCAGCGTGACTGATACCCGCCGCAGCACAGCGAAGCTAGCTGGCAACCGCTTTTTATCTACCCTACTGGCTCTGACTATCGGAAGCCTGGCTTTGCACTTTCTAGGTTTTCATCTCGGAGCATTGGCCATCTATATCGCGATCTATGTGCCTCTGGCCTTTCGGCTTGGTTGGGAAATCGGCATCACACCTAGTACCGTCCTAGTCACCCATCTGCTCTTAGAAAAATCCACCTCCTGGTCTCTGCTTGGAAATGAGCTAGCTCTATTTCTTATTGGAACTGGCTTTGCACTCTTAGCCAACCTCTATATGCCCTCTCGCCAGCAAGAAATTGACAGCTACCACGAGCAAGTGGAGGAACAGCTGAAAAAGATTTTGCTGCGCTTTGAATATTTCTTAAAATCTGGAGACGGCCGAAATGATGCAGCGCTGATCAAGGAGCTGGACAAGATTTTGCAACAGGCCTTGCAGCTGGTCTATCTGGACCACTCCAACCACCTCTTTCACCAGACCAACTACCATATCCACTATTTTGAAATGCGGCAGGCTCAAAACCGTATCCTACAAGACATGGCCAGCAATATTAATAACTGCCATCTAGCAGCCAGTGAAAGCTTGATTTTAGCCCGCCTCTTCTCCCAGACCGCTACGCAACTGAGCCAAGAAAATCCCGCCCGAGACCTTCTGGACGAGATTGACAACTATTTAACCGTATTTCGCGAGCGGCCGCTCCCTAAGACCCGCCAGGAATTTGAAACCCGTGCCATACTTCTGCAGCTCCTGCGAGATTTGGAAACCTTTATTAGAATTAAGGTAGAATTTTACGAGAATTATAAAGAAGACTAGCTGTTTTGTTTGGCAAATAAAGTACTAATACTAAAAAAGAGATAAAGACTTTTAATCATCTTTATCTCTGAATTAAAATAATTTGTTTTCATTTCATGACATCGGCTATAAAGCTGATGTCTTTTTAATTAGGTTCTTTAGTGTCATAAACCTTGTTTCCCTTAAAATAGACGTAATAGTCCTTATCATCCTCGTCTGCCCAAACGAAGCGAGTAAACATACCTGTCACATCCAGTCCACGTGGTTTCCCTAGTTTTTTGACAACATCTTGGGCTGACATTCCTTTGGAAATACCGCTTAAACTTTCCACCTGCTTAGAGGAAGTGAATGTAATCAGCTTATTCATGACAACAGAATTTTCATCATAAGCAATAAGGATAGTATAATTATCTGATTTCCACAGGTCACCTCCACTACTGAGCTCTGAAGTTGGCTGACCCAACTTAGCACGTACTTCATCCTTTTTAGTAGCAACCCGATCAGACTCCTCTTCAAAATAAATGAGATTGATTGATTTAAATTCTTCCCACTTATCAATATCTTGCATATCAGTAAGGGCATCCAAAGATTGACCAAAATCATTAAAGAGAGTATATGGATCATCTTCAATTGCAGAAGACGAACTAGATGAGCTATAGTCATAGTCGTTATCAGAGTATTCTTTTTTCGAAGATGAGCTCTGTTTTCTAGAGTAGCTAGAGCTAGACGAGGAAGAGGTATTGCCACTTCGTCTGAAAAGAGGGGCAAACATGCAGGCGCTAAGTGTCATCAGACTAAACAAGCAGACTGCAAACAATATAAATTTTTTCATAAGATTCCTTTATTCAATTTAGATACATTATTTTACTGTATCTTAGGTTTATCTATCGATTTTTCATAAAACATAAGAGCGTTATTACTAAATATTACTCTTCGATATCAATTCCTTTGGATTCAAATAAATCACGTACTTCTTTAGAAAATGGAAAGATTGTTCCGTCGATGGTTTTTAAATTCGAAAACTGTGATAGCTCCTTTTCACTCACATTTTCCAAATCAAATTGATCATCTTCGCCATCCCATAAAGGGATTAATTGCGCATAGATATCATTACCTCCATCAAAGAAGAGGCTTTCCACATTCTGCGCATACTCTTTAGGTATTTCCAACTGTTTAAAATAAGTCTCTACTTCAGGGATTGGTGTCTCATCAAAGTCTTCTGGATCTACAGATAATTTCTCAGATTCACAAAAACTGTAAACGTCAAATCGTGGCTCAAGCACGTTTTGTTCATACATTAACTCCTGAATAATAGCCAACTTGAAATTAAAATTATCAAATTGTAAGAAAGCACTCATAAATTAGTTCCTTTCAAAATCAGAACGAAGCCTCTATCTTCCGGATACACCAGTCAATCAGCTCTTCCAGTCGCTCAATGGCTTCGGTCATATGCAGGTAACCCATGACTGCCTCAAAGCCAGTAGACATACGGTAAGTAACAATATCTGCATTCTTGGCCTTGGTGTGACTATTAGCATTGCGGCCGCGCTTGTAGATATCCTCTTCCTTTTCCGTCAGAATCCCTTCTTCCAGCATGAGAGAGATAAGATTAGCCTGAGCCTTGGCAGAAACATACTTGGTCGCTTCCCTGTGCAGCTGATTGGGCTTGGTCAGACCTTGAAAAATCAGGTGACGTCGGATATACATGGAGTAGACAGCATCTCCCTCAAAGGCGAGGGCAATACCGTTAATCAGGTTGACATCAGTCACGTGTCCACCTCACTCCGTCCTTAGTATCCAAAAGCTTGATGCCCTGAGCGGCCAATTCATCTCGAATACGGTCTGCAGTCGCAAAGTCTCGATTAGTCCGCGCTACTTGGCGTTCCTCAATCAAGCGCTCAATGTCCGCGTCCAAAACTTCTTCTACAAAGACGATACCAAAAACTTCTAATAGCTCGGCAAAGGCTGCCTTGACTTCAGCGGTGTAGTTACCAGAGTTGATCCACTTAGCCAGCTCGAAGACAACCGTGATACCGTTGGCTGCATTGAAATCTTCGTCCATAGCAGCGGTGAACTTGTCCAGAAAGGCCTGAAGCTGAGCAGAGTCTGGCTGACCAGTGAAAGGCTGCTCATAGGTATTCTTCAAATACTTGAGATTAGTCGCTGCATCATGAACAGCTTTTTCTGTGAAATTAATCGGCTTGCGGTAATGCTGGGTAGCAAAGAAGAAACGCAGTACCTGACCGTCAATGGTCTTGAGGGCATCGTGAACAGTGATAAAATTGCCTAGAGATTTGGACATCTTGACGTCATCAATGTTGACAAAGCCATTGTGCATCCAGTAGTTGGAAAAAGTCTGACCAGTCTTGGCCTCTGACTGGGCGATTTCATTGGTATGGTGAGGAAACTCTAGGTCTGCCCCACCACCGTGGATATCAATAGTATCACCCAAGATCTCCGTCGACATGACCGAACACTCGATGTGCCAGCCCGGACGACCTGCTCCCCAAGGACTGTCCCAGGAAATCTCGCCCGGCTTGGCTGCCTTCCAGAGAGCAAAATCCACCGGATTTTCCTTACGAGCAGTCTCCTCATCTGTCCGACCAGAAGCACCCAACTCCAAGTCTGCCAAAGTTTTATTAGCTAGTTTGGCATAATTATGAGACTTTTCGACACGGAAGTAGACATCGCCCTCTGACTCATAGGCGTAGCCCTTGTCCACCAAAGTCTGCACAAAGTCAATGATTGCCTCCATAAAGTCAATCACACGCGGATGCTGAGTAGCCGGCTTGACACCTAAGGCCGTCACATCCTCACGAAAAGCTGCGATATACTTATCAGCCACTTCTTTTGGTGTGATGCCTTCTTCCTTGGCGCGATGGATAATCTTATCATCTACATCTGTAAAATTGGAAATATAATTGACCTCAAATCCCCGATACTCAAAATAGCGACGAACTGTGTCAAAAGCTACTGTTGAGCGGGCATTGCCGACATGGATATAGTTATAAACCGTCGGACCGCAGACATACATGCGAACCTTGCCCTCTTCAATGGGCACAAATTCACGTAGGCTGCGGGTCATGGTGTCGTAAATTTTAATCATGCGGTCCACTCCCTTCTCTATTTCTGACTTTTTCGGCTGAAAACCAGCTCTGCAAAAGGGCCAAATTGTCTGAGGCTATCCAGTTGGTAAAAGCGCTGCCCTTCCTCTTGGGTAAAGAGGGGAACCCCCTTTCCTAGGATAAGGGGCGCTATCTGAATAATGAGGTGGTCGAAATGATCCGCATCCAGGAGCGGTCCTACCAAGGAATTACCACCAATCACAAAGACATTTTTGCCTTTGTCAATCTGGTGAACAAAGTCCACCACATCCCCAGCTACTGGCTGGTAATTGCTGACAGGCAGGTGCCTATCATGCGTAAAGACATAGTTTTCCGTAGCTTGATAAAAACTTTCTACATCTTGCAAATTTTGGATTTCCTCAAAGGTCCGCTTGCCCATGATGGTGATATCCATTTGCTTGTAAAAGTCATCATAGCCTGTATCCTCTACAGAACCAAGCTGATGCAGCCAGTCTATCCTGTGCTGGCTGTCTGCCAAGTAGCCATCCATGGTGATACAGCCGTAAAAATATACTGCCATTCTTGTAGTTACCTTTCTAGTTCCTTTGCTATTGTCAAAGCGATAGTGAAAAAAGTCATGGCATCAGCTGTCCGCTCTTCATGGCGGGCATCCCAGGTTCGGTTATGATGATCTACATAGTCAGCTGTGTAGAAGAACTGATAGACTTTACTCTTGCGAAATTGACTCCAAGCCATGATAGCTGAAGCTTCCATGTCCACCACTTTGGCTCCAGCAGCCAAGCGACGCTTGACTTTCTCAGGCGTTTCCCGATAAAAGGCATCAGTCGTCCAAGACTTAGTGCGGATGTGCTCTATATCGTGCTTGTCAAAGATGGATTCCAGCTTAATCAACAAGGATTCATCATAGGAGATTTCGTCACCCGGTGGAACATAGTGATAGCTAGTCCCTTCATCTCGCAATGCGGCTGCGGGCAGGATAATCTTATCCGCCTCAATTGAGCGATCCAAAACGCCACAGGAACCTAGAATGATGAAATTCGTGAAGCCTCTGGCCGCTAACTCCTCCAGCTGGCCGACTATCATGGGAGCCCCAATCGGAGCCAACATAACTGCTAGTTTGCTAGGACCTTGACCATAAATATACCATGGATGCTGTCCGTTTATGCTTTTCAAATAGCCTCCTGGATAGACTTCTTCTGACTCAATCAAACGTTTCAGAATTTCGCCATTAAAGGACAGGATGATGGTTTCGCAAACCTCACCCTTGTCATGGACTGGCTTTTCAGTTGGCTCAATGACTGCTGCTACATCTTCAAATTCCTCTAATAGCATAACTTCTCTTTCTTTAAGGCTTCAGCAAATCCACCTTCATCTTTTCTATGCGACGCAGCTTGGTCTCATCTTTTTTGGCTTCACTGATATAGCGAGCCCATTCGCGCTGGTGGCTAGGCGGTAGTTTGGTAAAGGACTCCTTGGCAGGACCGTCCAAGCCTTCTTTCAGCTCAAGGACTACCTGGTTCAAAATAGCATCTGATAAATCTGACATGTCGGTTCCTCCTGTCATATTTTACTTAGATAAATTTGCTAACCTTTTCTAAAGACTTGATGAATGGTGACTGGCTTCGCGGGCATGCTCTAGCTTGTCTAGATAGTATTCCCGCTTCTCCTCTACCTCGTGAATGGTCGGCTCGTCTTTCTCACCGTGAACACGGACAATCTTAGCTGGTACGCCAACCACTGTCACATCACTTGGAACATCTGCCACTACAACTGCACCGGCTCCGACCTTGGCTTTTTCACCAATCTCAATTGGCCCAATGACTTGAGCATGGGCAGAGACCAAGGCACCTCGACGCACGGTCGGATGGCGTTTACCTGTATCTTTGCCCGTACCGCCTAGGGTCACGCCGTGGTAAAGCATGGCCCCCTTCTCCACAATGGCTGTCTCACCAATCACCAGGCCACTGCCATGGTCAATAAAGACACCCGACTCAATCTGAGCACCGGGATGAATCTCAATCTGGGTCCAGAAACGCCAGAATTGACTGTGCATGCGCGCCAGCAGCTTAAAGCCATGCCGCCACAAAAAATGCGAGAGGCGGTGGGCCGCCAAAGCTTTAATGCCCGGATAGGTTAGCAAGACTTCCAGCGACGTTCGTGCCGCCGGGTCATTTTCTTTTACAATATCAATAGATTCCTTCCACCAACCCATGCTAGCCTCCTTCCTTCTCTAAACAAGGAGAGACGAGAACTAGGCTCGCCTCTGCCGATTTCTGATGAGGTCTACAGGGATGAGCGACCTCTTATTCTTCTGTTTTAGGGCTTTCTTGATGGTCCTTATGACCCTTGTGCTCCTTGTGCGGATGATGTCCCTTGTCATGATGATGTTTCGGCTTATCAGACTTTGGTGGACGCGGCAGCAATACTTTCATGGAAGCATCTACCCGGCCTTTGGCATCAATCTTGATCACCTTGACATCCACTTCATCACCGATTTGTACGACATCCTCGACATTGTTGGTCCGAGTCCAGGCTAACTCTGAGATGTGAACCAGGGCATCTGTCTTGTCAAAGAGATTGACAAAAGCACCGAATTTCTCAATCCGAACAACCTTGGCATGGTAAACTTCGTCCACTTTTGCTTCGCGGACCAATCCAGCAATGATTTCCTTAGCACGATTGATGGCGTCTTGATCGCTGGAGTAGATGGATACATTTCCTTCCTCATCAATGTCAATCTTAACACCGGTCTCAGCGATGATCTTATCGATGGTTTCTCCACCTTTACCGATGACAATCTTAATCTTGTCCACATCAATCTTGATGGTGTCGATTTTCGGAGCGGTCGGAGCCAACTCAGGACGCGGAGCTGGAATCGTTTCTTCAATCAAGTCCAGGATTTCAAAGCGGGCTTTCTTAGCCTGAGCCAGAGCTTCTGTCAGGATTTCCGCTGTAATTCCTTCAATCTTGATATCCATCTGCAGGGCGGTAATCCCTTCGCGAGTACCAGCTACCTTAAAGTCCATATCACCAAAATGGTCTTCCAAACCTTGAATGTCCGTCAGAACCGTGTAGTTGCTGCCATCTGAAATCAAGCCCATGGCAATTCCGGCAACCGGCGCTTTAATCGGCACACCACCTGCCATCAGAGCCAAAGTCCCCGCACAAATAGAGGCCTGTGAGGAAGAACCGTTTGACTCCAAGACTTCTGCTACCAGACGGATAGCGTAAGGAAACTCTTCCAAGCTAGGCAAGACTTGCTCCAAGGCACGTTCCCCAAGAGCACCGTGTCCAATTTCACGACGACCAGGAGCCCCATAACGGCCTGTCTCACCGACAGAGTATTGCGGGAAATTATAGTGGTGCATGAAGCGTTTCTTGTATTCTGGATCCAAGCCGTCCACAATTTGCGTTTCGCCCATTGGTGCCAAGGTCAGAACAGACAAGGCCTGGGTTTGACCGCGAGTAAAGAGACCAGAACCATGCACACGCGGTAGATAATCCACTTCCGCATCCAGCGGACGGATTTCATCAACCTTACGGCCATCAGGACGGACCTTATCTTCGGTAATCAAACGGCGCACTTCTGCATGCTCCATTTGCTCCAAGATTTCAGCCACATCACGCATGATACGGTCGAATTCTTCATGTTCCGCGTATTTCTCTTCATAAACTGCTGTGACTTGGTCTTTAACAGCCTGAGTTGCGGCTTCACGCGCCAGCTTTTCTTCTACCTGAACAGCCTTTTGCAAGTCGCTGTTATAGGCTGCGATAATCTCTGCCTGCAACTCTTCATCAACATGCAGCAATTCTACTTCTGCTTTTTCCTTGCCGACTGCTGCGACAATTTCTTCCTGGAAGGCAATCAATTCTTTGACCGCTTCGTGCCCTTTGAGAAGAGCTTCCAGCATGATATCTTCAGAAAGTTCCTTAGCTCCGGATTCTACCATGTTGATAGCCTCTTTGGTACCAGCCACTGTCAGTTCCAAAAGTGAAACTTCTTTTTGTTCCTTGCTAGGATTGATGATAAATTCACCATCTACATAGCCGACTTGAACTCCTGCGATAGGGCCATTAAAAGGAATATCTGAGATAGAAAGAGCCAGAGAGCTACCGAACATAGCAGCCATTTGAGGCGAAGCATCTTCGTCATAAGAAAGAACGGTATTGATAACCTGAACTTCATTGCGGAAGCCTTCCGCAAACATAGGACGAATCGGACGGTCAATCAAGCGGGCAGTCAAAGTCGCATCTGTTGACGGACGGCCTTCGCGCTTGTTAAAGCCACCAGGATATTTCCCAGCCGCATACATCTTTTCCTCATAGTTGACCTGCAATGGGAAAAAGTCACCAGTAGCCATCTTTTTGGACATGGTTGCCGCAGTTAAAACGGTACTTTCTCCATATCGAACAACGGCGCTGCCATTTGCCTGCTTTGCAACCTGACCAGTTTCAACTACCAGCTCACGACCTGCAAAAATAGTTTTAAAAACTTGTTTTGTCATAAAGACTCCTTGCCGAGCACATGCTCAAATTTTTTCATACGCCTTGGCTACAAAGATCAAGATATTAAGACCTTAAGCAACCCATAGGACATGTTCAGTTAGCACTGTGACTTTAATATCATGGTCTTAGTAGCTTATTATATCCTCATCTTTGTATCAAGCACGTACAGACCTTATTTTACCACAATTTCAGGCAAAAGAAAAAGGCTGGAAATGGCTTTTTTCTATAAAAGTACTGAAAATCCATTTTTCTTTTCTATAGCTGATTATAGTTGGCTGTCAGAGTTCGTTTTTTCCCTTTCGATTCATCAAATAAGATGGCGGTATAGCCATTATTCACTTTTCAAAGAGAACTTCTTGCTTTATAATAAATACAGTGACTCATTTCAAACATGTAAAGGAGACAATCGTGCCAAATCATCAAACAGTTGAAAAGAAAGATTTTTTCTCGCTCCTTGCGACAGCCTTAGTCAGCTTTGCAGGCATCTTATCTGAAACCAGTATGAATGTAACCTTTCCGCATCTAAGTAAGGTCTTTGGCTTAGGATTGGGAACGCTGCAATGGATTACAACAGGGTATTTGCTAGCGGTAGCCATTACAATTACTTTAGGAGCGACCTTAGCCCACAATTGGAAAGAGAGAACCATCCTCTTTACTGCTTTGGCCAACTTTTGCTTGGGCACACTGATTGCCATGTTGGCTTCAAGCTTTCCTATCTTGATGGTAGGGAGAATTCTGCAAGGAGGAGCTACTGGATTAGCCATTCCTTTGCTCTTTAACTTGATTGTTGAGCGTATTCCTAAGCAAAAAATCGGAACCTACATGGGCTTATCTGGGATGGTGGTCAGCCTAGCACCAGCAATTGGGCCGACTTACGGTGGTTTTATGATTAGTCGTTTTGACTGGCATATGATTTATACCTTTATTCTTCCTGTCCCAATCATTTCCTTTATTCTTGGCTTTTTCTTTTTAAGAAATTCCGAGAAGTCTAGGAAACGCGCCTTTGATCTTCTCTCATTTCTCCTCTTAGCAGGCTCACTCGTCTTTGCCATTGTAGCTATCTCCAGCTTAGAAGAAGGACATATTGATTGGCTCTATCTTGTTCTCTGTCTACTGCCACTAGCTTGCTTTATCTATCGGAGCTTGAAAATCGATCATCCATTCCTAGATATTCGGATTTTAAAGCAACCAACGGTCTTATTGGCTATTTTACCTTTCTTCATTTTTCAGTTTATCAACCTATCGGCTAATTTTCTGATTCCCAACTTCCTAGTCATAGAAAAAAACATTTCAACTGCTCAGGCAGGCTTCGCACTTCTTCCAGGAACCATGCTCGGAGCCTTCCTCTCTCCTGTCTTTGGTAAACTCTATGATAGGAATGGTCCTAAACCAACCCTTTTTACAGGAAATTCTCTTCTTTTCCTTGCTGTACTCTTACTCCTTATCTTTACAAAAGAACTCACCTTAACAGCTGTTATTGCGATTTATATTTGCTTTACCTTGGGACGAAATATGGCCTTTAATAACACACTAGCCCTAGCGACGACTCAAGTTGATAAAGGAAAGACTGCAGATACGACTGCGCTCTTTCAGCTGGCCCAGACCTTTGCGGGCGCAATAGGTACCGCAGTAACGGCCGTCATCGCTAATCAAGCTCCCAATATGACAAAAGGAACTCAAAACGTCTTCACCCTGCTATTAAGCCTGGTTATCTTCGTATTCTTGTCTTATCTACTGCTTTTTAAAAGGATTGCAGCAAAGAAACATTGACTTTTATCCTCGATCTGATAAACAGCTAAAAATTACTGACTTATCCTTCTCCCCCAAAGACATTTTGGGGGATTTTTTGCTATACTATTTCTATATACGACAAAAGGAGTAGACTATGGAACAAAAACATCGTTCTGAATTTCCGGAAAATGAACTCTGGGACCTAACGGCCCTTTACCAAGACCAGGAGGACTTCCTGCGAGCTATTGAGAAGGCCAGAGAGGACATCCAGAAATTCGTCCGTGATTACCAAGGCAAGCTCAGCACTTTCGAAGATTTTGAGCGGGCATTTGCTGAGCTAGAGCAGATTTATATCCAAATTAGCCACATTGGCAACTACGGTTTTATGCCACAGACCACTGACTTTGGCGACGAGAGCTTTGCGCAGATTGCCCAAGCAGCTATGGAGTTTGAGACCGAGGCCAATGTCGCACTCAGCTTCTTTGACGACGCCCTGGTCGGTGCAGACGAGGCTGTCTTGGAGAAACTAGGCCAAGAACCCCATTTGACCTCAGCCATTCGCCAGGCTAAAATCAAAAAAGCCCACTATCTGGGAGCGGATGTCGAAAAAGCCTTGACCAACCTAGGTGAAGTCTTTTACAGTCCACAGGATATTTACACCAAGATGCGGGCTGGCGACTTTGCCATGGCTGACTTTGAAGTAGACGGCAAAGTTTACAAAAACAGCTTTGTCACCTATGAGAATTTCTATCAAAACCATGAAAATGTAGAAATCCGCGAAAAATCTTTCCGCTCTTTCTCAGAAGGGCTTCGTCAGCATCAAAATACTGCTGCAGCTGCCTATCTGGCTCAGGTCAAGTCTGAAAAATTGCTGGCTGACATGAAGGGCTATGACTCTGTCTTTGACTACTTGCTAGCTGAGCAAGAAGTTGATCGCTCTATGTTTGACCGACAGATCGACTTGATTATGAGCGAATTTGCCCCAGTAGCTCAGAAATACCTCAAGCATGTCGCTAAGGTAAACGGACTTGAAAAAATGACCTTTGCTGACTGGAAGCTGGACTTGGACAGCGAGCTCAATCCCGAAGTTAGTATTGATGATGCCTACGACCTGGTTATGAAGTCAGTCGAGCCACTCGGACACGAATACTGCCAAGAAGTTGCCCGCTATAAGGAAGAACGTTGGGTCGACTTTGCGGCCAATGCCGGAAAGGACTCTGGCGGCTATGCTGCGGATCCTTATCGAGTTCACCCTTATGTCCTCATGAGCTGGACTGGCCGTATGAGTGATGTCTATACTCTGATTCACGAGATTGGCCACTCTGGTCAATTCATCTTCTCCGACAATCACCAAAGCTATTTCAATGCCCACATGTCCACCTACTATGTGGAAGCACCGTCTACCTTTAATGAGCTCCTGCTCAGTGATTATCTGGAGCACCAATTTGATAACCCACGCCAGAAACGCTTTGCCTTGGCTCACCGTCTGACGGATACCTACTTCCACAACTTCATCACCCACTTGCTGGAAGCTGCCTTCCAACGCAAGGTCTATACTTTGATTGAAGAAGGCGGAACCTTCGGCGCAAGCAAACTCAACGCTATCATGAAAGAAGTCTTGACAGAATTCTGGGGGGATGCCGTTGAGATTGACGACGATGCTGCCCTGACCTGGATGCGCCAAGCGCATTACTACATGGGGCTTTACAGCTATACTTACTCAGCAGGTCTGGTCATCTCTACTGCCGGTTACCTCCACCTGAAAAATGACGAAAATGGTGCCCGTGACTGGCTTGAGCTACTCAAATCCGGCGGCAGCAAGACTCCGCTTGAGTCAGCTATGATTATCGGAGCAGATATCTCAACAGACAAACCACTCCGTGATACCATCCAATTCCTGTCAGACACAGTTGATCAGATTATTGCTTACAGCGAGGAGTTGGGGGAGTAAAGAATAAGTCATCACCATCCTTGAAAACGGGTGGCTTGTACTTGATCAATGCCCGTAAAAACGGGCTTTTATCTTGTTCTAAAACTACCGTCTGAGAACGGATCCTCGTACTCTTTGACACTTAACTTATCCAGGGCAATGTCATTTTTCTCTTGCTCGCGAATATATTTGGCAACTGTCTTTTCATTGAGGCCAACGGTACTTACATAGTACCCTCTCGCCCAAAACTTTCGATTACCATACTTATATTTAAGGTTGGCATGTTTATCAAATATCTCATGAAATCGGAAATCGAAAGTTTTGGAGGAATCAAGACAAGCATATGAACATGTTCTGGCATCATATGTCCCTCAATAATTTCCACACCTTTGTATTGACATAGATGACGAAAAATCTCAATGAGATTTCGTCTTATTTTGTAGTAAATAGTTTTTCTGCGATACTTGGGGGTAAAGATGATATGATATTTGCACATCCATTTGGTATGTAATAAACTGTAACTGGTGTTAGCCATTTCTTTTTCCTCCTTTGTCTTACCTGAACAAGTAGATTATACCATGAAAAAGAAATGAAAGCTCAAAGCCTTCGCAGCCACCAGCCTAGCTGGTGGTTTTCTTATTTTTTTACGAAAAAACTGGTTTGAAGCCAAAAATAAAACCAAATAGGAGGTACAAACATATGAAAAGACTACTAAGTTTTCTTGCTCTTACTGCTGCCATCTCGTGCCTAGTTGCCTGCTCCAGCCAGGAAAGCATGAATGGAGAGTGTTACGAAATTGGAGACTTCGGTACTGACTTAGTTATCACTATTGATGGTGATACAGGTACTGTGGATGCCAAAGGTTCTACTACCAATATGACTATCGACACTGACTTAAAAATATTTACTTTTGAAGGATTCTCAGACCTAACTGTAGAATACGAATACGGGGATGGAGTCATTACTGTTAATATCACAGGCTTAGAACGACAATGCTATAGAAAAGGTAGTGAGGCGTATGAAAAGAACTGAAAGAGTCTGGTGTTTAGAAATAGAAAAAGGTTCAGAGAAAAAATCTGAACCTTTTTATTATCTCTCGATTTGAAATTTATATGCCAAAATCCTCAAACTTAATTTCTCGCAAATCATTATCAGTTATTGTATCTAAGTTTGCAATACGATTTGCTTGATTTGAAAATGCTCTTTCGAATAGGTTTCTAACTTCACGGCCATTAGCAAAATTTTCTTTTTTTTCTTCACAAATTTTTTTGAAATAATTCTTCATCAGAGGCATGGAATCTTCTTCCAATTTTACATCGTTTGAATCACAAAGAAGAACTAATATTGAAAAAAGTTGCTCAGGAGTGTAGTCATCAAAAATAATGCTTTTATTAAATCTTGACTTTAACCCAGGATTTGAAACTAAAAAATGATTCATTGGTTCATTGTAACCAGCAACAATTAGTACAAATTCATTACGATGGTCTTCCATCGCTTTTAATAGAGTGTCAATTGCTTCTTGGCCGAAATCTGAATCTCCTTTAGCCAAAGCGTAAGCTTCATCAATGAATAGTATACCTCCCATTGCTTCTTGAATCACTTCTTGAGTCTTAAGTGCTGTTTGTCCAACATAACCTGCAACCAAACCTGCCCTATCAACTTCAACCAATTGTCCTTTTTCAAGTACACCTAATTGCTTGTAAATTTTCGCAACCAATCTGGCAACAGTTGTTTTCCCAGTTCCAGGGTTACCCAAAAAAACTAAATGTTTTGATATTACAGGAACTTTCAAGCCTCGATTCTCACGAATCTTATTTACTTTCAGGATATTCGTAAGAGTCCTGATTTCAAACTTTACACAATCTAGACCAATTAATCGATCTAATTGTGCTAAAAGTTCCTCTAATGTTTCCTCATTATTCTCATTTTCAGATGGTGTTGCTTCGTTATTCACAGGCTTTTCAGACTGATTTAACACAGTTTCATTTTCTCTAGTTTGTGTTTTCTGATTAACCAAGGCATTTTTCATAGTTGATAAATATAAGGAAAATTTTTCTGAATCTGTATTTCTTTTAGTATTGTTATTGACTAAGTAATATTTCCCAACAGAAATTATTGCATTAATATAAGACTCCTCTATAGAGTGTCTACTTCCTTCAGAAAGTAAATAGAAAAATTCAGGAATATGTCCATCTTTAATAATCGGAACAGTTCCAACTTCCTCTATAAAATAGACTGATTTAAAAAATTTTACTCTTTCTGTAGAATCACTAATAGTAATGTAGGCAATAAAAGACAAAATTTCCCTAATAACTAATGTTTTGATATCAGGTATTTTCTTATTCAAGTCAGCTTGATCACAAACATAAAAAAGTTGGTCTAGTACATTTTTGATATCTATGTTCACAATTTCAACCATCCTCCATTATAATAATGCCGCTTGCTCCAAAAGTATTTTTTGCACTTCCTTCGATTCCGATGTATCTATTTCAGAAAGTGTCTCTGTAACTACACTTTCAATTACTTCGCTAACTTCCTTACCAACAGTCTCATGTACAGTTTTTAGAATACCTATATCATCTATTAATTGAATTAACTCTTGGTTATCTACTACTTCATTTCGTAGTTCTATAATCTGATTCATTAGCTCGATATAATATACGTCAACTTCCAATGCATTTAAATTTGTTTCAAAATATCCATAGTCTTGGAGTTTTTCAGTAAACCAAGATGAACCTAACCGGTCATATATGCTCATCCATTTATCATGTGAAGAATGCCAAGCTGACTGACTCGATAAAACTTCTCTATTATTAAAATAATACTGCTCATCAAAGAATTTTATCGATACTGTTAGCATAGATAATAAAGAAAAAATTGAAGTAATTAAGCTATCATTGCTTACAGAAACTCCTCTTTGAAAAATTTCAATTAATAAATTAAGTACGTTATAGATTTGATCTACCAATATCCGCATCTTCTCTTCAGAATATGGTTGTTGCCTCCTTCGACAATCTAGCATGTCAGTATAATCTCCTAAAACTTTATCAAATTCAAAAGATGAATGTACTTCATGACCGTGCTTTACAGTGTTAGCTAAGTCTCTAAATTGTTGATTTATATCCTTGCTAAGGCTATTTAACTTTGCATACATGATAGCAAAACCTGCTGTTGTTGCTGCTAGATTTAAACCATTTATAACTAATCCTAAGTTCTGCAAAGCTGCAACTTTCTGGATTAATTCTAAGTTTTGAGTTAATATTTGGTTGTTATTTCCAACCATATTTATTGCATTTTGAACCAATGATGCTACTTCATTTTGTTGTAAATTATTGAATGCAACTTTTTGAAAAGTTTCAAATTTACTTTTCTTCCCACGGATAACCACTTCCATAATTTGATCTTTGTTGACAAATTGTTGAAGTTGCTCCAAATTACTAATGTTTAATACGTCAGCCATTAAAATATTCCCCAAGGATTCTATTATCCATAAATTTGTTTGATATGATTATTGATAGTACCAACATTCCTTTTTCTCTCGTATATAATCCACCCTCATCAAAAAAATCTTTAACCTTTTTAAAATATTTATTTTGTCTGTTATAGGTTATATTCCCAAAATCTAAAAGAATTTCTTTTACATTCATTTTATTTAATGAGTAATCAAAATTTTCAATTGTTTGACCGTTGTTATAAAGAATTGAGTTATATAAGCAAAACATAATTCTATAGTAATCAACGAGCTGACTTGAAGTCAAATCTTTATTGTCTTTCAATTTACTCTTAGCACGCTCATAATATTGCCTTGCTCTACAAGGAACAGGATTGGTTTTAGTTATTGGTGAAATTCTTGTACCAACTTTAGAATCAATCACTTTGAAATAATTTTTTAGAAATTTATCCCAATTATCATTCGTTTTGGAAAATAATATCTCAAAATAATCACAAATTTTTTCTGCTAAAATCTCATCAGTAACATCATCATCATCAATTATAGAAAAAAATATATATTTATTTAATAACGACTTCTTTAGATTTTCAAAACTCTCTTCATTAAGACCGTTAATTGTATAATTCACTAGCTCAGTATACTTCATAAACTCCTCTTATTCAAAAAAATAATAAATTTAATAACGAAAAATTTTTCTTTTTGTCACTATTACTCCTTCTCTTCAAACGTCTTCTTCCGTTCTTTCATAAACTCAATGAGTTCTTCACAGAAGACGGCTTTTTCTTCTTCTGTCAGACCATCAGAGGTCTTACGGAATAGCAATTCTACGTTTGCTAATTCATCTTCTTGTTCAAGCTCATTGTCCAGCAAGCTATCTAATGAAACATTGAAGATTTTAGTAATCTTGACTAGATTATCCTGAGTTGGTTTTTTTACTCCTCGCTCCCAATCACCATAAGCTGGTTGAGAAATACCTATTTTCTCAGCCAGCTCTTTTTGTGTGAGTTTTGCTTGTTTCCTTAGTATTTTCAGGCGTTCTGTAAATTCCATTTTTCTATCCTTCAAAAAACCGTTGAAAAATATAACTAATAGTTATATTATATATTCATAGCCAATGGTTATATTCTAGTTTAAAATTTAACACCAAGTTTGAAACATTGGCATTGATTATTGATAACTTAATAAAAAAGTGCGTCTGACAACCAGAGGACTGATTATCAAACTACACTAAACTTCGCACCTTTATTGTATCTTGCTTGAAAAAGAAAGTCAAGTCCGTTTGTAGTTGAAGTTGAGATAGAAAACCATGTTTGCCATGGCGGGCTCACACTCATTTCGGACTTTCGCACTTTTCCAAATAGTAAAGTGAACTAGCTTCGCCAAAAGGCTTAAGAAAATCGTGACGGGGATGATGATGACTACCCGAATGATTGGATGGGAAAGCAATGGTAATTTACGCAACGCAACTTGCTAAACGTTGCCACCTCGGAAGGTTTGTCTGTGATAGATAGGTCTTTCAATCAAATAATCCTTTTTCAAACTGACTAATCCTACTTTTATCTGGAATAGTCTACTCCTCAAGCTGCTTGAAAACTCTAGCAGCTTTTTAAACAGTTTAATAAAAATAAAGAGACCCAAAAAAGCGGAGATAAAGTAAAATATAGGCACTAAAACAAGCGATAAATATAAACCATCTTGTCCAGTACTGTGATTTAGTATAACTCTTCATTCGCAACAGCCCGATGAAAAACCAGATCAGACTCCAAAACACTAGGCCTAATATCTGAGGGGCAAAATACGAAATTAAAAGCAAAACAGGGATCAACAAAGCCAATACTAATAAGATTCTTTTTTGTGTGATCTGCTCTCTAGGAATCATCCACCCTACAAAAAAACACAAAACTGCTGGGGCAACAAATGGTGTAAAAATCATAAAAACAAATAAAAGATGTTTTAGCAACTCAATAATAATCATCACCTCATTCCCATTATGTTTTAAATAATGCAGCTCTATAGCGCGATCCCGTTGGAAAAAATTTACCTCTACTTATTATACCTTAAAATATGCATTTTCAAACAAAAATTTTAAATTGACTCATTATTGTTATAATCGAAATAAAAAAGACCGCTCCAAACAAGAGCAGTCTCATTTTAAAACAGGCCTATATAACCGTCATCTTACTTTATGCCAACTCAGCCATAATGGCTTTAATCTGCTGGGCAGTATGAACACCCGCCACCTGCTTGACGACTTGACCGTCTTTTTTAAAGAGCAAGGTCGGGATAGACATGATGCCAAAAGTGCGTGCTGTAGCTGGATTTTCATCCACATCCATCTTGACAATCTTGAGCTCATCTTCAGAAAGTTCCTCTGAGAGCTTGTCAAGGATTGGCCCCTGCATCCGACAAGGTCCGCACCAAGTGGCCCAAAAGTCAATGAGCACTAATCCATCTTTTGTTTCTTGCTCAAATGTTGCATCTGTGATTACTTTTACCATTATTTTTCTCCTTTATTCTTAGTCAAACTTTGTCAAATCCTGCTTCATCAGGAAAAAGAAGACGTCCCCATAAGTGCCCTGGTAGTTCAAATCATGACCTTTATAAGTCAGTTTTTTAACTGGGTAATAATCTGCCACTCCAATCAAGCAGGCCTGCTGGGACTGCTCAAACTCCTGATAAGACTCAAAGGTCATCTTCCGCTCCTGCTTGACAGCATCCAAATATGTGATTTCAATCATAACTTCTCCTTTTCAAAACTACTCTTGTAATTTTTATTTTATGATTATATTGTAATCTCTTTTGTTACATCTGTCAAATAAAACGACTTGGAGAAATCAATTCACTTTTTAAGCCACTCACTGATTGCCTGACAAACAAAAAGCCTCCCTACGGAAGACTTTCCCATATAAATAAGAAAAACCAGGCTCAATGCCCCTTGTGCTTTTCCAATCGTTTTTGCTGTTTGAGTTCGAATTTCCTTTGCTTAGCCAGTTCTTTCTGCTGCTTACGCTTGACTCGATCGATTTTCTTTTGCTCTTCTAATTGCAGACTCAGCGCTTCCTGAGACTTTGAAGAACGTGAAGCCATCTGCTCTTTTTTAGCCTGTCTCTGCAGGCGTTTAGGACTGACCGACTTAGTCCTCTCCTTCACTCTGATGCTAGGACTAAACTGCAACCGATGATAATAACGGTTTAGAAAATCCAACAATTCCTGCGTGCTAGGCTCTGCACCAAAGGTGACTCGGCAAACTCTATAAGATTGAGCATGTTCCTGCTCGAAAAGACCATGCCAAAATCCCTCTTCAAAATAAACTGTCAGCGTCATTGAAATCTTATCCATGACAGCACCTCCTTTAAAAAATCCCTAAGAATGGACAACCAAGGAGGAAGGTTACTGACAAAAAATGGTTTTTGCGTCTGGACTACCAACCAGAACTGTGTTTTTATCTTAGTAGCTATAGTCTAGCAAGATTTTCTAAAAAATTCAAGATTATCAGAATCTCGCTTAGATAAGTGAATTGGATTTTCTTGTATGAAAGGCAGAAAAATCAAAAAACAAGAAAGCTCTCTTCTTGTAAAATACATTCATTTCCGCTATAATACTACAAATACTGAAAGGAGAGAACTATGAAGTATATTTGGACTTTCTTAGCAGTCTTGATCTTGACAGGACTGGCTCTGTTCTTCTGGCACTCCCAGACCAAACTGAACTCTACTCCTCCTAAGCTAGAAACCACACAAACAGCTTCTAGTGAGAAAAGCGAAAATCAACCGACTCCGACAGAGGACATTGTGTCCGAGGAATACAGCGTTTCATACGCTGACAAGCAGCTCTACGGAAAGATTACTGCTCCTTCTGACTACAAGAGTAAAAAATTGCCGACTATTGTTATCGCACATGGATTGAACAATACCCTTGAGCAATATGAAATGTACAGTCAGCTGCTGGCAAAGCAAGGTTATCTGGTTTACAGCTTTGATTTCTACGGCGGCAGCCGCCAATCGAAAAGCGGTGGACAGGATATGCTGAATATGTCGGTCAAGACCGAACTCACAGACTTGACTCAAGTCATGGAAAAGCTGAGTTCCGAGACCTTTGTAGATAAAAGCAAAATGAGCTTATTCGGTGCTAGCCAAGGCGGTGTCGTTGCCAGTCTCTATACTGCTGCTTATCCAGACCGCGTACACAAACTCCTGCTTATCTTTCCAGCTTTCGTTCTTTTCGATGATGCCAAAGAGACCTATCGTGAGCTAGGGAGTCCTGACTTCGACCAACTTCCTGATAGCCTGACACACCACAATACTACTCTGGGCAAGATTTATCTAATCGATGCCTTAGACATTGACATCCAAGCCGAACAGACCAAAATCACAGCTCCGACCCTTATTATCCATGGTACCGATGACGCAGTCGTGCCCTATCAGTATGCTGTCGAAGCAAGTCAGACCATTCCAAATGCAGAGCTGGTCACAGTAGAAGGTGGGGAACATCGCATTGACGAAAGATTTGCTATCACTGCCGCTCCTGCAATCCAAAAATTCTTGAAAGAGTAAATTTGCTGATAGAAAAAGTTCTTCTAAAATAATAGAAGGGCTTTTTTGGACCACAAAAAGAGTCTGACTGAGTTAGAAGCAAGACTAAGGAAAAGCCCTCTGAATCCAGAGGGGGTGATTTGTGCTCGGACTAAGATCCCAGTGAAAAAGAAAAAGCACTCTACAAATAAGAGTGCTCCATTCTTGCAGGATAAAATGTTTCTAGACAAGGCGACGAGCCGAAGATTGTACTAAAATTCTCTTGAAAAATAAAAAATCTCCCCTAAGGGAGCATGACACTCAGCAGTATAGAAATAAGGACCTCTCTTTAATGAAATGTCCTTATTTTATTTTTATCTATCTTCCAGAAAATCTGGGAGAGTTAAATTACTATTATTGAGAAATGATTTAAATTGTTCTGGATCATTTTGATATAAGGCGCCTAATATTATTCTAGCATCATGCTTAAACTCGCTTGTATTAATTGGATTGCGAGTTCTATCAAACCTATCTTCTCCATGAGAGTACTCATTATTTATACGTTGTATAAATGGAGCATTCTCACTTCCGAAATAATTAATAATTTTATTACCATTATTTGTTTTATAATCAGGATATTTAAAGTACAAAAGAGTTTCAATAAATTTTCTACCGTTGTTTGGAAAATTATAAAAAACAGAAAAATTATTTTCGTCTTCATCTTCCGTCGCCACTCTATATATTTGTTCAAACAGGAATACAAATTCTGTGACTTTATTTGATAAATGATTAGGCAATTTTTTTATATAACTTTTTGACGGGATATTTTCAGCTTCTTTTATCTTTTCTATTAAGTAATAATCTTTTTTATTAGAAAATCTATTTGTATATTTCAAGAAATCTAGATTATGAGTGGATAAGAAGTATTGTAAAAATTCTTTCTTTTCCAGAAGACAAAAAATTAGGTTGTAAATATAAAAAATGTTATTTTCATCCAGACTAGAGACAGGGTCATCAATAAATAAGATTGTTTTTGACTTTTCTTCTGTCGACAAACTTTCTAATCTTGTAATATAATAAGCAAAGGCTATTAATGATTTTTCCCCCTCACTTAGATTATATGCTCTTTCTTCATTACGAGAAACTTCGAAATATATACCTTCCTCATCATCGACCGATTTTAGGGACATCTCTGAATGTGCTAAAGAATTTTGAAGTATCATATTTATACGTTTTGCTGCTTCAGATTCTGACTTTAAACTACCTTCAAGTTCAATAATATCTTGCTCAAATTTTTCTTTTTCTTCGTTTAATATTTTCTGTTCCAAACTTATTTTTTCCATATCATCTTGGAGTTGGTCAACTTCTTGAGATAGTTTAGTGAACTCAGATATAGGGAATTCTTTTACAATATAATATCTTCGAAGAAAATCTATACTTTTAGTTTTCCTATCCTCAAATTGTTCTATCTGCTCAACAGTATCATCATATAGCGAGTCAATCTTAACTTGAATTTCGGGAAAATCAAGCCAATTTAAATCATTAATTTCAATTTTAGAAAAAATATCTCGTTGTTTTTCTAAAATTTTTGATTTTAGCGTTTCTAGAACTCTTTTTCTATTATTAATAGTAATTTTAATATCTTTGTTTATATTTTGAATATCGGATACAGAATCATTAAAATAGTCTTCTTTATTAATATTTGGAATAGAATCTAATTTTTGGATTTCTGATTTTATCGTATCATTTTGCACTGCTAATTTGTTTTCCAAAGAGCTTAGCTCATCAGAAAAAGCCAACTTTAGATTTTTAATGAGGTCACTATCAATGCTGTTACCACAAAATATACATTTTTCTGGATTTTCTCCATGAATATCAACACCATGCTTAATCCAATTTATTTTATCTGGACTATCTTTATATTCATCTAAAATATTACTTACTGAGACAACTTTAGATAAAAGTTCCTTCGTTTTTTCTAAAAATGATGTGAAATTAAATTCTTTGTCAAAACTAACTAAATCTATTTTTTGTGGTTTATTTATGTTTTTTTCGAGAATTCGTATTTTGGCTTGTTCAACATTCTTTTCTAACTCAGCCACAGCCTTCTCATCATCTTGTAATGGTAAAATAGGAAAATGAGCTGAATATTTTTCAAACTCCTTCTTTATATCTCGTATATCATATTTATTACCAACTACGACCGAGGGATTCTTTAAATTCTTGATTTTTGAAGCAGTTGTTCTCAGTTTTGAATCTAAACTATCTTTACTGATTTTAGTCTTTTGTTGCTTTTCAGCTATATCCGATTCAATCTGTGACAATTTTTCATTTCTAGGTTTAAGTTCGTTTAATCGTATATTTTCGATTTTCTTCAAGGTTTCATTAGTATCACTACCTATCGAAATTTGGAAACTATTTAATTTATTGTCATTGTGAAGATAAATATTATCGTCAATAAATCGCTGATTAAAAACCTTACAATCTATAGGTAACGCATGAGTCGCTATTTCATTTGATTTGATAAATATCTGGTTAGCTAATTTGATTTCAAAATCTATATCTCCGTACTTTTCTGGAAGTTGCTTAAGTTCAATACTTTGAAAAATTTTCGAATAAGTACTTTTTCCGGAATAGTTTCTACCGTAAAAAATATTAATTCTTCCATCATTAAAATCATTACCGATACCTGACTGACTATGCTGTTTATAGTCTTTATAGCAACCAAAATCTTTGATATCAATTTTTTTAATTTCTAAATCTGACATAGTTTATACCTCTTTTTCATTATATCATATAGAGATAGCATAAAACAAGATGCATACTTAAATTACTTTATAAATGAGAATTGTTCCAATCGCGCTTCGAATCGTGTCGATGAAGCAACTTCTTTCAACTCCGTAAAATGAGATTTTTAAGCCTAATCTATCACATGAAATACGTCAAAACTTAGTCTAGATTTGTCAGTCTAACTCATTCCGACAGGAGTTTCATTTCTGACTTGACAGAAAATGATTCACAAGCCGATTGGCATGAAACGCAACTAAATTATTCAGATAGACATTTATTACAATTTCATCGGAAAACTAAATAACGAAAAAGCGAGTCAGATGAACTGACTCGCTACTATTAACCCTAATAACTGAACTGCTAGGTGTCAGCTCGACTAAGGGAGAAGATTTGGTTTATTTTACCTTACAGTGCTAGGAACCGTAACCGAAGATAATACTTGAGTATATCTAGGTAAGGTGACAAGGCAATGTAAGTGGAAAATAAAGCAGATTAACGACGAAGTCCTAAAAAGTTGACAAAACAAAAAAGCCCCCTGAAGTCCGAGAGCTATTTTGAGCTCGGGCTAAAATCCTAGTGAAAAAGATGAAACTCCTTGTGTTCATCTAACACGGTGTCGTTTCCCTATTTTCATACGGATTTTTGGCGCCCTTAGCATCATGATTAACGACGAAGTCCAAGAGAGTTGATCAACTCACGGTAACGGTTAACGTCATTCTTACGA
This sequence comes from Streptococcus sp. SN3, assembly GCF_030439905.1. Taxonomy (NCBI): domain Bacteria; kingdom Bacillati; phylum Bacillota; class Bacilli; order Lactobacillales; family Streptococcaceae; genus Streptococcus; species Streptococcus sp. SN3. Next base: position 179,957 of record NZ_JAQFJF010000003.1, read on the forward strand.
AGGTAAGCCAAGAGGTTACGACGGCGACCGATTTTCTTCATCAAGCCACGGTAAGTAGCGTGGTCTTTTTTATGTTGTTTGATGTGGTCGTTGAGGTGGTTGATTTCCCAAGTAAGGACAGCAACTTGTACCTCTACTGAACCAGTGTCACCTTCGTGACGTGCGTATTGTGCAATGATTTCATTTTTTTTCTCTTTTGAGATTGCCATGATATACTCCTTTTCTTTACGCTTCATCCGAGTGACAGGTTTGGCATGGCCTGCAACCAAGAAGAAGTTATTTGTCTTTACGACATACTTATTCTACCAAGAAGGTCTACCTTTGTCAAATGATTCTACTCCATCTTCTTCCCATCTAAATTGTAATTTTTTCGAGATAGCCAAGCATAAGCAGCTATTCCCCAGCAAGCAAATAAAAAGATAATCTGCTCAGGATAGTCATAAAAAACCAGCCTCCTAGGACTGGTTAAAAAACTTTAGTTCATCTATCTTTCTAAACTTGCTCTGATTGTACCGCCAGTATCAAGAATAAGTATTTCCTTACCATTTTGAACTACTACGAAATAATTATTAGAATTGATTTCAATGTAGATATCCTTATTACTTTTGACTTGATAGCCTTCCTCTCCGACTGATTCTTTAATCATGGCAATCTTTTCCCCGACTTCTTTTTCACTCAGTTTCTCTTCAGGATTATCAGCAATCAATTTCGTATAATCTACAAAGGGATAGAGCCCCAATCTACTCGAATCACTAGAATTATATTCTTCATCACGATCGGATTCTATATTTACAATTCCAACATCAGAAATACTTATGTTCTTTGAATTTTCACTATTTTTATAACGAATTTTCCACTCACCAACAAATGCCTTAGGATACTGAACTTTATAAAATCGAAGACGTTTGATATACTGTGAGTCATTTGAACTATTGATACCTGAACGACTATCATAAATAATCATACTGCCATCATTTTGCAAAAGGTGGTAAATCTTGTTTTCGTCAATATAAGCAGAAAAGATAGCCTTGGTATTCAGTTTGAAATGCTTATCAAAATCAGCTAAGGTCTTAATTTTTGGATCGTTTTCTGCCTTAATAAATTTTTCAAAATCAGCCTTAGCTTTGTCTCCTTCAGCTAATTTTTCAATATCTTTTTTACCATTAAATAGCTTTTTCTTATCATTCAGTTCATAAACAAAAGAAATAGAGTCAGCTGGATTAATCCATACGCCATCAAGATCCGAAATCTTCGGTCCCATTCCAAATAGTACAAACACCAAAATTCCTAAGACTGTAACAGCGATTGAAATCCCCACTATAAGGTTACGGCGCTTGTTCTTAGCTTGAAACATTCTTGTTGCTTTAGGAATTTCTTGAGTTACAAACTGCCCACTTGTCTTTGCCGCTTGAAACTCTTGAGCTGTTGGTTTTCGATGATAAGTAGCTTCAAACTGCGCAACCCACTCATTCTGATTCATAACATCCTCCTCTATAATGATTTTAACCGTGAATTCTCATTGCTAGCAAACTAACTATTTACTATCTTGAAATTTATTATACCATATATATTAACCAGAAAAACATTCACTAGTGAAAAAATTTGTGACTTGGGCTAGCATTTGATAGATTACAACTATGTGAGATGTAAAAAATTAGCTGTGAACTACTAAGTTATTTACAATTCAACCCCAAAGATTTCTAAAGAAAGCATTTCTTCCTCGGTCAATCTCCGCCATTCTCCAAGAGCTAGTGCGGAATCCAACTGTAGGAGCCCCATCGTAAGGCGCTGAAGATCCGTAACTTCTTTTCCGCAGGAAGCCACCATACGCTTGACCTGGTGGAACTTGCCCTCAGCTAAGGTAATTTCTACAAGAGAAGTCTCTTTTGCTTCATCCAGCTCTACAATCTTGAGCTGAGCTGGCTGGCAGGTGAAGTCTTTCAGTTCTATTCCTGCAGCAAAGCGCTCCTCATCTGCTTGGTTCATCAGGCCTGCCACTTGAGCTCGGTAGATTTTTTCGACGTGCTTTTTGGGTGACAGCATGGCATGGGCTAGCTTGCCATTATTGGTCAGAAGGAGAAGGCCGTGGGTATCAATATCCAAACGGCCGACAGGAAAGACTTCCTTCTGACGGGCAGTCTCGTCCAGCAAGTCCAGAACTGTCTTATGATGGTCATCCTCTGTAGCCGAAATAACTCCCTGCGGCTTGTTGAGAAGGTAGTAAACGAATTTTTCATAGGTCAGCCTTTGGCCAGAAACAATAATCTCATCTGCTGTCTCATCAATCTGGGTCTTAGGTGATTTCTCTGCTCTGCCATTGACCAAAACCAGCCCTTTCTTTAGGAGCTGCTTGACCTGAGCGCGTGAGCCCAGACCATTTTCTGCTAAAAATTTATCCAGACGCATCGTATAACCTCCTAGATTCTTGGAGCTAGTTCGCTCTTTTCTTTGCTAAATCTTAGAACAAAGAGCGAGGTCAGAATCATAGCCAGCCCCAAAACGCTGAAGATAAAGGCTGGGGCGTTAGAGAATCTCCCAATGAAACTGAGGACAAATGTAGTGGCCGTTGCTCCGATACTGCAGCCTAAAATCACGATAGAAGTGGCTTGATTGAGGAGGTGGGCGGAAATGCGCTCGGACAGGGTGTAAAAAATGGTCGTCAGACCGACACTGTAGACAAAGCCAGCGCTAATAGTAGCCATGCTGAGTGACAAGAGATTAGGTGAGAAGCCAATGATAATCTGAGTCAGTCCAAAAACCAGACCAGAAAGCATCAGCAGTTTATCTCTAAAAAAATGGGTCAAACTAGCAAAGCTGATACCCGCTGCAATCCCAATCAACTGCATCAAGGAAAGAATTACACCTGCAGTCTGGGCCGTCCCCATGCCGGACTTCTCTACAATCCTCGGAACGCGCACATTGATGGCAATATAAGTCAGCACAATGACCCCCGCCACAAAGGCAAAAGCTAGACTCAGCTGCCAATCCTGCCGGCTTAGCCTAGGAGTCAATTCAGACTGTTCTTGCTGCTTTTCAGAGACCTTGTCATAAGGGACAAAAAGCAGATAAAGCGCTAAAACCACCAGACCGAAGGTATAGACGAGAAAGGCAGCCTGCCAGCCGAGAGGAAGAAGTCGACTGACTCCAAAAGTCAAGAGGGCTGTCCCGACTACTTCTGCTGATCCCCTCAGTCCTAAAAGCCGAACGCGTTCCTGTCCCTTATAGCGCTCGCTAACAATCGAGATAGCCTTGGCATTGAGCAGACCGATTCCCATCCCAAAGACAAGCCGAGAGGCAAACATCAGCCAGTAAGACTGATTAATAAGAGGAAGAAGCCCGCAAAGTGAAAAGACCAGAAGTCCGCTGACAATCATCTGACGCTCTGTCAGGTATTTTTCAATGACTCTATTAAACAGCAACATCAGCATAATCCCAGCCGAAGGCAAGGAAACCAATAGTTCTATCCAACTTTCTGGAATCCCTTTATAAAAAGCAAACATGGCCGACTGGGCACTGGAAATCGAGAAAGCCGTTGTCAGTATCAAAGAAAGCGAGAGGATACTCACCTTTTCCATCAATTTTTTCATTCTATTTTCCTTTAAAATTCACACTACCTCTATCATACAGTTTTTTGTGTCAAGACGCAATTTCTTTGTCAGGAATATTATGGGTCGCTGTCGCTCCATTCAAAAAGCAGGCACCCCCAGCCAGTCAAAACCGCTCCCGCCTTTATTTCTTGCAGGTTTTATGTTATGATGAAGGATAGAAAAAGGAGAGAATCATGTCTGTGAGTGAAAAAACATCTGTTATTGAACGATTAACCAAACCAGCCCATTTAATTGATATGAAGGACATTATCCGCGAGGGCAATCCGACCCTGCGCGCTATCGCTGAAGAAGTCAGCTTCCCTCTATCAGACCAAGAAATCATTCTGGGCGAGAAGATGATGCAATTTCTCAAGCATTCCCAGGACCCAGTCACGGCAGAAAAAATGGGGCTGCGCGGCGGTGTTGGTCTAGCTGCTCCCCAGCTGGATATTTCCAAACGGATCATCGCTGTTTTAGTTCCCAACCCTGACGACGAAGAGGGCAATCCGCCTAAGGAAGCTTATAGCCTGCAAACGCTGATGTACAATCCTAAGATTGTGGCCCATTCCGTTCAGGATGCTGCCTTAGCTGACGGTGAAGGCTGCCTGTCAGTCGATCGAGAAGTACCGGGCTACGTGGTTCGGCATGCACGAGTCACCGTGGATTACTTTGACAAGGACGGCCAAAAGCATCGTATCAAACTCAAGGGCTATAACGCCATTGTCGTTCAGCATGAAATCGACCATATCAACGGCATTATGTTCTATGACCGCATCAATGAAAAAGACCCGTTTGCAGTCAAAGACGGCATGTTAGTGATTGAGTAAATAACTTGCATATCATTATCAAAAATACCTAGATAGTTCATATCTAGGTATTTTTTCTATCTAACTATCCCGTCTCCAGAAAATAGCCAAGAGGATAACTGCTCCTAGCACTGATGGAACAATAGCTGTATCAGCAAGCATTGGTCCCCAATGGCCAAAGAGAAATTGACCTATCAAGGAACCAAACCAACCCAGAAGGATTTTCCCGATACAGCCCATGCGCTCCCCACGGCTGGTAATAGCCCCGGCGATAAGGCCGATAATAAAACCGACAAACATACTACCAATCATATATTCCCCTTCTTTCTATATTTCTAGCAAGGCTTCTAAAGAAGCAAGTGGAAGCTATCATTATGGAATGCGCCATTTAAGGCAACTCGAAATCTTAGATTGCCCAGTCTCCATTTCTAAAGATTGCTACACGGCTGCCGTCTTCTCGGATACCGTCAATATCCATCTGACCAGAGCCAATCATAAAGTCCACATGGACATCCGAGCGGTTGAGACCCGCTGCTTCAAGCTCTTCTTCAGAGAAATTCTCTCCACCGACCACACTAGTCGCATAGGCTGCACCGATAGCCAAGTGGTTAGAAGCATTTTCATCAAAGAGAGTATTGAAGAAAGTAATGCCTGACTGAGAAATCGGACTTGGATCTGGTACCAAGGCACACTCACCTAAAGCACGCGCACCAGCATTTTCAAAGACAAGATCCTTCATAACTTGATCGCCCTTTTCAGCAGTAATATCCACAATCTGGCCATCCTTGAAGGTCACCTTGATGCCTTCGATGATGTTGCCATTGTAGCTGAGAGGCTTGGTGCTAGTCACATAACCTTCTGCCCGGCGAAAGTCCGGTGCTGTAAAGACCTCTTCTGTCGGCATGTTGGCAATGAAATACTCGCCCTGAGCATTTAGACTGCCAGCTGACTCCCAGTGATGGTTCTTGGGCAAGCCCAATGTCAAGTCAGTTCCAGGAGCTGTGTAGTGCAGAGCTGTGAATTGCTCCTCGTTTAAAACCTTAGCTTTTGAGCTGAGTTTTTCTTCATGCGCCTGCCAAGCGGCTACTGGATCATTCTCATAGACACGGCAGGTTTTGAAAATCTGATCCCAAAGCAAGTCTACCGCTTCCTCATCACTGGCTGCGTTTGGAAAGACCTTCTTAGCCCACTCTGTACCGGCTGCTGCAGCGACTGTCCAGCTGACTTTATTGGATTGGGTTGCAATCCGCATCGGCTTCATGGCTATCCCCATAGCCTTAGCAGAAGCCGATAATTTCTCAGCATCCACGCCATTTAAAGCTCCTGGGTCAGATGAACGAACGCCCAAGCGGCTGGCTTTCTTCTCAAGAAGATAGTTCATCTCAGCCACCTTATAGTCTGGAACATTGTCCAAGCGCTCCATCGGCGCATGGAGGAATTTCTCCAGCGTACTCAAATCATCCGCCCACTGGACAATGACTTCGTGAGCCCCCAGAGCATAGGCCTCCTTGACAATCAAGTGAGCCAACTCACGCTGCTCCACATCAATATTGAGCGCCACCGTGTGACCCGGCTGCACATTAATACCATTGGCAACCAATAGTTTAGCGTATTTTTCTAAGTTTTCTTTAAAATTTGGCAGAACCATTCTGCTTCTCCTTTTCTTTTGTTATTTCTCTTTAAACAGGGACAGTAGGCTAACCGCTGCCACTGTGCCGCAAATCAAGGCAGTCATTTTCAAAATCGTATCTGGGTCAAGATCCAGCTGGTAATCAAAAACTTTTTGCGCTGGCTTATCTTCAGCATTTATTCTAAGTTTCATGAGATAGTCCTTTCTAAATCATAATTCTAAGGTATAAACTCCTACTTGTACTGGCGTCTTCAGAATCCTCAATTATCTTTTAATAGATTAAAACAAATCACTATGACTGCCTGTCCTAAGCAAGTTTAAAATCAATTCTTCCTTATCCACTTTATAAACCAAGAGCCAATCTGGCTGGACATGGCATTCTCGCACTCCTTTAAAGTGCTTGGATGCTGTCAGTTGATGATCTCGATATTTAGCAGGAAGTTCTTTTTCTTGAATCAAAAACTCCAAGACTTCTTCTAACAATTCTGCCTTAAGTCCACGCTTCATAGCCAACTTAAAATCTTTTTTAAACTGTTTATGATACCGAATCTTAAGCACGCAAATCCTCCATTAAGTCTGAGACACTCCCAAAAGACTGACTCATATTCCGATTTTGCTCTAAATCTGCCAATACTTCCATTAGCTTCCTACTTTCATCCAGTCTGACATCAAAGGGTAGCCCTTGGTACTGAATAGCCTGACGAAGAAAAATATTGATAGCCGTTGTCATATCCATTCCCAAGCTGTTGAAAACCTGTTGAGCCTGCTCCTTGACCTCACTGTCCAAGCGGATACTCATACTAGTCTTTGACATACTCTCACCTTCTTTCTATAGACTATTTTAACAAAAAAGAAAGCCATTGTAAATCTATTAGATATACAATGGCTTCTTAAATTCTCTATTTACGCTAAATCTGATAACTTACTTTTTACTTTCTATAAATTGGTTAACCATAGGTAAAATCTCTTTTTCCAGTCCTTTTATCTGATCCGCTTCCCAGCCAGAATCCTTTTGTTTTGTTATTTCTGCCATCATCTGTAATTTTAAACTCTGACGATAGAATATACCTTCTTTTTCCCATTGTTTTAATTTAGCTTCCGGATAGGAATTACCAAACTTGGAATTCTGGCTATCGGTAATGATACAAAGATTGCCAAAGGAATGTAAAAACTCAGCAGGTAATTGGCTTTTTCCATCATGCCCATTTGGATTCTGAGGGAACCAATGCTCTATGGAGCGGCGATAGGCAAATTTGAAATCTTTAAATTCAACACTCGAATATTTTTCTTTTAAATCAGAACGATTTTTCCATAAAACATAATCCACAAAGTTAAACGCATAAACAGGAATATCCCCGTATTTCTTTATACTTCTATCCTCAGTAAATAATCTCTCTTCTGCATATCTCACTGCCATTTTTTCAAGAAACTCCTTAAACTGAACAGCAAATTCTGCTTGATTTAACTCTTCCATATGCTTGTAGAGAAATTGTAAGATCTCATATAACCAACGACTATCACGATTAGCGGTGAAGGTGACAGCAAACATGGATTGGAGGAGAATAATGTTTTTGTTAATCTCCGAATCTGAAAACGTATTATTAGTAAAGCGTTCTTCAACTATATAGTGCTCCTTCGATTTTCCATTTGGTTGATATTCATAATAAGTACCCTTATGTAAAAACCATTCATCCTTATTTCTACTTGAAGAATCCGTATTTGAATTTCTAACGATGTAGTTATCAAAAATATGCTTCATTGTAAGAAGAAGTTTACTAAAATCAATTATCCATTTTTTATCACGGTTCTTTACATCAAACAATGATAACATTTTTTTATCATCTAACTGAACACCACCAACTGTTTGCCCATTTTTGAGCGCAAATGCACAAAGTAAAAAGGTCGGAAAATCAACTACTGTACTGTAATCCCCAAATTCTCTTTCCGCAAATTTTCTATTTTCAATTACCTTGTGATTTAATGCTTCTATTAGTGTCTTCTTTTCATTTAAGGTAGTATCAATGTTATCATAAAGATTTTTAAATTCATAATTTGAAAAATGCCAACCAAAAATCTTTTCTCGTTCTTGAAAATCATCTTTCCTTTTTCTTCTCATTTTAAACTGAGTAGCAACAGGCTTATCAAATTCTGCGCAGGCATCCCAAATTCTTGCAAATTTTTGCGCCATTTCTTGATCTTCACCAAACTTAGCCATCATTTGTGCTTTAAGAATTTCATGGGCCTCTAGTTGCTCTCCTCGAGAGTTGAAGCGTTCGAAATAGAGATTCAAATCTAAATCATTAGGAAGAATACTACGAAAAATAATGACATTATCAAATAGATATTCAAAGAAAGATTGAGAGTCAAATTGTCGCTCCTCTAGCACTTTCTTCAATGCGTCTTGAGCGTGTCGGTAACCTCTAGTCAGTTCATTTTCATCATCCTCAGAAATTTTTTGCTTGGTGAATAACTTTTGAATATTCTCATTTGACTTCTTCCTAGCTGGGAAAATAAGATTAACAGCTCTCAATCTATCAAAACCAAACTCATGTTTCAAAGCTAAGGCAATCAAATTAAGGGCTGTTGTCCGCTGCTGCCCATCTATGATTTTGAAAAGACCATTTTCCTCATTAACGACTAATGTTCCAATATAGTAATTTTCTCTTTGTTCTTGAAAAGCATCTGCTACATCGTTCAATAATTGCTCTATTTCATCATAAGTCCAGGCAAAATTTCTCTGGTAAAGAGGAATAGCATAGCTATCTTTATTTAACAAATGATTAACTGATAAGCTTATATGTGTTTCTACCATTTCTCTTTTTCCTCCTCTATAATCTGCTCCACAGTATAATTTTCAAATAATTCTCGATCTATCTTGACCATGAAATCATTTGGAGTTACAGCATGGGCTAAAAGTTGGAATAGTTTTTGAACCTCTTTTTGTCTGAATCTTCCACCAGCAGCATAGTTTCCAACAGTTGCATCATATATCGCTCGAGATTTAACACGGGGGTAATAAGACCAAATAAACAAAGTCTCTACTATTTCCTTTGATAGCTCTTCTTTTCCAAATCTCTCTGCAAAAAGCAAACAAATATTTAGGAACATATTGTGGCACTTGAGATAGCGTCCCTTTGAGCTATTGTAAATTTTTAACATACCTTCTGGGTAAGTCAAATTTTTTTCTTCCGCCTCAAGCTCATCAGAAAATCCTAACTTTTCATTTAAAAAAACTTTATAATCTTTAATAGTATGATGGGCAGATTCGATATATTCAAAAAATTTACTTCCATCAATAATAGGCATGGTAATTGACATAGGAAGATTTTCAATGTGGCGATACAATTCCAGGTATGGAAAGTTCTGATTTAAATCAACACCTTTAAAATCATCGATAAAATCCTCTGTAAAACGCAGATAAGAACCATAACGCTTGTTTGTTAGTCCTGTCTCTCCCCGAGACCAACGTCTCATACGAAAAAGATGTTTATCAAATAACTCTTTGAGGCTTAAATCTTTGTCTTCCACAAACTGTTCCCACTTTTCAACAATCTTTTCATCTTCTGAATCTTGCTTACGAAGATGATAAGCTTTGAGTAAATCGTGAGGTTCTAGAGATTTTCCACGATTATTTTGTGAATCAAATAATTGAAAAGCCTCTGATAATCGTTCCTGTGGCATAGTAATCACCGAGACAGAACAATTTTCAAGTAGAAAACTACACACCTGTTCAGCTTCTTTCTCGCCTACAAGTTGGATTAAATTCTTCCATTCATTAAAATTTTCGTAAGCATTATAGCAAGATAGTTCTCCAAAGCCAGCTTCAAGTAAGTTTTTTGCTCCTTTAAATTCATCATATCTATTTAAAGCATAAAGAAATAACGAAATGGAAACCAATCGTTGCTGGCCATCTACAATATCTAAGTGTCTTTCAATATCTAAGTGCCCGTCATTCTCATGCAAAATAACAGAGCCAACTTGATATTCCTTTTTCTCCATAGCATCTCGTAAATCATAAAAAAGATTACGGATATGCTTTCTGTTCCATTTATAAGGTCTTTGATAACTTGGTATTGTTAGACTATCCCATTTCAATATTTCTGATACTTTTTTACTTTCAAACCCTATTTCTTTTTCATTGGCATTCATCATTATCTCCTAAAAATCTTATCAGCATAGAATCTTTGGTCCATTAATGCTTTGGAATAATAGTAGCATTAGGAATTGCTTTTGCAACGTTTTCTGCTGCTATTTTATCAAAAAATGGTCCTGCGATTTGATTACCAAACCTATCAACTACAATCCATTCAATCATTTTTGTCTCCTTTATTTCTTAATATATAAATTCTACACCTTTCGGTGGACATTTTATGTCCACTCAAGTTCAAATATGAAAAATATTTATTGATAGTAGCCTAAAATTTCTTTCATCGTCTTCCGAATATCACCAACTAAAGACTGTGGCGACAAAATTTTAACGGCTTCTCCTTGACTGAGCAGCCAACGCTTAAGACCAGGTGTATATTGGCTCTCAAACTTAAAACGTGTCCATCCTTCGTCAGCTGATAAGCCCTGTGCATTAGGAAATTGGTCTAAAACAATAGTTGGATTATAACGGAATTCCAATTCAATTGTGATCTTTCTTCCTAAAAAAGCGTCTACCCGCTGATTACGAATATCACCATCCCTGAATTTTTTGCCATAAGAAATGCGAGGTTTAGATTCCTTTGAGGACTTCCAAGTCTGGATTCTGTCCAAACGCAAGGTCATGTAATGCTCATTCTTAAGATTGTAAGCAACAATATAAAAATAATGAATATCATAATACAGAGAAACTGGATAAATTAGATGTTCTTTTTTATCTTGATATGGACTCTTGTAGACAATTTCTAGCACCTTCTCCTTGCGAATCATCTCTGACCATTCCCAAATCTTTTGAATACGATTTTGCTCATCTGTAATCGGAGCATAGTTCAATCTTTCGCTGTTGATAATCATTTCTATCTCTTTTTGTTCCTCTTTTGAAACAAGCCCCAACAAGCTTTTTAACAAGTCCTCATTTTCTACTTTATTTAAGGCTCTATTTTCTAATAAAATCTTAGAAATTATTAAAATATCTTTTTTATTAAAGAGTGATTTTCCTTTTAAATATCTTGTATGATGTTTTGAATCGTATGCCAACTCAGCTGCTATCATGGGCTGAGTCATTATAAAATCACCTAATAAAGCGAAATCTCTCTGAATCGTTTTGGCGCTAACTCCGAATTCATCACTTAATTGATTTTTTGATAGACGAGCTCCTGCTTGCAAACGTAACAAAATGGATAAAATACGTTCTTGATCGTTCATAAAACCTCCTCTTTCCCTATATTATAACATGAATATTCTATATGCCTGCCCTAAATCCTATTATTTTTGAGTTGTTTTCTTTTTTCTCTAAATCGAGTATTGCTTTTTCAAAATCTCTGCAAGACAAATAGCTTATGTCTTCACCATTTAGAGCTGATACTCTCTCTTTTTTTATCAGTCGCTCCGCTTGAATATATAAAACTAGCTCAAAGAGTTTTCTGACATAACGAGCATTACCAAAACTTTCTGAGCAAAGGCACTTTTCAAAATGGGTCAAGAGGATAGCTTTGCATTTTTTATCTATTAGATAACCTTGTTGATTAGCCATTAGAGTCAGAATGTCATACAGTTCATACTTGTTATAATTATTAAAATAAATGTTTCTACTAATTCTAGAAGCTAAACCTGGATTGGTGTTTAAAAACTCCTCCATCATTTCTGTATAACCAGCGAAAATCACAATAACATCATTTCTATTATTTTCCATTTCCTGAATAATTGTAGGAATAGCTTCATTAGCAAAATCACGCTCTCCTTGTGGAATTAGACTATAGGCCTCATCAATAAATAAAATACCGCCTTTGGCATTATCAAATAATCTTTTAACCTTTGGAGCTGTTTGGCCAACATATTCACCAATTAAATCTGAGCGACCTACTTCAATCAAAACGTTTGATTTAATAATTCCATGTTCATAAAAAATTTTTGCCAACAATCTAGCAACAATTGTTTTTCCAGTACCAGATGCTCCAGAAAACATAAAGTGCATAGAAGGCCGAACGGGCGAAGAATTTATTTCAAATCTTCTTTGCGATATAGAGAAGTAATCTAGAATTCTATGAATCAGACTTTTAACAGTAGATAAACCAACCAAACGGTCTAGCTCCTTCAAAGTATCAGAATTTGTGCCTAATGGATTGTTGCAACCTTTCATACAAAACAGCTCCGACGGCAAGGAAACAGTTTGTTTTCCATTACTCAAATTACTTTCTATTACATTATATTCAATAATCTTTTGAGCAAAATAACAACTATCGTAACTATTTGTAAGACAATTGTGATTTGAAAGCAGTTTTATTAGATCCTCTTCTAAATGAAAACCATAATCCCCTAAGCGAAACTTTATAATATTAACAAGTTCGTTATATGAGTAGGGAGGAAAATTTAATTCATAAACAACATGAAATAGAGGAAGAAATTCTTGAGATATTTCATAAGCTATACTATATGACTCCGCCAAAAAAATATATATTCTTCCCCCCGTTGCTTCCACAATATTATTTTTTAATTCCTCTTTTTTTCTAGGTTGCATAGTTGAATAGTCCTTTATTATCACTAAACGCTGTTCTGACTCAAAATTAACTGAAAACCCATCTTTCAAAATAGTCTTACACTTGACATTTAACAACCTCATCAAATATTTGATAGCAAATTTTTTACCAGTTCCTAAAGAACCTTTGAAAATTAAAAACTGATTTTCAACAAGGACCTTTTCTTTTTTCTGCCTTCTTTCCTTTTGATTATTTAAAAACATTTTTAGTTTTAAAACATACTCTTTAAATTCATTTAAACCTACAATATTTAAGTTATCGCATTCTAAATCAGTAATAGCAAAGCCATCAGAATTTGAAAGCTCTCTTTCATCTGAATAAAGAAAAAGCTGACCTATTTGAACTGAATACTTGTTCCCCACCTCCTTTAAATATTCTCTTTTACTGATAGATTTAACTTTAAAATCAGTGTGTTCTTCTTCATTAAACCCCAAAGTTTTTAGCTTATCAAACAAATCCTCTTTGGTATATTCTGTTACTCCGACAACGTAAAGACATGTCTGGCTTTTGAAACAATAAAACCATTGATTATCTTTGATAAAATCCTCATCTGCTTCTTTAATATTTTTATTCATTTTGCTAAATTCTATTTGATAAAAAAACATTTCTTCCCCCATCTACTATTTACTAAAATAAATATAGCAAAAAAGATGGACAAATTTTGTCCATCTTTTAACTTTTTTTGAATTATTTTAGAAAAACTCATCAAACAAACTCAACTGGTTATCCTCGGGCATATTTCCTAGAATACCCATGTCGTCCATTTTTTCGACTAGGGTGCTAGAGAGGCCGCCGCGTTTGCGGAGTTCTGTCTTAGAGAGAAATTCGCCTTCTTCGCGCGCTCTGACTACTTGGCGGGCAACGTTGTCACCCAGACCGTCCATAGCGGAGAATGGTGGAATAAGGGTATCTCCTTCGATGAGAAACTCAGTTGCATGGCTCTTGTAGAGATCTAACTTTCCGAATTTGAAGCTCCGCTCCAGCATTTCATTGACGATTTCTAGAGTCGTATAAAGGTCAATTTCTACATTGGAGGCTTCGTTGTTCTTACGCTTCTCAGCGATTTCGTTCATCCGGCGCTTGACGGCATCAAGACCACCACTCATGGTCTTGATATCAAAGGCCTTGGCTCGGATGGAGAAATAAGCACAGTAGTAATAAATCGGATGATGCACCTTGAAGTAGGCCACCCGCAGGGCCATCATAACGTAGGCTGCCGCATGGGCCTTGGGGAACATGTACTTGATCTTTCCACAGGACTCGATGTACCACTCTGGCACATTGTTTTCCTTCATGGCTGCGATATAGCCATTGCGCTCTTCTTCAGAAATTTTCAGCCAAAGGCCCTTCCGCACGCGCTCCATAATCGTAAAGGCCATCTTAGGATCCAAGCCCTTGTGCATGAGGTAAACCATGATATCATCCCGACAGCCGATAACGGTGGACAGGTCAGCAATCCCTTGCTTGATCAAGTCTTGAGCATTGCCCAGCCAAACGTCCGTACCATGAGAGAGACCAGATAGCTGTAAGAGCTCGGCAAAAGTTGTCGGATGGGTCTCATCAACCATGCCCCGTACAAAATTGGTCCCAAACTCCGGAATCCCCAGCATACCAGTCGGCGTACCGATTTGCTCCTGAGTCACACCCAGGATATCTGTTCCAGAAAAGAGGGCCATGACACCGGCATCATCCATAGGAATATCATTAGGATCAATTCCAGACAAGTCCTGAAGCTTCCGAATCATGGTCGGATCATCGTGTCCCAGAACGTCTAGCTTGAGGACATTTTCATCGATATCGTGGAAGTTGAAGTGGGTGGTCTGCCACTCGGCTGTCACATCATCGGCTGGATATTGGACCGGTGTAAAGTCATAAACATCCATGTAGTTAGGGATAACAACGATTCCTCCCGGGTGTTGTCCAGTCGTCCGCTTGACTCCTGCAGCTCCCTGTGCCAGACGCTCAACTTCTGCATCCCGGTAGAACTTCCCGTAGTCGCGCTCGTAGCCCTTGACAAATCCATAGGCCGTCTTAGCCGCAACGGTACCAACGGTCCCAGCCCGAAAGGCGTATTCTGAACCAAAGATATCCCGCACGTCCAAATGGGCGCTTGGCTGATCCTCTCCAGAGAAGTTCAAGTCAATATCGGGTACCTTGTCCCCGTCAAATCCAAGGAAGGTCTCAAATGGAATATCCTGACCGTTCTTGCTCAGCTTGCGGCCGCACTCTGGACAGTCCTTATCCGGCATATCAAAGCCAGAACCATAAGATCCATCCGTGATGAACTCGCTGTATTGGCATTTGCCACAGACATAGTGGGGTGACAAGGGATTAACCTCGGTAATCCCAATCATGGTCGCGACAAAGCTGGATCCGACTGACCCCCGCGAGCCTACCAGATAGCCCCGCTCATTGGAGCGCTGCACCAGCATCTGCGAAGCCAGATAAATCACGGCAAAACCATTCCCCAAGATAGAGGTCAGCTCTTTTTCAATTCGCAAGTCTACGATATCTGGCAGCGGATTGCCATAAATTTCAAAGGCCTTTTGATAGGTCAGCTCAGCAACTGTCTCCTCAGCCTTGTCAATGAAAGGTGTATAGAGGTCCCCCTTGACAACCTCGACTGGCTCAAAGGTCTCTGCCAGCTGATTCGGATTGGTGATGACTAACTTCTTAGCCAAATCCTCGCCTAGAAAGGCAAATTCGTCTAGCATCTCATTGGTGGTCCGGAAGTGAGCCTTAGGAAGCGGAGCCGGCTGGGCATTTTCACCATGGCCAATGGTCCGGTTAATCATGGCTCCCTGACCGAGACTCCGGACGATAATCTCACGGTAAATCTCTTCTTCCGGTTCGATATAGTGAACGTTCCCCGTCGCAAGGACAGGCTTGCCCAAGCGATCGCCGACCTCAATCAGATTGCGAATAATGGTCTGCAGTTCTTCCTGGTCCTTGATTTGCTCCTTGGCAATCAGTGGCTCATAGATAGCCGGCGGCATAACCTCGATAAAGTCATAATACTTGGCTACTTCGACAGCCGCATCCACCCCCTGAGAGACAACAGCATCATAGACTTCGCCTTCTGAACAGGCTGAGCCCAGAATCAGGCCTTCTCGATGGGCATCCAGCACGGTCCGTGGAATCCGAGGGACACCTTCAAAATATTTAGTATTGGACAGACTGACTAACTTAAAAATATTCTTGAGTCCCGTCTGATTTTTCACATAAATGGTCGCATGCTTGACCCGAGCCTTCTTGTAAGAATTCTCATCGACCAAATCCGTATTCAAATCCTTGAGATTGGTCACACCATGCTTTTCAGCCACATCCTTGATAAAGATAAAGAGGAGACGGCCTGTCGCTTCCGCGTCATAGTTGGCCATATGGTGGTGCTCCAGAGCAATCTGGAAACGCTTGGTTAAAGGCCCCAGACCATGACGCTTGTACTCTGGATAGAGGTTGCGGGCAAATTCCAGCGTGTCAATAACTGGCTGGGTGATTTTCGGCAGGCCGTGACGCTCATAGTTGACATTCATAAAGCCCACGTCAAAGGTGGCATTATGGGCAACGAGGACGCTGTCCTGGCAAAATTCCTGAAATTCTTTCAGCACTTGCTCAAGTGGCTTGGCATTGCGGACATGCTCATCAGTAATCCCAGTCAGATCCGTCGTAAAGGCCGACAGAGGATGCCCAGGATTGATAAACTCATCAAACTCAGCGATGATATTGCCCTTGTGCATCTTGCTGGCAGCGACCTGAATCAAATCGTTATAGACCGCCGAAAGCCCTGTTGTTTCCACGTCAAAGACCACATAGGTCGCATCGCTCAGCTCCATGTCCACTTCATTGTAGACGATGGGCACACGGTCTTCTACAATATTAGCCTCCATACCGTAAATCAGCTGAATACCAGCTTTCTTAGCAGCCTTGTAGCCATGGGGAAAGCTCTGCACATTGCCATGGTCGGTAATGGCGACAGCCTTGTGGCCCCACTTGGCGGCCGTTGCCACGATTTCCTCCACCTCAGGCAGGGCATCCATAGTAGACATATTGGTATGGGCGTGAAACTCAACCCGCTTCTGCCCCTCAGGCATTAGATCCTTGCGCTCATAGTGGGTGACGGCCTGCACATCCTGCACATTCATCGTCAGGTCGCGGGTGAAATTGTTCATCTCCACATTTCCCCGCACGCGCAGCCAGGCGCCTTTCTTAATCATGTCAAACTTCTTGGCTTCTTCTTCGTTTTTCATCCATTTCTGCAAGGAGAAACTGGAAGTGTAGTCTGTCATCTTGAAATTGAGCAAAACTCGGCCGGTTCGAGTGACCTTCTGCTCCAGGTCAAAGACCATTCCCTCAAAGACCAGACGGTTTTCCTCAGTCTGAACTTCAATCATAGGGGTAATCTCTGCCTTGTCTAGCTTTGGTTTAGCCGCAGCCTTGCGAGCTTGGAAGTCATAGGCTGGCTTTTCCTCTGGCGGTGGCGCCATCTGCTGCAGGGATTCCATAGCTTTGAGCGCTTCTTCATTAGCCGCCTGAACAATCTTGTCATTCTCAGCCTGGAAATTCTCCGCTTGCTGCTGGGTCAGCTCATCGCTGTGCTGAACCTGACAGGTCAGCTGAGGAAAGCCGTACTTGACTAGCTGCTGGCTGAGATTGAGCAGGTGATTCTTGCGAAAATGCTCCGTATCAATGGTCGAAGCCCCCTCAATCAGCAGCTTGTCCCCATCCAAATGAACCCGCAAATCCTGATACAGGCTTTTAAAGCCATGACTGGCACATGGACCTTCCTCAAAGGCCAGCTGGTAATAAGCCTGCAAGAGCTCGTCCGACACCTGGGGAGCCTGACAGTGAATTTCAAAAATAGCCTGATTGCCCGTCTTAGAAAACTCTTGAGCTAGGCGCTTCTGCAATTCCCGAAAAATCTCAATGGGCAGAATATTCGCAAAAGAAAAATGAAACTCCCAGACCCGACTGACCTTGTGGACCAGAACCTTCTCGATTTCTGCATTCAAAAAGGCCTCTGAATTTCTCATTTCAAGGGGCATATCCAGCTGATGCATTAAAATTTCAAACTTGTTTGACATGATATTTCCTCGTACAGTAGTGACCCTATTTTACCATAAATCAGCACTTTTTTCGACAGAAAAAGAGTAGGGCAAAGCGCGAGTTCCAATACAATTATCAAGACATTCTTCTTGGTGCTAAGTTATGATATAATAGAAAAAACATTTATCAAAAGGAGTCTTAATTGTGAAGAAAATTCTATTAGCCAGCGCTTGTCTGCTGACCCTGACTGCCTGCAGTATGCCTAATCAGCATAAGCAAGAAAACAAGCCCAAGCAAAATCAGAGCCAGAGCCAAAGTAAAGTCAAAGAAGAAAAGGTGAAGACGAAAACTTTTTCTAAAAAAATCGATGAGCATTATACCAATTCAATCAAGTTTTTCTATACAAAAGAAAAGATTGTATCTTTTCAACTCATCGCTAGCCAAACTATCTCTGAAGAAAATCAAAAGATGAGCGTCGAAGAATTAACAAAATTCTATAGCGAATATGCTCAGAAAAATTCTATGATAGAAAACAAGGAAAAGTTAAAGGGGCTTGAAATTCACGTTGAGATTTCCGAAGACAAGAAAATAGCTTCAGCAATTTTTGACTTTGACCTCAGCAAAATAGATCAAGAACAGCTGATTCAGTCCACAGGTGGTTCTGATAGCGAACAAACTGTCTTTAATAAACTCCAAGATAAACCCGAAGAGGTCTTTAACTTTATGAGAGAGCAAGGTTTGACAGAAGAATAAAAAAGCATTCTGAGTGATTTAACTTTATAGTTAATGCTCAGAAGGCTTTTCTGTTTATTTTTAAATCCTAAAGGGGCAATATGCTATCTTAAAACCGCTTCCGCTAAGGCTTTTTGGATAGCGATGACACTGCGGTCGCTGGTAAATTGCAGGACTTCTGCTGGCTCTTGAGCGCTGGAAACCCAGATTTTCAGCTCAGCATCTAAGTCGAAATGCCCAGCTGTTTCTACTGAGAAGCGACTGATAGAGCGATAAGGAAAAGACTTATAAGAAGTCTTTTTGCCAGTCATTCCCTGCTTGTCGACCAAGATTAAACGCTTATCTGTAAAGACAATCAAGTCACGAATGAGGCTAAAAGCCAGTTCTACATTCTCTGTTGATGTCAGAATATCCTCTAATTGTCTTTCTGTTTTTTCAATATCTTTCTGAGAGGCATTGCCTAATAAACCGCCGAATAATCCCATCAATCGGTCCTCCAATCTATTTTTTCCTACTATAGCATTTTCACCTCCAATAAGCAAAAGAAAACTGCCAGATAAAACTGGCAGTTTATTTTATTTTGTCAAAATTGACAAGGTTTCTAGCAAATTATCAGCGTGGACTTCAATGGTATCGCCACTAGCCTTAATCTTGACTTCGACAATGCCTTCTGCAGCTTTCTTACCAACTGTCACACGGATTGGGAGACCAATCAAATCGCTGTCACTGAACTTAACACCAGCACGCTCATTGCGATCATCCACCAAGACCTCATAACCAGCACTTAGCAAGTTAGCCTCGATTTGGTCTGTTAGAGTCAAGGCTTCCTCGTCCTTGACATTGACCGGAATCAAGTGCACATCAAATGGTGCCAGCTCTTTCGGGAAGTTGATTCCCCAAGCATAGCGGAATTCGCCCTTAGGAGTTTTATTGACAAAGAGACGGGCATGCTGCTCCATAACAGCGGACAGGAGACGGCTGACGCCGATACCGTAGCAACCCATAATCATTGGTACTGCTCGACCATTTTCGTCCAAAACATTAGCGTTCATGCTGTCAGAGTAGCGAGTTCCCAACTTAAAGATGTGCCCAATCTCAATCCCGCGAGCAAACTTGAGGACACCTTGGCCGTCCGGAGAAATTTCACCTTCACGAACCTCACGGATATCCACATACTCAGCGGTAAAGTCACGGCCTGGATTGACACCGGTCAAGTGGTAACCATCTTCGTTAGCACCAACCACAGCGTTAGCTAGGTCTTGCACCTTACGGTCAGCAATGATTCTCACGCCTTCTGGCAGATTGACTGGCCCTAGTGAGCCAAAACCTGCTCCCAAGAGCTGACGGACTTGATCTTCACTCGCCACATCAAAGAAATCCGCTGCCAAATGATTTTTCAGCTTGACTTCATTAAGCTGGTCATTGCCGACCAAAAGTGCTACGACAGGAGACTCGTCAGCCATGTAAACCAAGGTCTTGATTGTCTGGCTTTCATCCAGCCCAAGGAAGGCAGCAACTTCGTCAATGGTCTTGCAGTCAGGCGTTGAGACACGGGCTACTTCTTCCTCAGTCACAACACGTCCTGCAGGCTTGTATTCATCCGTCGCCATTTCAAGGTTGGCAGCATAGCTGGACTCACTGGAGTAGGCAATGGTATCCTCACCAGATACCATCCAGCTGGTCAATTCTGTCCGAATAGCCTCCTGAACATCCTCAGGAATCTCATCAAAGCTGGCTACAGACTTGTCCAAAACCACCCAGCGGTTCACATCCGTCCGGTCTGGCGTAATGGCCATGAATTCTTGGCTGTCCTTGCCCCCCATAGCACCACCATCACCGATAATGGCTTTGAAATCCAGCTCGCTGCGGGTAAAGATTTTCTCATAGGCAGACTTGTATTCATCATAAGCTACATCCAAGCTGTCATAGTTAGCATGGAAACTGTAGGCATCTTTCATGATAAACTCACGCGTCCGCAAGAGCCCGTTACGAGGACGCTTTTCATCGCGGTATTTAGGCTGAATCTGATAGAGATTAAGTGGCAGCTGTTTATAGGATTTAACCGAATCACGGACGATAGCTGTAAAGGTTTCCTCATGGGTTGGCCCTAGGATAAAGTCGGATTTCTCCCGATTTTTCAGCTTATAGAGGTCTTCACCGTAGGTCTCATAACGGCCAGACTCACGCCAGAGGTCTGCACTGAGCAGGGCAGGCGCCAGCATCTCCACTGCACCAATCTTGTCAAACTCTTCCCGCATGATTTTTTTTGCTTTTTCAATCACGCGATTGGCCAGCGGCAGATAAGAATAGACTCCAGCTGAAACCTGACGGACATAGCCAGCTCGTAACATAAGAGCGTGGCTGATAACTTGAGCATCGCTAGGCATCTCACGCAGGGTTGGAATTAACATTTTACTTTGTTTCATAAAAACAAAACTCCTTGACTTTCATTGAATAATTTCTTTTTCATAGTTCTAAGAACTTTAGTTTCTTAGAAGAATAATTTCATGATATCGTTCCAGGTCACGGCAATCATCAGGATGACCATAATAGCCACTCCAGACAGAGTGATATAGGTCTCCGTTTCTCTTCTCAGCGGTTTTCTGCGGATAGCCTCCAGAATATTGAGGACGATTTTTCCGCCGTCCAAGGCCGGAATAGGAATCAGGTTGAAAATACCGATATTGAGCGACAGCATGGCCAAAAGGCTAAGGACTGCTGGCAAGCCTTGCTCTGCAGCCTGACTGCTGAAATTGTAAATAGCGACCGGACCGCCCAGCTTATTGATATTGAAGTTGAAGACGATATCTTTCAGAGCTGACAAAATGCGAACTGTGGTAGACCAAGCTGCAGTAAAGCCGCCAATCACCTTGTCCCAGAAGCCTGTCTTGACTGTTGGGGATACCCCTAGCAGATAACGATTGCCGTCTTTTTTAGGCTGTACGGTAATCTCTTTCGTTTCACTGCCGTGCTTATAGGTAACTGACAAGGTCGGCGCTTCCTTGCTCTTGCCTGTGATTTTCGCCAGAGCACTAGTCAGATCCGCCCAATTGTTAATCTCATAGTCATTAATCTTAAGGATTTGGTCGTTATTTTGAACTCCGGCAGCTGCTATAGCACTACCATCCATGACTTGGAAATGATTGCTGTTCTCATCACGAACGCCACCCTGAACAAAGGCCAGCAGCATAAATACCAGCACGCTCAGGATGAAGTTATTCATAGGGCCAGCAAAGTTGGTGATGAGGCGGCCCCAGATACTAGCATTCTGATACTGAACATCCAGCGGTGCAATCCGCACCTCAGTGCCGTCTTCTTCAACAATCGTTGCATCATGATCTACTGCATAAGTCTTGAGCTCGTCAAGGACCAGACCTGTGATCTCCAGCTTTTCCTCAAAGTCAAAGCCGGTCACATTCATGGGCAGAGCTGTCTGGTCAACCTTTTTGCCAGAGAGATTGATGCGAACCACCTTGCCCTCTGCATCCAAGCTCAGACTAGCCGGTGTGCCCACCTTAATGTCAGTGGAGTCTTCCCCCCAGCCGGCCATGCGCACATAGCCCCCCAAGGGTAAAATCCGAATCGTATAGGCCGTCCCGTCCTTGCCAATATGGGAGAAAATCTTGGGTCCCATACCGATAGCGAACTCTCTGACCAAAATGCCGGACTTCTTCGCAAAGTAGAAGTGTCCGAACTCATGGACCACTACAATGATCCCAAAAATAATAATAAAGGTTATAAACTGCATGGACTTCTATATTTTACCTTTCCTAGAAATCTTATTTTTTCTTTAAATCAAAGAAGGAGCAGAAAACGGCCAAATACCGAGCTTCCCGCCCCTGCATAGCTGACACTCCTGAAAATAGGTTAGAAGCTCAATTCAAAATTTTGAGCTCTAATTCCTAGTTCCTTCTCAGATTGCGCGGTCTTTGGACAAACGTACCGTCCCTTGCTTTCAGCTATGCTCGACTGTCTTAGAACAAGCCGAAGAAATGCATCAGCGGAAAGACGAAGAGAAGGCTGTCAAAACGATCCAAGACACCGCCGTGGCCAGGAATGAATTTACCAGAATCCTTGACCCCGAAATGACGCTTGACTGAGCTTTCGACCAAATCACCCAGCTGGCCTGCAATACTAAATAGCACTGCCAGAATCAAAAAGACAAAGGCATTATAAGGAGTCGCTACTTGCGGTCGAACCAACATAAAGATTCCAGTCACTAGAACGGCTGATAGAATGCCGCCCAGGCTTCCTTCAATAGTCTTATTAGGAGAAACTCTCGGCGCCAGCTTTCTTTTACCGAAACGCACCCCGACCAGATAAGCTCCGCTGTCAGTAGCCCAGACGATAAAGAGAGCTAGCAGGACCTTGTCAATATTCATCAAGCGGGCATCAATCAAGGCATTAAAACCAAGACCAACATAAAAACTAGCTGCAATCGGATAGGCCGCATCCTCAAAAGTGTAGTTGGAACCTAGGACAGTTGAAATCAACAGAAGGAAGACGACCAAGCCATAGGCCACGACATTACCATCCACTGGCAGAAACTTCAGATAGTTCTCCAAGGGCAGGGTTAGGACAAAGGCTGCCAGCATGGCCAAGACGCCCTCGATGGTCGCTGTCGGCAGACCTTTCATTTGGAGAAATTCATGCACCGCCAGCATGGCCAGTAGTCCCACAAAAATCTGAAAGATGACGCCTCCTGTCAATACCAGAGGAATAAAAATAGCAAGAGCGATTCCTCCAAAGATTAAACGTTTTTGTAAATTTTTACTCATACTCTTTTACTTTCTCCCTTAAACACCGCCAAAGCGTCTATTCCGACGGCTGTATTCTGCAATTGCAGCCTTCAAAGCCTTCTCATCAAAGTCAGGCCAGAGAATATCCGTAAAATACAGCTCACTGTAGGCTGACTGCCAAGGCAGAAAATTGCTGAGGCGCAGTTCCCCACTGGTCCGAATCACCAGATCCGGATCGCGCAGCATCTTGGGCAAATTGCTGGTATAGAGGTAGTTGCCAATGACTTCCTCAGTAATGTCACCGGGACTAAGTTTGGCATCCAAAACATCCTGAGCAATCAGTTTAACCGCCTGATTAATCTCATATCGACCACCGTAGTTTAGAGCAAAATTGAGAATCAAACCTGTATTGAGCTTGGTCAGGCTTTCAGCCTTTTCCAAAGCTTCAAATGTCGCCTCAGGAAGCTTAGCCGTATCACCAATCATCTGGATTTTTACATTGTTCTTGTGCAGCTCCGGCACATAGCGGTCGTAAAATTCAACCGGCAGATTCATGATAAAGGAAACTTCCTTTTCCGGCCGAGACCAATTTTCCGTTGAAAAGGCATAGACAGTCAAGACCTGAACACCCATTTCCTTGGCAGCAATCGTCACCTTTTGCAAGGTTTCCATGCCAGCCTTATGACCGAACACGCGAGGCTGCATCCTTTTTTTGGCCCAGCGGCCATTACCGTCCATAATGACAGCAATGTGTTTGGGAACATTCAGCGGTGCGTTCAGCTTTTCTTTTTTCTTAAAACTAAACATACTTTTTATCCTATTTAAAGTTTTGTCAGTTCATTATATCATAAATCCTTGGAATGTGGGCAATTCATCCGCTTTTTCAAGCCTGAGGCTATAAAATAAGGACAGAATGTCAACCAGAGAATCCAAACTCACCCAGCCTGTCCAAACCGCAAGGCAGATAAGCTTGCAATCAAACACCTCCTAGCCACATGAGTCAAAACAAAAAAACAGCCCGCAAGCTGTTTATTTCTTTACTCTTCAATCGCTGATTCTTCCTCGGGAAGGTCAACGCTTCCTTCACCGCCAGCAGCAGCAGGAATGCCCTCAGTCAATGGCAGTACAGTTTTAATAGCTGTCAGTTCAAAGGTCAGGTAAACACCGTCCACATCCAGAACAACTGTTTTCTTGTCTGTGTCCACTTCATCTACTGTTCCGTATAAACCGCCGATGGTAATGACTTCATAACCCTTTTGCAGCTTGTTAAGACTTTCCATACGCTGCTGAGCCTGTTTCTTTTGGGCACGCATCTGGAAATAAGTCATCCCTACCAGTACAACCGCAAATACAATAAGCATAATTGGATTCATATCTTTTCTCCTTCGAATGTCATATATGAACTACTATAGCAGATTTCCCTTATTTTTACAAGACGATTCTGACTTTTCAGGCAAAGTCCGTCTCAAGTCGGATGAAGCATGACTGGCCTAACCACATTTTTTAAAAAGTAAAAATCAGGATGACTAATACCCTGATTTTATGTCTTTTTATTTAAGATTTTTAACAACTTCTGCTACATGCTCAACTGTAAAGCCATATTCTTCCAGAACCTTGCCTGCCGGAGCAGATGCACCGAATTGATCGATTCCGATAACTGCACCGTCTAGACCGATATACTTGTACCAAGGCTGGCTAGCTGCCATCTCGATCGCTACGCGACGACGAACTGCATTAGGCAGAATTTCTTCTTTGTAGACTGCATCTTGAGCATCAAAAAGCTCTGTTGATGGCACGCTGACCACACGAATTTTAGCGCCTTCTGCTGCAAGTGCTTTAGCAGCTGCAACAGCCAAATTAACCTCAGAACCAGAAGCCAGCAAGATGGTATCGAAATCTGCCCCTGTTTCGTAGACCACATAAGCACCTTTAGCTACCTTGTCAAAGTTTGTGCCTTCTTCGACTGTCAGATTTTGACGGGTCAAGACCAGAGCAGTCGGAGTGGATTGGCTCTTAAGGGCCAAGTACCAAGCTGCCTGAGTTTCACGTGCGTCTGCTGGACGGAAAACAGTCAGGTTTGGAATGGCACGCAGACCAGCCAAATGCTCAATCGGTTCGTGAGTCGGACCGTCTTCACCTACTGCAATAGAGTCATGCGTGAAGACATAAGTCACTGGCAAGCCTTGAAGGGCAGACAAACGGACAGCTGCCTTAACATAGTCTGAGAATACGAAGAATGTACCACCGTAAACACGAAGACCACCATGAAGCGCCATACCGTTAAGAATTGTTCCCATAGCAAACTCGCGCACACCAAACTGGATGTTGCGGTTGAGACGGTGGGCATCATCCTGCAGGCCGTCTTCCTTGATGTAGGTCATATTAGAATGAGCCAAGTCAGCAGAACCGCCAAGGAAAGTTGGAAGGACCTTAGCTGCTGCATTGAGGGCATCCTGACTGGAATTACGGGTCGCTTGAGAGAAGCCATTTTCAAGCACTGGGAAGTCTTCTGGTTTGATTTCTACTGGATCCTGACCAGCAATGATAGCTGCTACTTCTGCTGCCAATTCTGGATGGGCTTGCTTGTAGTCCTCTACTAGCTGTTTCCAAGCATCGTATGCTGCGGCACCACGCTCTGCTACATTTGTACGGTAGTCAGCATAGACTTCCTCAGGAATCTCAAATGGCGCATAGTCCCAGCCCAAGGCTTTACGAGTAGCTTCCGCTTCTTCTGCTCCCAGAGGCGCACCGTGCACTGCATTCGTTCCTTGCTTGTTTGGAGAACCATAACCGATAACCGTCTTAACTTCAATCAAAGATGGTTTGCCGGAAGCCTTAGCTTCATTGATGGCTGCATCAATCGCTGCAAGGTCTGTTCCGTCTTCCACCAAAGCAGTATGCCAACCGTAGGCTTCATAGCGGGCACGAACATCTTCTGTAAAGGAATCCTTAGTCTCTCCATCTAGGTTGATATCATTTGAATCATAGAGAACAACCAGCTTGTCCAGCTTTTGCAGACCAGCATAAGAAGCAGCTTCAGCTGAAACCCCCTCCATCAAATCACCATCACCACAGATGACATAAGTATAGTGGTCAAAAATTGGATAGCCTTCACGATTATACTTAGCAGCCAAGAAACGCTCTGCCTGAGCAAATCCAGTAGCTGTAGAAATCCCCTGTCCCAGTGGGCCAGTAGTAGCATCAACACCAGCTGTGTGGCCAAACTCTGGGTGACCTGGTGTCTTAGAACCCCATTGGCGGAAGTTTTTGATTTCGTCCATGCTGACATCTTTAAAGCCAGACAGATGAAGCAAGGCATAAAGCAGCATAGAACCATGTCCTGCAGACAGGACGAAGCGATCGCGGTTAATCCAGTTTGGCTCTTCTGGATTGATACGAAGTTGTTTAGTAAACAAGTCATAGGCCATCGGCGCAGCGCCCATGACTACGCCAGGGTGACCTGACTTAGACTTTTCAATCGCGTCAATCCCTAAAAAGCGAATGGCATTAACTGATAATTGTGACATTAGATTCTCCTTATTTTTACTAAAATCTGTTCTGACATCAGAACAGGATAAACAATGGTCGTAGAAACGATAAAAATTGTCTCATATCTATTATAAGAAAATTATCCCTATATCGCAAGATAAGGATAATCTCATCTTTTTTATAGATTTATTATAAATCTTGAAAACGGTAACAAAAAGACCAAGAATTACACAGGTGACTGTTCACTCTTGAACTGTCAAAATCTGCCCATAAGGACAGAAAAAAGTAAGAAAGTGAGCATCGCTGCTCCTAAGTCCGACTGCGCCTCTGGCTTGTCTCATTAAGTTTTTACAGAACGTAGTTTTCGATTACGCTCAAACTGCATCTATGCCTCTAAGCTCTGCTCGACTCTGCGAGCCGGCAATCGCTAAGAGGCATAGAAAAACCCAGCTATCCAAATGGTTAGCTGGGTTAGGGTTGAGCTACATCATAGTTTTAGACTATCCTGCGGCCTTTTGATGAATAGTGATGCCGTATTTTTCATGGTTTTCTTCATACCAATTAATTAAGGCCATCGCAGTTTGATAAGTAATGTTCTTAATTTTGCTGGTCCCTTTAGTTAAGGTCAGGATACTCATCTTGCTGATGTTTGCATCCGTCGCAATTCGATAACTAGTTAAGGTTCCATTAACTAACAACTGAACAACAGCCTCGACTTTCCTATAGTCGGGCATGGTTGTAATATCCAACTTTTTCATAATTAAATCCTCTCCTAAAATTTAATTTACTAATCCATTATACACTTTTTTCTGACATTTACATATATAAAAACTTGAAAATGTACAAAAAAATTAGAACACAACTCATTAAAATGTCAACTTTTCCCACTTTTATAGACTTATGAGAGCCTTTTGCCTCTATTAAGATAGAAAAAAGAATTAATATTATCTTCTTTTCTTACTTTGTTAGCTCGCCTTTCCGTATTATGTTGTGCATAATTACCAGCGGCCAGACAGACTTAGTAAGTCTAAAAATCTCTGTATACATGACCGTCCAGCATGCAACAGTTATCATCCCGATAAGGAAGAATGCAAACCTTCCAACCGGCAAGGTATTTTGGATTTCTCTCTCAGACAGAAACTTCATAATGTAAGGCAGATGCCAAATCCACCAGATAAAGCCAACAAGTAGATATAGTTTTAAGTCAGATAATTTTAATTTGATTAATTGATTGGTAAGATATGCCCTCCAAACGGATTCTTCAAAAATATTTTTTATGAATTGAGTTCCGACCTGTGTGAGCAAGATGCCAAGATAGGCCGTGAACTCAACCTTCACATCTGTCACTCTGATGCCTTGCGTCATCAGTCCCAAGAATATCACTATTATCGTAACAAGTGGGTAAACTAAAAAACTAATCAGGTATAATTTTTTATTATCTTTAAAATTAATGGAAAACCCTGCTTCTTTCCAGCTATCTCCGCCAAAGCTACGGAGAAAGATGGTACAGATTAACGGAGTTACCAGCCAAATCAGCATCCCTAAAGAGCCGCTTCCTATCTCTGTTCCGATATTATCGTAAAGAGCTTGGCCGGTTACTTTATCAACAACATAACCAATCCAGCCGCATAGAGTGCTGAGAATGGCAAAGATAATGACATTGTGCTTAATTGTAGTTACTGTTTCATAGCAGTCTGCTTTCGTCAAAAATTATTCATCTCTCTTATTTGAGAGAAACTAGGTTGATTCGAGTCATCGACTGCTTCAGCAATATCAAGGAGAATTTAGTTGAGATTTTGGGATAAATGCTAATTTATTTCCAGAAAGGAGAGTTATTTGAAATTCATACTCATCAAAAAAAGACCTGCCTTCATCTCAGAAGGAGGTCTTTGAAAAGGTAGTTAACTTAGTAAGCTTTATTCTGCCTGCTTGTCTTCTTCAGATGCGTCAGCACCTTTTTCTCGGATAACCAAGACACCATCTTCCAAATCGGCTGTCAAGTGCTTAGCATCTAGATTATCCAAGTGGAAGTCGGTTACCTTGTCACGAATTTGCTGCTCGATGACACGGCGGAGCGGACGAACACCCATGACTTGGTCATAACCAGCATCGCGCAGGAATTCCTTAGCTGCGTCAGATACAGCCAAATCAATTTCTTTCTTGCTCAAGGTTTGATTTACTTCGATCAGCATGAGATTAACAATCTCCATCAAATCTTCTTTCTTGAGATGAGAGAACTCAATAACTGCGTTGAAACGATTGAGGAATTCTGGACGGAAGTAAGCTTTGAGTCGATCCATCAGATCAGGCTTTTCAGCATCTTCTTCCAAGCCTGCTTCGTAGCCAAAGCCAGCATTGGAAGTCGCAATGATAACCGTATTCTTGAAGTTGACTGTATTCCCTTGACCATCTGTCAAACGACCGTCATCCAGAACTTGAAGGAGAAGGGTAATCACTTGTGGATCAGCCTTTTCAATCTCATCCAAGAGAATGATAGAGTAAGGATTGCGGCGCACACGCTCGGTCAGGGTGTTGTTGTTGTCATCATAGCCGACATAGCCTGCAGTCGTACCAATCAGCTTGGAAACAGCAGTCCGGTCGGAGTATTCAGACATATCCAGACGGATAATGGCTTCCTTGGTACCGAACATATCCAGAGCCAGTTGCTTAGCCAGCTCAGTCTTACCAACACCAGTTGGTCCAACAAAGAGGAAACTTCCGATTGGACGGTTGCCTTCATCAAATCCTGCACGGTTACGGCGTATAGCTCTAGCCACGGCTTCTACAGCCTTATCTTGGCCGATAACTTTAGCTTTAAGACGGTCATTCATGCCCTTGAGGCGCTCAATGTCGCTGGCACCCATCTGAGATACTGGTACACCCGTCATCCGTTCAACAGACTCTGCTACGTCGTTGACTGTAGCTGTCACCTTCATATCCTCAGTGTGATTTTGAATTTTCTTTTCTAGCTCTTCAATGCGAGTCTTAGCATTCAGAGCTGCTTCATAATCTTCTTTCTCAACAGCCGCTTCCTGTTTGTTTTTCTGTTCAGCAATCTCATTTTCAACCGCATGAACATCAGTCACTGGATGCTGGGCTGCCAAGTGCGCAGCAGTCACATCGACCAGGTCAATGGCCTTGTCTGGCAGGCTCCGTTGTGGAATATACTGAACAGAGTAGTCCACAGCCGCTTTCAGCACTTCATCCGGCAGGATGACATTGTGGTGCTTTTCGTACAAGTCACGAATACCTTGAAGAATTTTATAGGTATCTTCGTCAGACGGTGCATTGACCTTGACTTCATTGAATCGGCGAGCCAGAGCTGCATTTTTGAGAATGGTATTCCGGTACTCGTCCTGAGTAGTAGCCCCGATAACTGTCAACTCACCACGAGAAAGCGCTGGTTTGAGAATATCCGCCATGCCCTTAGAGCCACTATCTCCACCGATAGATCCTGCTCCTAGGATTTGATGGATTTCATCAAAGAAGAGGATAATGTTACCGGCTTCCTTGACTTCATTGACTAAGTTTTGGATATTTTCTTCAAAGCTACCACGATATTGAGTACCAGCTTCCAGACCGGAAATATCAACAGAAATAACTTCCTTATTCTTGATGGCCGCTGGCACATCACCATTAACGATAGCCTGAGCCAAGCCTTCTACGACAGCTGTCTTACCAACTCCGGCATCTCCGACCAATACAGGATTGTTCTTGGTCCGACGAGAAAGGATTTCAGCAGTTTCTTGGATTTCCTTATTGCGTCCAATGACTGGATCTAACTTACCATCACGAGCTTCCTGAGTTAGATTGCGACCTAGCTTAGCCAGGATACCATCCTGCTTAGGTCCTTGAGCAGCAGCTTGTCCAGTTTGCTCACCTGTTCCTTGACCAGGGAGCTTGCCAGTAGCCCGGTACTGAGCAAACTCTTCCGGTGTGACCTCTCTACCATTAATCAAGTAGCGCCGGTGTTCGCTGTTGTAGCCACCCATGCGTCCCATAAGTTGGTTGAAAAGGTCGTCCATATTGTTAAAATTGTTGTAGTTGTTGTTCATAGCATTACCTCGCTGTTTTCATATTTTGCTTTACATAATTTTTGATTTTACCAAAGTTTCAGATAAGAAATCTCTTCCTTATCCACTATAAATTTTGATTTGGGAGATCTTCTGCAATCTATTATTTTACATAACTTATTCTCTTTTCAAAAATCAAGACTGATTCAGTCTCTATTTTTATGAGTGATTTGATCTCTTTCAGCAGAAGATAATTTTACATAATTTTTAATCCTCCCAAAAATAATCGCCTTCCGGCTATATTCACATCTTCTGATTAAATTTACGTAAACTTTTTTGTTTACAGTTGTAATTTTATCATGACAGAATTTATTTGTCAATAGATTTTACATAATTTTTTAAAATAAATTTACAAATGTAATTAAAAATTGTCGTTTAGGTCCTTTTCATTCCTATAAAGATGTCTTTTTATAATAAAAATCTGGACACAATCCAGATTTTAAATCATATATTCTACACTATAGCTGGCATCGGACAGAATGCGGGACAGAAACTGTTGGGTCCGCTCTTCCTTTGGACTGCTGAAGAATTCCTGAGGAGGATTTTCTTCGATGATGTGACCTCCGTCCATAAAGATAACATGGTTGGCCACATCACGAGCAAAGCTCATCTCATGGGTCACAACAACCATGGTCACTCCCTCCTGAGCCAACTGTTTCATGACGCTGAGAACTTCACCGACCAATTCCGGATCTAGAGCCGAAGTTGGTTCATCCAGCAGGATGACATCTGGCTTGACAGCAATGGCACGCGCAATCCCAATCCGCTGCTGCTGGCCGCCTGATAGCTGAGAAGGATAGTAGTCTTTGTAGGCCAAGAGGCCCACGCGATTCAAGGACTCTTCCGCAATCTTAAGCGCTTCTTCCCTCGGTATCTTACGAGCTATCACTAAGCCTTCTAAGATATTTTCAAGGGCTGTTTTATTGGCAAAGAGATTATAATGCTGGAAGACAAAGGCCGTCTTTCTACGAATTTCCAAAATCTCCTTTTTGCTGAGCTTAGCCAAATCATAGTCCTTACCAGACAAAGTCAACTGGCCGCCATCCGCTTTTTCTAAGTGATTCAGACAGCGCAGAAATGTTGTTTTCCCAGAGCCTGACGGTCCCAGAATAACTACAACGTCACCTTGATTGACCTTGAGACTGACATCTGCCAGCACCTGGTGCTCTCCAAATCGTTTGGAGATATGTTTTACTTCTAACATAATCTTTCCTTCCTAAGCAAGAGCGTAGCGCTTTTCCAAGCCCCTAAACATCCACTGAATCAAGCCACAAATAATGAGATAAATAACAAAAATCACCAGATAAGACTCTGAATACTGGTAAGAATGGGAGGCCTCTATCTTAGCCAAGGCTGTGATATCCTTGACTGTCATGACAAATACCAACGAAGTTCCCTTGACTAGATTGATAACCAGATTGGCCAGATTGGGCAGGGCTGAGCGCAGAGCCTGAGGAAAAACAATTCTCCGATAGGCTTGAAAATTCGTTAAACCAATCGCTTGAGCCGCTTCTAACTGCCCTTTATCCACTGTTAATATGGCAGAGCGCAGTATTTCCGACAAGCTGCCTGTCGTCATCAGGCTATAAATGATGAAAGCATAGTAAAGCGGATTGAACTTAAAGACGTCTACCTGACTGCCCAGACTTTTAAAAATTTGATTCAGTAAGCTAGGAAAAAGACTATAGAAAAAGAGAATGAGCAAAATGGGAGGCGTCGCCCGAATAAAGGCCAGATAAACCACTGAAAAGGT
This sequence comes from Streptococcus sp. SN3, assembly GCF_030439905.1. Classification (NCBI taxonomy): domain Bacteria; kingdom Bacillati; phylum Bacillota; class Bacilli; order Lactobacillales; family Streptococcaceae; genus Streptococcus; species Streptococcus sp. SN3. The sequence goes on from NZ_JAQFJF010000003.1 coordinate 212,489, forward strand.
CCGCACACCTCGAACTTTATAAATCTGCCCTAAAGCCAAGAGCAAGGCTGGAATAAAGCTGAGCAGAATAGCCACCACCATAATGATCAGGGTTACCGGTATGCCTTTCAAAGTAACCAGAAAGGTATTTACAATATAATTCAAATCCATGCTTTACCTCTCCTTGACTATCAGACTTTTTTCCAGAAGCTGGGAAGCAAGCGAAACCACTAGGGCAATCCCCCAGTAAATCAAGGCCACCGCTGTATAGGTTTCGAGGGAATAATTGCCTAGATTACGGCTGATGAGATTTTGCCCCGCTCCCATGACATCAACTGCCCCAATCGTATAAGCTAGCGCAGCATCCCGCATGAGATTAAGAAGGGCAGTAGTCAGATTGGGCAGGGCGATGCGAAAAGCCTGTGGCAGGACAATACGCAGAAAAGTCTGCACCGGTGCCAAGCCAATACTGAGACCTGCCTCGGTCTGTCCCTTGGGAACAGCAAGATAAGCTGCCTTGAAGACTTCCGCAATCATGGCCGCAAAGAGCAGAATCATGGTGATGATGACAAACACAGTCCGCGACCAATTATTGATATCCAGCCCCAGCCACCATTCTAAAAACTCTGGAATGCCATAAAAAACCAAGAAAAGTAAGACAATAGGCGGTGTACATCTAAGGATAAATATATATCCTCTAGCTAGGCCAGCAAAAGACTGCTCCTCAGAAATCTGAGCCCAAGCCAACAGACCACCCAGCAAGGAGCCAATCAAAGCTGTCACAAACATAATCCATAAAGTGGTCGGCAGAGCCTGCAGCAGACTAGGCAGCAGGCCAAAGACACGGGATAAGTCATACGAGACCATAATTTTCTTCTCCTTCGACAGTGATTAGATAGAATAAGCTTCTCTTGGGCGGGCACTTTCAGCTTGGAGCAGCCATGCTCTCGCCTAGTTATCCTCTTTGAAAATTCCTTCAAACAGCAGCAAGGTCAGCTTAGAAGCCACCAACTCTATATTCAGCCAGCTTCTCAGTCAGCCTTTTGATTTTCCGTAATCAGCAGACAGCAGCCACTAATCCTTGTCCACATAAGAGAAGACATCTTCTCCGAAATACTTTTCAGATAGTTTAGCCAAGGTTCCGTCCTTTTCCAGTTCCTTAATTGCCTTCTCGTATGCCTTAGCAAATTCTTCATTTTTTTCGTTTTTATGAAGCAGGGGATAGGTCGGAATCCCCTTGTAAGGGAACCAAGTCAGTTGATCCGCATACTGGTGGTAAGAACCTTCCTTGTCAGTCACAGCTTTTTCAAACGACAGCTTGATGTCAAAGAAGGCATCGTAGCGTCCTTCCAGAACCCAAGCATAAGCATCAGCCACCTTGAAGGACTCTGCTGCAGTCAAATCAATAGGAGCACCGCTATGCTTTTGGTTATACTCTTCGATAACCGCCCATTGAGCATTCTGCGGAGAAATTGGTACCAGCTTGCCCTTTTCCTTGGCAAAGTCATCAATGGTTTTGTATTTTTCAGCGTCTTCCTTGCGGATAGTGAAACCGATAATGCTAGCACCGATTGGGCTTTTTGGAATGATGAACTTCTTCGCCCGCTCTTCGGTGTACCATGCTCCCTTGGTTCCGATGTCATATTTTCCAGATTCCAGACCGACTAAGAGATCTTCATCACTGGTACCAGTATATTCAAACTGATAGTCTGGCAGCTTTTCATCAATGGCCTTGAGAACAGCAACCTCATAGCCATCTGACTCACCTTTTTCATCCACAAAGTCATAAGGAACATAGTTCTGTGTATGTGCCACTTTCAAAGTCGTGACCTTACCGCCGCCTGATGCAGAGCTGCTCGTCTTGCTAGATGAAGCACCTGTCAAGGTCCGCCCCAAATAAGTCGCCGCTACAATAGCAATCACTGCTGCTCCACCAATAATCCATTTTTTCTTGCTCATTCTTTCGTCTCCTTCTTATGTTAAGCTTGCTGCTTGGCGAACCCACTGAATCCGCTCTGCTTCAATATCGCTTGGAATAGTACAGTCAGCCCCGATAATCAAAGCTTCCTTGCCAGCTCCTGCTATCAGCCGCTTGGTCTCATCTTGAATAGCCGCTTGACTGCCCGTGTAGAGCAGGCCGTCCTTGCCATTTTCAAAGCCACCCAGGACAGTCCGACCGCCAAATAATTTCCGGCCCTCCGCTAGGCTGATACCTTCTGGCCCCACTGCCCAATTGATGACCTGAGCTGGATAGTCAGTGAAAAGATGAACATCGTTTCGCGCGCCTTCGTAACCGCAAATGTGCAGGATATTCACTCCGCCAGCCGCGTTGGCTGCTTCCAGCACCGCCAATTCACTAGGAGCAATAAAAGTCTTATAATCTTCTGCTGACACCCGTGCATCCTGAATGCTCTGAACGCTGAGGTAGATTCCATCCGCTCCAGCTTCCTTGATAATCCGCTCCGTCAAAGCCGCAATATCTTTAGCAATCACATCCAGCACCCGCTTCGTGAGCACCGCATTCTCCGCCAAGAAATCTGCAATGATATCATCTCCACCAGCAACCTTGCCGACCAACCATTTGAAGTAGGTCACTGGCGCAAAAATATTGTAAATAGCGACCAAGTCCTCTGTAAAGCCAGCCCTAATCTTCTGAACCAGTTCCACCTGCTCACTAATCCAAGGGTGGTCAGCACCTAGCGGCTCAATATCTGCTAAGTCTTTGATAGATTGGACTTTTTTCAAGCGTTCATTAGGATAGGCAAAATAACCATCACTCATCAGCTTGATAAAGTCTGGGTCGACTTCTGCCAGAAAAGCTTGATGGCCGGACAGATTTTTCTCAATAATGGCCTGATTTCCAAAACCAGCCAGCCACTCATCCTCGCTGGTAAAATGATGCCAGAAACCAACTGGCACTCGATCAACAGGCTCTCCTCTGAAAGCTTTCAGTACTAATTCTCTTTTTGAAGTCATCTTCTCTCCTTTCTCTATTGTTCCTATCTTGCCAATGAGTTGTTTTTTAGCTTTTTCATTGGACTACTTCATCTTTTTAAGTAAAATTCTAATCCGATAAGAGCAGGACAGCGATATCATTGGGCTGCATCAAGCCAGTTGACTGCTCTGGCAGTTTCTTGAGCACCTGCAAATCATCTTCTTTTTTGTCTGAAGACTGATGAGCATAAATGTGACTGATGCTCAGAAAGGTTCCTATTATCAAGAATATCAGAGCAAGAGCTGCAAGCCTTTTTTGATATCGATTCATCTATCTTCCTCCTTGAAAGAGTTGAAAATTGCTCTTTAGGACTTTAGCAAGTCCGTCAGAACTGACTAGCAGCCTGACGGATCCAGTCCAATCTTTCTATTTCAAAATCATCTGGTACAGTACAGTCAGCCCCTAGAATCACTCCCTGACTGCCAGCTTCAGCCAGCAGCCGCTTGGTCTCAGCCTCTAACTCTGCTCGACTGCCCGTATTCAGAAGAGCTGCTCTGCCATTTTCAAAGCCGCCCAGGACAGTCTGACCGCCAAAGAGCTTGCGCCCTTCCGCTAAGCTGACCCCTTCATGATGGGTTGCCCAGTTAAAGACTTGAGCCGGATAGTCCTTGAACAGTTCCAAATCATTGCTGGCCCCTTCAAAGCCGCAGATGTGGAGAATATTCTGACCGCCAGCCGCATTGGCCGCTTCCAGAACCTTGACCGTACTAGGCTCAATATAACGACGATAACTGGTCGCATCTACCCGGCCGTCTTGAACTTGCTGGGTGCTGAGATAAATCCCCTCAATGCCCGTTTCCTCAATGATGCGCCTAGTCAAAATAGCAATATCAGTGGCAATGATATCTAAAACATGTCCTGTCAACTCGGGATCCTCTGCTAGAAAATCTGCAATTTCTCTATCTCCTCGCGACCCTTCCCGGCGGAACCAGCGCTTGAAATAGGAGACCGGCGCAAAAATATTGTAGAAGGAAGCGAGGTCCTCCGGATAGCTTGCTTTTACAGCCTTAACCATCTCAATCTGCTGCTCAATCCAAGGATGATGCTCACCGATAGACTGGATAGCAGCCAAGTCCCGAATGGACTCAATATGATCCGAATAAAGCGCGCTAGGATACTTAAAGAAGCCATCGCTCATAATCTTGACAAAGTCTGGCCGTGCAGCTCGAACATAAGCAGCATGTCCCTCAACACTTTTATTGAAAATCTCTGGATTGTCCAGGCCCAGCATCTTTTCCTCTTGGCTTACAAAGTGAAACCAGAATCCCACAGGCACTCGGTCAACTTCTTCACCCCGAAAAGCTCTCAGCACTAATTCTTTCTTGCTGACCATTACCTCCTCCTTCTTTGAATTTGTAATATATCTTACCATCCTCTCTTTCTCCTGGGAAATATATTTTCCCTATCAGCCTGATTAAAAATATTTATCAAAGCAAAATAAAAAAGCTAGACTAAGCTAGCTTTTTCAAGGCTTTTCAGACTCTGCTGAACCACCTTATTTTTTGTACCCTTTTTAGATAAGTACCATATATATTTTCTATGGATGAGATAGGTAATTTTTATCAAAAAACTGCTACTCCAATCTTACTTACCCTTAGCTGCAAAATACTCCCGCACGAGCGGTGCAACCTTAGTGCCAAAGAGTTCGATAGACTGGAGTACCTGCTCATGCGGAAGCGATCCCAACGGCAGATGCAGCATGAAGCGATTCAGTCCCAGCTCCTCTATCATCTTGATCAATTTCTGAGCGACCTTTTCAGGGCTACCGACAAACATGGCCCCCTCTGGTCCTACCTGATCCAGGTATTGCTCATAGGTCATCTCCTTCCAGTGAGGGCGGTCCTTAGAGATAGCGTCCACTACCTGCTTGGTCGGATGGAAGTAAGTCCGGACCGCCTCCTCATTATCCTCCATGACCCAGCCCCAAGAGTGGGCAGCGATCTTCAACTTTTCATCTGAGTGGCCACTTTCCTGCCCAATCCGGCGATACGCATCCAGCAGGGGCTTGAAGCTCTTAGGCTGTCCACCGATAATGGCATACGCAATTGGCAGGCCCTTCTGGGCGACCTTAATGGTGGACTCGACATTGCCCCCCGTCGCTACCCAAACTGGCAATGTTTCTTGCACAGCCCGTGGGTAGACTTCCCGATTGTCAATAGTCTGCGTCAGCTTGCCCTTCCAATTTAGCCGAGTCTAGGCACTGGCATAGAGGAGCAGGTCCAGCTTTTCATCAAAAAGCTCTTCATAATCCTTCAAGTCATAGCCAAAGAGCGGAAAGGACTCGATAAAAGATCCACGGCCAGCCATGACCTCTGCTCTGCCATTTGACAATGCATCAATCGTCGCATACTGCTGGTAGACTCGAATAGGATCCAAGCTCGACAGGACACTGACAGCACTGGTCAGACGAATCTTCTCCGTCTTGATCGCGCCAGCCGCCAGCACAATCTCCGGCGCAGAGACCGCAAAGTCCTCCCTGTGATGCTCTCCAATGCCATGCACGTCCAGCCCCACCTTGTCTGCCAACTCAATCTCTGCTACCAGCTGCCGAATCCGCTCATCATGAGTATAGGTCTGCCCTGTCCCCTCCAGCGGCGTTGTCTCTCCAAAAGTAGAAATACCTAATTCCACCATGTTTTTGTCCTCCTGATATTTAAGATAAAAATATTTTATCACTAATTAGTGATAAATACAAAAATGATGCTCAACCTATTTGTCCATCTGTATGAAATAGGATGACTGTCGTCAGCATGGCTTTGCCATGGTCGAAAGAGACTTCCAAAGAGCATCGTCTCCAAAATACCATACCAAAAGCCCCAGAAAAATCTGAGGCTTAGTATTATTATCAAGATTGGTTAGAAAGCTTATTCTACAGTGACAGACTTAGCCAGATTACGCGGTTTGTCTACATCCAGACCACGGTGCAAGGTTGCAAAGTAAGCAATGAGCTGTGTCGGCACCACCATAGAGATTGGTGACAGGTAAGGGTGAACCTGATTGAGTACGATATCGTCTCCCTCTTTGGCTACATTCTCCTCAGCAATGGTCAGCACCTTGGCACCCCGAGCTACAACTTCTGAAATATTACCTCGAGTATGGCTAGCCAAGACTTCATCAGAAAGCAGGGCCAAAACTGGTGTCCCGTCTTCAATCAGAGAGATCGTACCGTGTTTGAGTTCACCAGCTGCAAAGCCTTCACACTGGATATAAGAAATTTCTTTGAGTTTTAAGCTAGCTTCCATCGCCACATAGTAGTCTTGACCACGGCCGATATAGAAAGCATTGCGAGTTGTTTCTAGAAGGCCGCGGACCTTATTGTCAATCAACTCCTTTTCTGACAAAGTGGACTCAATAGACTGCGCAACTAAGGACAGCTCGTGAACCAAATCAAAGGCTGCCGCTTTCTCAGAAGCATTGGCATCGCCAACAGCTTTAGCCAAGAAAGCCAAGGCTGCGATTTGAGCTGTATAGGCCTTAGTAGAAGCAACCGCAATCTCAGGACCTGCATGCAGCAGCATGGTATGATTGGCTTCCCGAGAAAGCGTAGAACCCGGAACATTGGTCACGGTCAAACTTGGAATGCCCATCTGATTCGCCTTGACTAAGACCTGACGGCTGTCAGCTGTTTCGCCAGATTGGCTGATAAAGATAAAGAGAGGCTTCTTGCTAAGGAGCGGCATAGCATAACCCCACTCAGAGGCAATGCCCAGCTCAACAGGTGTATCCGTCAGCTCTTCCAGCATACGCTTAGAAGCATAGCCAGCATGGTAAGAAGTTCCAGCCGCAAGGATATAGAGACGGTCAGCTTCCTGAACAGCCTTGACAATATCCGCATCAACTGATACTTGCCCCTTATCATCTGTATAAGCGCTGATTAGCTTACGCATCACAGTTGGCTGCTCGTCGATTTCTTTGAGCATATAGTATGGATAAGTCCCCTTACCGATATCGGACAGATCTAGCTCAGCAGTATAGCTTTCACGCTCCAGAGTATGCCCGTCATAATCCTGCACTTCCACACTGTCTTTACGGACAATAACCAGCTCTTGGTCATGAATTTCCATAAACTGACTTGTCTCGCGAATCATGGCCATAGCATCTGAGCAGACCATATTGTAGCCTTCACCAAGCCCGACTAGTAGTGGAGATTTATTTTTAGCAACATAGATAACATCTGCATCTTCTGAATCCACCAAAGCAAAGGCATAAGAACCACGGATAATGTGAAGAGCTTTTTTAAAGGCTTCTAAAAGAGACAAGCCTTCTTCTTCAGCAAATTTGCCAATCAGATGCACAGCAATCTCTGTATCTGTCTGCCCCTTGAAGTCATGACCAGCTAGATAAGTATTCTTAATATCAAGGTAGTTCTCAATTACACCATTATGAACCAAGACAAAACGGCCGGTCTGTGAAGTATGAGGATGGGCATTGTTTTCACTTGGTTTTCCATGAGTAGCCCAACGAGTATGTCCGATACCAGTAGTCCCAGCAACATCAATGCCAATTTTAGCATGTAGGTCAGCGATACGACCGACCGACTTGATCAGACTAGAAGTTTTCCCTGTTGTTACAAAAATTCCAGCTGAGTCATAACCTCGGTATTCCAGCTTTTCCAAGCCCTGCATCAAAATATCTGTTGCGTTGCGATTTCCGACAACTCCGACAATTCCACACATAACATTACTTCTGATTTCTAGTCTTAGAAACCAGCCCTTCTTATTAAAATTGGTATAGTTCTATTGAAGTTAAATAACTTCAATAGAGATAGTATACAAACTCTTTTTTGGTTTGTCAAGCATGAAATTGGTATAGTTTTCTTTAAGAAAAGTATGCTTAGCTTCTCTTACCGCAAAACAGCCCCTTGAAGCATTTAGAAAAATGGACAGAAGTATCAGAACTGACTTTCTATATGACTAAAAATTTGGAAAATAGAAGCTCAATAAACCACAAACCTGTCTTTGATGATTCTCACAAAGCAAGGTACAGAAAAAGAGACTCAAATGAGTCTCTTTCTTTTACCATTGAATTATTTAGCGATTTTCGCGAAGTATTCAAGAGTACGTACAAGTTGTGCAGTGTATGACATTTCGTTGTCGTACCATGATACAACTTTAACCAATTGTTTGCCGTCAACATCAAGAACTTTAGTTTGAGTTGCGTCGAACAATGAACCGTAAGACATACCTACGATATCTGAAGATACGATTGGATCTTCTGTGTAACCGTATGATTCGTTAGCTGCTGCTTTCATAGCTGCGTTTACTTCATCAACTGTTACGTTCTTTTCAAGAACAGCAACCAATTCAGTAACTGATCCAGTTGGAGTTGGAACGCGTTGTGCAGATCCGTCCAATTTACCGTTCAATTCTGGGATAACCAAGCCGATAGCTTTAGCAGCACCAGTTGAGTTAGGAACGATGTTTGCAGCACCAGCGCGAGCACGACGAAGGTCACCACCACGGTGTGGTCCGTCAAGGATCATTTGGTCACCAGTGTAAGCGTGGATAGTAGTCATCAATCCTTCAACAACACCGAAGTTGTCTTGAAGTGCTTTAGCCATTGGAGCCAAGCAGTTTGTAGTACATGAAGCACCTGAGATAACTGTTTCAGTACCATCAAGAACGTCGTGGTTAGTGTTAAATACAACTGTCTTAACGTCATTTCCACCAGGAGCAGTGATAACAACTTTCTTAGCACCACCTTTAAGGTGTTTTTCAGCAGCATCTTTCTTAGCAAAGAAACCAGTTGCTTCAAGAACGATTTCTACACCGTCAGTAGCCCAGTCAATTTGTTCTGGGTCACGTTCAGCAGAAACTTTAACGAATTTACCGTTAACTTCAAATCCACCTTCTTTAACTTCAACAGTACCATCGAAACGACCTTGAGTTGTGTCATATTTCAACAGATGTGCAAGCATTACTGGATCTGTAAGGTCGTTGATGCGAGTAACTTCAACACCTTCTACGTTTTGGATACGACGGAAAGCAAGACGACCGATACGACCGAAACCGTTAATACCAACTTTAACTACCATTCGTGATTTCCTCCTTATGAAAATCAAAAAATTTTTATGTGAAAAGAGTAACTTGAGTTGCTACAAATCACCTTTCAACATTTCTATTATATACTTAATTGAGGTAAAATGCAACTGATTTCATTGTTATTAACAAGTATTATGAATTCTTTCACTAACTTTCATTTCGGCTTTCATTGATTTGAAAAAGCAAAGCAGTAACTTTTGAAAATGCGGGAATACAACTTACAAAATCAATCATTTCCCCTTTTTATTGAGGATATGCTTCTCTAAAAAATAGAAAAAGCACCCGCAAACGCGAGTGCCAAGGTTTAGCTCAAAGCTTAAGCTTCACCTTTGTTTTTCTTAATGATTTCTTCTTGTACTGACTTAGGTACATCTTCGTAGTGGTCGAATACCATCATGAAAGTACCGCGTCCTTGTGATGCTGAACGAAGAACTGTTGCATAACCGAACATTTCAGCAAGTGGAACATAAGCACGAACGATTTGGCTGTTACCATGTGCTTCCATACCGTCAACACGTCCACGACGAGCTGTTACGTGACCCATAACATCACCAAGGTTTTCTTCAGGAACAGTGATTGTTACCAACATCATTGGCTCAAGGATAGCAGGCTGAGCAGTCTTAGCAGCTTCTTTCAAAGCAAGTGAAGCCGCAACCTTGAAAGCTGTTTCAGATGAGTCGACATCGTGGTATGAACCATCATAAAGTTTAGCTTTCACGTCAACGATTGGGTAACCAGCAAGGACACCGTTCGCCATAGACTCAACCAAACCTTTTTCTACCGCTGGGATGAATTCACGTGGAACCACACCACCGACGATAGCATTTTCAAACTCGAAGCCTTTACCTTCTTCATTTGGTGTAAATTCGATCCATACATCACCGAATTGACCTTTACCACCAGATTGGCGTTTGAAGAATCCACGAGCTTGAGTAGAAGCGCGGAATGTTTCACGGTAAGATACTTGAGGAGCACCTACGTTTGCTTCAACCTTGAACTCACGACGCATACGGTCAACAAGGACATCCAAGTGAAGCTCACCCATACCAGAGATAACTGTTTCACCAGTTTCAACGTTTGTTTCAACACGGAATGTTGGATCTTCTTCAGCCAGTTTTTGCAGAGCAATACCCATCTTGTCTTGGTCAGCCTTAGACTTAGGCTCAACCATCAGCTGGATAACAGGCTCTGGAACGTGGATCGACTCAAGAATCACTTTTGCTTTTTCATCTGTCAATGAGTCACCAGTAGTCGTATCCTTCAAACCAATAGCAGCTGCAATATCCCCAGCATAAACGGTTTCAATTTCTTGACGACTATTGGCATGTAATTGCACAAGACGTCCGATGCGCTCACGTTTACCTTTCGAAGTGTTCATTACATAAGAACCGGATTGAAGAACACCTGAGTAAACACGGAAGAAGGTCAAACGACCTACGAATGGATCTGTTGCAATCTTGAAGGCAAGAGCTGCAAATGGCTCTTCATCAGATGCAGGACGAGTTTCTTCTTCTTCAGTGTCTGGGTTGATACCTTTGATTGCTGGGATGTCAAGTGGGCTTGGAAGGTAGTCAATAACCGCATCAAGCATCAACTGAACACCCTTGTTCTTGAAGGCTGAACCACACAATACTGGGAAGAATTCAACATTGATTGTTGCTTTACGGATAGCAGCTTTCAATTCGTCAGTTGTGATTTCTTCACCTTCAAGGTATTTCATCATCAAATCTTCATCAGTTTCAGCAACTGCTTCCACCAATTTTTCACGGTATTCTTGAGCTTGCTCAAGGTATTCAGCTGGGATATCTTCTTCCAAAATATCTGTACCAAGGTCATTAGTATAGATTTCAGCCTTCATCTTGATCAAGTCGATAATTCCGCGGAAGTCATCTTCTGAACCAATTGGCAATTGGATTGGATGAGCGTTTGCTTGAAGACGATCATGCAAAGTGCTTACTGAGTAAAGGAAGTCAGCACCAATCTTGTCCATCTTGTTAGCAAATACGATACGAGGAACTCCGTACTCAGTTGCTTGGCGCCAAACTGTTTCAGTTTGAGGCTCAACACCTGATTGTGAGTCAAGAACGGTTACCGCACCGTCCAAGACACGAAGAGAACGTTGTACTTCGATTGTGAAGTCCACGTGTCCCGGTGTGTCGATGATGTTTACACGGTGGTTGTTCCATTGAGCTGTTGTCGCAGCAGATGTGATAGTGATACCACGCTCTTGCTCTTGCTCCATCCAGTCCATTTGTGACGCACCTTCGTGAGTTTCACCGATTTTGTGGATTTTACCAGTGTAGTAAAGAATACGCTCAGTTGTTGTTGTTTTACCAGCATCGACGTGGGCCATGATACCGATATTACGAGTTTTTTCAAGTGAAAATTCGCGAGCCATTTGGTTATTTCTCCTATTAATTTATTTTACAATTTATTATAACATGATTTAGCAAAAACGGATAGGCAGGACCTACCCGTTCTCAATGCTTATCTTGTTTTTGTTTTTCTCAACTTGTAGATAAGTTGAATTGAACTCAGGCTAAAGTTAATTAGCCGATTTGAGCCGGAACGGGATGCTGTGTGAAAAAGATAAACTTCCTTGTATTCGTCGAATACTGCGTCAGTTTCCTATTTTCACCTTGCATCCTTACCGTTCCTAGCATCATGATTTTACCAACGGAAGTGTGCGAAGGCACGGTTAGCTTCTGCCATACGGTGAGTGTCTTCACGTTTCTTAACAGCTGCACCAGTATTGTTAGATGCATCCAAGATTTCTTTTGCAAGGCGGTCAACCATTGTGTGCTCACCACGTTGACGAGCAATAGTTACCAACCAGCGAAGTCCAAGTGTTGTACGACGTTCTGGACGAACTTCAACCGGAACTTGGTAGTTTGAACCACCGACACGGCGAGCACGAACTTCAAGTACAGGCATGATGTTTTCCATAGCTGTTTCAAATACTTCCAGCGCATCGTTTCCAGTTGCTTCTTTGATTTGGTCAAAAGCTCCGTAAACGATAGAAGCCGCTGTACCACGCTTACCATCAAGCATAACGCGGTTGATAAGACGAGTAACTAATTTTGAATTGTAAAGCGGATCTGGCAATACTTCGCGCTTAGGCGCTTGGTTTTTACGACTCATTTATCTTTCTCCCCTTTCCTTATGCTTTTGGTTTTTTAGTACCGTATTTAGAACGGCCTTGTTTACGATCAGTAACACCTGCTGTATCAAGTGCACCGCGGACGATATGGTAACGTACCCCTGGAAGGTCTTTTACACGTCCACCACGAAGAAGCACTACGCTGTGCTCTTGCAGGTTGTGTCCGATACCTGGGATGTAAGCTGTAACTTCAATCAGGTTGCTCAGACGTACACGGGCAAACTTACGAAGGGCAGAGTTTGGTTTCTTAGGTGTCATAGTTCCGACACGGGTTGCAACTCCACGTTTTTGTGGTGAAGATACGTTTGTTTGAACTTTTTTATGGCTGTTATAACCAACGTTCAAAGCTGGTGATTTAGATTTTTCTACTTTTGATTTACGCGGTTTGCGAACCAATTGGTTAATTGTAGGCATCTACATTCTCCTGTATTTTTTTAATTTTGGTGATGATACACTTGGTGACAGCTACCATCTGCGTGTACTTTTGCAACATTTGTCAGCACGTCTCTGTACACTTTTGAGAGACCAAAAGTAAAAAGTACCGTCTATCATTATAGCACGACGATACTTTTCTGTCAATACATTTTTTCTATTTTAAGCTTATATCTGCTTATTAGATTGCTGCCAACTTATTGCTGCGGCTGAGCCACTGCTTCTTCTGATACAGCAGCTGGATTTTCATAAACACCAGCCTGAGCCCCTTCTGGGTCAATCAGGACAGCTATTGCCTGAATACGGCTTTGGAATCTAGCCTTCGTCGCTGCATCTTTGACCTTCTCTGCTGCAGTCTTAGCTAGCTGCAAATCTTCCAAAGTATGCATGGTTTCAAGCTGTTTAACTGCTTCTTCTGCGGCCTGAACTGCTTGCTCCTCTTCCTGGATTTCTTTTTCCTGTGCTTCTTTTTGAGCAGAAGACAGTTGTAAGGAAGAACTGCTTGATGCGATGCTCGCAGCAGAGCTGACTGAATTGGTGCGGGAATTAGACTGTCCCTGTACAAAAACCATGCCGGTAATCAGAATCCCAAATAAAATCGACAATACTCCTAAACGAATCCACAGCGGACTGTGGTCAAACTTTTCTAAAACTGTTTTCATCTATAATCTCCGCCCTTTTCCCTAATCAAAAATATTTCCAATTTCCACATCAATGGTATTCGCCTTGACATCAATATTGGTTACTTTCAAGAGCGATTTATAGTCCAGATAATCGCGATTGGCCTGCGCGTTGTCCGCAAAGACGGCTACACCTGCCAACTCAGAGTCAAACTCAGATAAGAGGCTAATCATCCCTGTAATGGTCCCCCCGCCTTTGAGGAAGTCATCCACAATCAAGACGCGGCTGCCAGCCTTGAGACTGCGCTTGGACAAGAACATCTTTTCGATACGATCTCCGCTGGATCCCGATACGTAGTTGACACTGACCGTTGATCCTTCTGTAATCTTTAAATCCCGACGAACGATGACAAAAGGTACATTGAGAACATTGGCTACTGCATTGGCCAAAGGAACACCCTTAGTCGCAACTGTCATGACCGCATCAATCTGTTGATCTTTAAAGCTCTTGGCAATGATTCGCCCGATATTGTTCAGAATAGATGGAGTGCTGAGCAGATCAGATAGATAAATATAGCCCCCAGGAAGAATCCGATTGCTTTCAGACAGCTGATCACAAAGACCTTGTACAATAGTCTTAGCTTCTGTATCTGAGATGGACGGGCTAAAAATCACTCCTCCACCAGCACCAGTAATCGTTTCGATAGTTCCAATTTCAATCTCTTCAAAGGCACGCTTAATAATGACAATATCTTCTGAAATAGAAGATTTGGCAGATTCGTATTTTTCTGCAAATGTATTTAAGCTCGTTAATTCATAAGGATGGTTAATCAAATAATTGGAAATAACCACCATACGCTCACTTCTTCTTAATTTCATTTTTTCACCAATTAAAGTTATTTTATTCATTATACCACAACAAAAACAAAAAAACGAACATTCTTTTCCAAGTAATGTCCATTTTTCGTATTTTACTGTTCAAGTTTTGGTTTGTAGAAAGAACGGCCTTCAAGAGCGAATATTTTATTGCTCATTTCACCTGGATCTACAAGTCCCAAGGCAGCAGTCATCATCATCATCTCCGCATCCAGATTATCAATCATATGCAGAATTTCTGCCTCCATAATCTTAGGCCGGACAGGACTGCCGTATTCCAAGAGACCGTGGTGACTGAGAAGGACATGCCGCAGGACGATTACTTCTTCCTTGCTATCATCAATTTTCAGCTCCATCAAGGTCTTGGTCAATTCTTCATCAATCAAAGCAATGTGCCCAATCAGATTGCCACGCACAGTGTACTCTGTATTTTCTGGACCGCTGAGCTCAATAACCTTGGCCAAGTCATGGAGCATGATCCCTGCAAAAAGCAAGCTTTTATTAAGCTGAGGATAAATGTCTCCGATAGCATCCGCCAGCTTGACCATGGTAGCGGTATGAAAGGCTAGCCCCGACTCAAAAGCATGGTGATTGGTCTTGGCAGCTGGATAAGAATAAAACTCCTTGTCGTACTTGCTATAAAGCGAGCGGACCACGCGCTGCCAGACCGAATTCTCAATCTTGAAAATCATCTGAGATAAATAGTCTCGGATTTCTTTCTGGTCTACTGGTGGTTTTTCCTTGAAATCCGCTGGATCATTGGGCTCTCCAGCCTTAGGAAGACGCAGGGTCAGTTGATTTACCTGGGGCGTGTTATTGTAGACTTCCCGTCGACCTTGCATGTGCACGACCTTGCCAGCAGTGAATTCTTCAACATTATGTGGCTGAGCATCCCAGAGTTTACCTTCAATTACCCCTGTATCATCTTGGAAAGTAAAAGCCAGATAATTTTTTCCAGCCCTTGTCTGACGGACTTCTGCTGACTTGATCAGATAGAAACCTTCAAACAGTTCATCTTTTTTCATTTGATTAATCTTCATTGTTTTCCCTTTCTTCTGAAAAATCAAGTAAGTTCAAATCGAGGTCTTGGTCAGACAGCTCAATATGGCGTAAGGTTCTTTCGATAGCTCCTGTCCGCCGGGTTAAGAGTTCATCAATGTTACCCGAAGCATGCTGCAAATGTTTCTGAGCCTTGGTCAGAATACCACCGAACTTGTTAAACTCGGATTTGACAGAACCCAGAACCTTGCTGATATCGTCTGCACTTTTTTGAATATTGAGCGTTTTAAAGCCGACAGACAATGAATTGAGCAAGGCAGATAGGGTAGATGGCCCCGCTACCACAATCTGCTCCTCCCGCCGCAAACTGTCAAAAAAGGCTGGATTGCGGACAACTTCCGAATAGAGACCTTCTGTTGGCAGAAACATGATACCAAAGTTAGTTGTAGCCGGTGGTGCCAGATATTTACTCTTAATATCCTTGGCAAAGCGTTTAACACTTGCTAAGAGAGACTTGCGATAGAGCTCAATCTCTTCCTTGCTGCCAGACTCATAAGCATCTTCCAAACGGTAGTAATCGGCCAGAGGAAACTTAGAATCAATGGGCAGATAGACATATTCATGCTCCGTCTGTCCCGGCAGTTTAATGGCATATTCGACACGCTCGCTGGATCCGGCCACCGTCACAAACTCTCGCTCATACTGACTGGCCGTCATAATGTCCTCAATAATCTGCCCCAGCTGCAGCTCCCCTAAAATCCCCCGGGTCTTGGTATTTGAAAGAACCTTGTTCAGCGTGCCGACATCTCGGGCAACACTCTGCATTTCTCCCAGACCGCGATTAACAGACTCCAATTGCTTAGAGACCGTTTCAAAAGAAGTCTGAAGACGAGTCTGAAGTGTCTTTTCCAGTTTCTCTTCAACGGTCTGCCGCATCTGCTCTAGACGGGTTTCGTTGGACTCTTGAATCTGCCGCATACGCTCGTCAGTTTTATCCCGATTCTTGGTCAGGTTGTCACTGATTTCCAAGCGCAGCTCTGTCAAGTTGCGGTGCAAGTCTGTCCTGACCTCGCTCAAACGATCTCCCAGAGCTAATTCCAGCTCTTTCTGAGACGTTTCCTTTTTCTGGCTTTCTTGCTCCAAGCGATAGTCCAGCTGATCCGATAGATGATCTGCCTGATTTTCCAAGACTTGCTTTAGCGTCTCGGTCTGCTGACTAAGCTTTTGCCATAAAAGAAAGGTCAGCACTAGATTTCCTAAAAGAATGAGGATGATTATAAACTCCATATCAGCTCCTGTCTTTGCTGTAAATGACGACTGTATAGCCGCTATCAAAGTCCAAATAAATGGGCTTATCTATAAATTCGTTAGAAGCATACACTTTTTTGAAAAAAAAATTATCTTTATTGAGCGGATATTTGGCGCCCTCAATCGTTAAGGCAGCATCATCCGATGGCAGAAAGGCTAGATAACGCATGCCAGCTACTGGTTTGATTTCATGGCGCCCCTTGGGAACATAGGTCAGCAGATTCTGTTCGTCTTTCAGAAAAATCTTCTCCATATAAGGTGCAATTTTTTCATTACTGGGCAGGAAAACATTGGCCAAGGCATGATCCAGACGGCCCCCAAAGGCTCCAAAAATAGTCAGACAAGCATCTGGATACCGCTCAAAACAAGCCAGAACAGCTAACTCCAAGTCTGTATCATCCTTTTCAGGATGGGCCTGAACGACTTCCTTGACCCTATCTTTTATGCGCAGCAATTCTTCCTCAGTCACAGAGTCAAAATCCCCGACAGCCAAGTCAGGACAAACTCCCTGCTCAAGCAGAAAGAGGCTTCCACGGTCTACTCCAACTAAAACATCAAAATCTAAGCTAAAATGCTCCAAGTTCCCGCCAGCAAATAGTGCAACCTTAGTCATACAGGGCATCCCGTAAAGTCTGAACTTGATGATTGACATCACCCTTAAAGACATAGCTGCCAGCTACGAAGACATTGGCACCAGCTTCTTTAGCAATCCCAATGGTCTTATCGTCAATACCGCCATCCACTTCAATATCAAAATTCAGCTGATTGACTTCACGCAAGACAACCAATTCACGAATCTTATCCATGGTTTCTGGCAGAAAAGCCTGACCGCCAAAGCCTGGATTCACTGTCATCACAAGGACTTGATCAACCAAATTCAAAACGTTTTTGACTGCTTCAACTGGTGTTCCCGGATTAATCACTACACTAGGCTTGACTCCTGCTGCCCGAATCTTCTGCAGCGCTCCGTGGATATGTGGTGTCGCTTCAGCATGAATGCTGATAATATCTGCACCGGCACGAGCAAATTCTTCGATATGGTGCTCAGGATTGGAAACCATCAAATGGCAGTCAAAGACTAGCTTGCTGTGAGGACGCATACTGGCAACAACCCCAGCCCCAAAGCTGATGTTAGGCACAAAATGACCATCCATAATATCAATATGAGCATACTCAGCACCTGTCGCTTCTAACTTCTTCAATTCTGCTTCAAAATTAGCATAGTCCGCACTTAAAATTGAAGGGGCAATTTTGAATGATGTCATAGTTCTTCTCCTTATTTAGAATTTTTTTTGGCAACTTTTTTATAGGTTTCCCGGCGATTTTCAATCTCGCTGAGAAACTGCAGGTAATTATCAAAGCGGAATGACGCTATCTGGCCGGCCTCAACTGCTGGCTTAACAGCACAAGCCGGCTCGTGAGTATGGGTACAAGTACGAAACTTACAGGATTGGCTGAACTCAGCAATCTCTGGAAAAGCTTGATTTAGATCTTCAGCTGTACTCACCTCGTAATCCAAAGATGAAAATCCTGGCGTATCGGCAATCTTACCGCCGTTTAGATTGTAAAAGCTGACAGCCCGTGTCGTATGACGGCCGCGGCCCAGACTTTCAGAAATCTCTCCTGTTTCAAGCTGCAAGTCCGGGGCGATTTTATTGAGCAGAGTGGACTTTCCTACTCCAGTCTGTCCCATGAAAACAGTGATTTCCCCTTTCAGCCGTGGCAGCAACTCCTCAGTAGCCTTAAGGACCTCATAACCGATGGCCTGATAGGCCTGTACATAGGCATCCAAGCTCTGCTCATCTTCAAGCAGATCTAACTTGCTGATGTAGATAATAGGATGAATCTGTTTATGCTCTAAAAGCACCAGAAAACGATCCAATAGATTAGCATTGAAATCTGGCTCTTTCGCGCTCATGATTACAACTGCCTGGTCAATGTTGACAATCGGAGGCCGAACCAGGCTGTTTTTACGCTCTGCTATTTGTAAAATATAGCCTTCCGAGTCTTTTTCTGCTGAAAATTCGACTTCATCACCGACATAAGGTGTCTGCCCTTTTTTGCGAAAATTACCCCGCGCTCTGGTTTGATAAACCTGTCCATCCGACTCTACATAATAGAAACCAGCCAGAGCCTTAATGATTTTTCCTTGCAAGATTGCTCCTTAAAAGTTAATACACTCATTATAACAAAAAATGCGAGATTTAGCTTGCTTGTTTTACATAGAAGGCATTTCTTAAGGTTGGATCCATTTTTCATAGAAAGCAGCTGCTTTAAAATATTTGGAATAAAAACGGCATGATAAAAGCGAACAAGTCCAAAAGAACCTGTTCGCTTTTTTATATCGAATGAGATGCTCACTGTAATTTTCAGTAAGTCACAAAACTGATTAGCTGCGTTTCGCCTTAGCCATCAGCATTCCTCCTGCGAGAAGAGCCGCTAAGAAGCCAAGAATAGTAACAAGAAGACTTTCTTCCTGTCCAGTACGAGGAAGAGCTTTCCCTCCGACTTTCGGAGCTTGACCGCCTGGCTTATTAGTTATCGCTCCGTCAACAACCTCTTTCTTAGCAGGGATATGACTAAAGGTCAGCTGAGTACCGTTGATCTCAAGCTTGTAGCCATCAACTGGATCAGCCGCAACACTATAGACAATTTCCTTGCCATCCTTGTACTTAGGAAGGCCGCTAAAGTCATACTGCCAACCATTTTCTCCTGACACAACCTCTTCTTTGATTGGCTTGCCATCTGCCAAGAGGCGAACAGTAATCTTAGAAGGTCGTACCTTATCTTGATTTTCAGCATCTGACCATACCGCAGTTCCCTTAACAGCAATCTGTGTTGGTTTATAGCTGTTAGTCAAAGTGAAGCTACCATCTGTTGCTTGTTCTTGGCTGCTGCTATACCCCTCAACCGTCACTTCTTCAAGGACTGTATAGTTGATTTTCTTGCCCTTCCTATTCTTAGGCAAATCCTTAGACTCAAACTTCCAGTCAGTAGTAGCTGTTACTTCCAGTTCATCTACTACCTTGTCTCCGTCCAAAATCTTGACCTTGATAGATGCTGGGCGCTTGCCATCTTGATTATTAGCATCATCCCAAACCTTTTGACCAGAGACTTTAACGGTTTCTGGAGTATAGGAGTTGGTAACGGTGAACTTATCAATCTTAGTTTCATACTGAGCAACAGCATCTTCTTTAAGTGTGTAGGCAATCTCTTGACCATTTCTATATTTAGGCAGGTCTTTAGATTCAAACTTCCATCCATTAGCAGCTGTTACTTCAAGCGTATCAACAATAGTGCTTCCATCCATTACTTTAACTGTAATAGATGCAGGGCGTTTACCATCTTGATCATCTGCATCATCCCAAACTTTCTGACCAGAAACTTTAACCTGCTCTGGAGTATGAGAGTTAGTGATTGTCTGACCTTCTACTTTCGGACTGTAACCTTTTTCTTTCAAAGCGGCTACTGTTGCATCATCTTCTTTGACAGAGTAGGTAATCTCCTGTCCCTTGTCAAACTGAGGCAGATTGGTGAAGCTTGCTTTCCATGTGTTGTCATCTGCCTTATCAGCAGCCGTCAAGGTCAATGTCTTACCTGCGACAGCAACTGGCTCTTGACCGTTTACTGAGCTATACAGTTGCACTGTGATAGAAGCTGGACGCTTGCCATCTTGGTTATTAGCATCATCCCAGACCTTCGTAACAGCATACTCCGTACTTTGAGGAGTGTAAGAATTAGTAATGGTGAACTTATCAATCTTAGTTTGATAGTCCGCAACTGCTTCTTCAGTAACTGTGTAGGCAATCTCTTGACCTGCTGCATACTTAGGAAGGGCTTTAGACTCAAACTTCCAATCGTTAGCAGCTGTTACTTCCAGCTCATCTACGACAGTATCGCCATTTTTCACCTTAACCTTAACAGAAGCTGGACGCTTGCCGTCTTGGTTATCCGCGTCATCCCAGACTTTTTGACCAGAAATCTTGATCATCTCTGGAGTGTAAGAGTTGGTAACAGTGAAATCTTTGATTTCTTTAGTGTAGCCAGCTACATCATCTTCCTCGATAGAGTAATCAATCTTCTGACCATTTTCATAAACTGGCAGATTTTCAAATTTAGTTTGCCATTGATCAGCAGCCGTCACTTCCTTGCTAGCGACTTCTGTCTTGACACCGCCGACTGTCTTCATCAGCTTAATGCTAATCTTAGTTGGACGCTTGCCGTCTTGATTGTCGCTGTCATTCCAGGTCTTGCTAGCAGTGATTTCTGTCTTTTCTGGTGTATAAGAGTTAGTGATATTGTAGCCATTAAGATTAGTTGAATAACCCGGTACAGCTTCTTCCGTTACTGTATAGGTAATTCGTTGGCCATCCTTGTAGACTGGCAAGCCAGTAAAGTTGTAAGACCAGCCTTCTGCCTCTCCGACTGTTTGGGTATTGACTTTTTGACCGTCAGCCAGCAGATTAACTGTGATAGAAGCTGGACGTTTGCCATCTTGGTTATCGCCATCTTCCCAAGTCTTGCTGCCAGACACAGTCGTTGTCTCTGGAGTGTAAGAATTGGTGATGTTGTAACCCTCTACCTTACTAGTATAACCTGGAACAGTTTCCTCACTTACGGTATAAGTGATTTCTTGGCCTGCCGCATACTTAGGCAAAGCCTTGGACTCATACTTCCATTCGTTAGCGGAAGTCACATTTTGCTCATCAACAACCGTATCACCATTCAGAATTTTAACCTTAACAGAAGCTGGACGCTTACCATCTTGGTTTTCCGCATCATCCCATTTCTTCTGACCGGAAACCTTGACCGTTTCTGGGGTGTAAGAGTTGGTGATGTTGTAGCCGTCCACCTTGCTCGTGTAGCCCGGTACAGCTTCTTCTGCAACAGTATAAGCAATTTCTTGACCTGACGCATATTTAGGAAGAGGATTAGATTCATATTTCCAACCGTTAGCAGCCGTCACTTCCTGCACATCGACAATATCTTGGCCTTTCAAGATCTTGACTCTAACAGCATTTGGGCGCTTGCCGTCTTGGTTTTCCGCATCTTCCCACTTCTTCTGACCAGAAATCTTGATTGTTTCTGGTTTGTAAGTGTTGGTCACTACAAAGCCGTCAGCAGCATTGCCAGTTACCTGAGATTGATAGTGAGGGACCGCGTCTTCTTCCAGAGAATAAACAACTTCTTGTCCCTTTTCATATTTGTTCAAGTTGGCGAACTCGGTTGCCCACTGGTCAGCTTCAGTCAGAGTTCGGTTCGCAACTTCTGATTTCTGACCGCCGACTTCTTTATAAAGTTTGACAACAACATTGGCAGGACGTTTGCCGTCTTGATTCTCGGCATCATCCCATTTCTTGCTGGCTTTGATAGCGATTTTCTCTGGCGTACGAGTATTGGTAACAGTGAGATTCCCCTGATCTACTTCTGGAGCATCGTAACCATCAAGCTGATCTTCACCGATTGTATAGGTGATTTTTTGACCGCTTGCATCAAAGATTGGTAAATCAGTTGTCTGAGCTGTCCACTCCGCATCTGTACTACCGCCAGTTACGGTCACTGTCTTATCAGCCAGTTTTTGACCGTTAGCGTAGACATCTACAGCAATAGAAGCTGGACGCTTGCCGTCCTGATTGCTTTCATCTTTCCAAATTTTCTTGACTGTCAGCTTTTTGCTGGCATTTGGATCTACCGTATTCTTGACTGTTTTGACTGCACCATCAGCCTTGATAGTCACTTTCATCGGATTGCTGTCCAGTACATAGCCTTCCGGAGCTGTGACTTCTTCTACTGTGAATTGGCCTTTCTTGATTTCTTCACTTGAGAAAGGCTGTGTAGAAACCCGCCCGTTAGCATCAGTCGGCGGCAGAGTAATCTCTTGGCCGCTAGGAGTTGTCACCTTAAAGACAGCACCTTCCAGCATTTTGCCAGTCTTAGAATCCTGCTTATAGAGAACCAGACTGTTGCTGATATCCGCTGTGATAACACCGCCTTCTGTAATCCGGCTGCTGCGCTCTACCGTAGAGCTCGTCTGACCAGGACGATCATCTCTGAATGGCAGTTTTGTATTATCAACTTCCATCTCAGCCGTATTGGATACCAAAGAACCATCAGCTGGTGAAGTTGTCATATAGTTCAACATAAAGGCACGATTACCTGGATTATTGATAGTTAGAGTAAACTCTGTATAAGTGTCATTATAGGCAACCGTATAATCTTGACCTTCTTTCAAGATAACAGAATTCGCAATACTTGATAAACTCTGTGTGTACTCCCCTTGGCGAAGGACAAGTTGCTCCGGAACGAATTGCATTGGTGCACTGCTATCTGGAATGACGTCCTTGATAACAATCGGAGAATTATAGGTCTTTTGCTGAGTATTGATACGAACAGTCCAGTTATGCGAGTAGTCACCGCTCTTGCCTAGAATAGCCGAATTATATGGCTTCTTAGCAATGACCCCTCCAATCTTAGCGTAGTTTTCACCAGCTGTTGAAAAACTGTTTTGTTTGCGCTCGTTAATGGTTACCTTATGGCTCATCGCGCCTTGAGTTTCCTCAGGCTTATAATTCCAGTCTTGATCAGCACCTACTGTCGTCGCCTGAAAATCAAAGAAGAAGCTCCCTCTTACTCCACTAGCAGTTGTCTTAGACTTGTAATCTGCCAAATTCTGAATAGTAACCGTGATCAGACCACCCTTACCCGAACCATTCGACGTCATCTTAGCCGCTCCAAGTTGGACCTGCGTTTCATTATCCGTCAGAGTAAAAGTTGTACCATCAGCAATGGTTGCACCGTTCGGTACTGTAAAGGTAAAGGTATCCCCATCCTTGAGCTTGTTATCGTAAGCAGACAAATCAAAAACTAGCTCATAGCGATAATTCCCCCCTTGGACCAAATTGTAAGCACCGTTAACCTTGGTTGCTTCGCGGCCATTAGAATGATCCCAGATTTTAATGTCTGTGATTGCATTCTTCAAAGCATCAGCTTGAGCAGTTGCTGTAAACAGCTTCAAATCCAGCAAAAACAGAAGGGGCAGCATCAAAAACAGCAGCCATTTTTTCAGTTTCATAACATTCTCCTTTTTTATTTCGTTACCTAAATAAGTAATTAATCTTATTGTAACAAATACTTACTATAATGGCAATATTATAGAACTATTTTAGTAAAGAAAAAAATAGAAATTTTTCCGCTTTTTTTACTGTATGAAAAAAACTGATATTCTCTATTGGCATTTTCACAAAAATAAGTTATAATAGAATCTCAAGCGGAGGTGGTGGAACGGCAGACACGCATGCTTCAGGCGCATGTGCCCGTACGGGTGTGAGGGTTCAAATCCCTTCCTCCGCATAAAAAGCAATCCTATCATGATTGATAGGATTTTTTTGTTATTATGAAGTAGAATTACACTGCTGAGAAAAGCCAGAAAGGTCAGTCCCCCTGTTAAATACTTCTCTAATAGACTCGCGGTCACAAAGAAATTGAAAACAGTAGCCAAAAAGAGAAAAACAGTTCCACTTAAGATGATCTTTCTCAGAACAGAAGACTCCAAGCTACTTCTTAGCCAGCCTCCAAACGATAAATAACTGAAACTAAAGAAACCCCACAGCAAGAAAAGCAGGAAGTTGACAGGCCTCAGCCATAAAGGAAATACTATATAAGTGCCGCCAAATACCAAACATCCCAGAGGCAGACCTAGCATAAGCAGGAAATGGAGTAAAGACTGCGAAAACCAGAGCAGGGCAGAAAACAAAGACAGAAATTTCACTTTCATATTTACCTCATTAGCAAAATAGAAGACCAGCTATATAGAGCGATCTTCTATTTTTTTATAATCCTTCAGACTTCAAAGCGTCTGCCAAGCGCGCAAATTCCTCTAAACTAAGAGCTTCTCCCCGAACACTTGGAGATAAGTCAGCTCGTTCTAAAGCCGCTGTCAATTTACCTTTAGTCTCCTCTGACTTTCCAAAACAACTAGTCAGGTTATTCCAGAGAGTCTTCCGACGGTGGACAAAGCTGGCCTTGGAGACCTTGAAAAAGAATTTCTCGTCCTGTACCGCAACAGCAGGCTGGTCTCTGCGCACCATCTTGAGAATAGCCGAATCTACATTAGGCGCTGGCACAAAGACTGTCCTCGGCACGATAAAAGCAACCTTGGCCGTCATATAATACTGGACTGCGATTGACAAACTACCATAAGCCTTGGTATTCGGCTGAGCCGAAATCCGATCGGCCACTTCTCTCTGCATCATCACGACGAACTCACTAAAAGGAATTCCGCTTTCAATCAAATGCATAAGAATAGGCGTCGTAATGTAGTAGGGCAGATTTGCCACTACCTTGACAGGCAGGTCTGGATTTTTAAACTCTGCTATGTACTGAGCCAGATCAACCTTGAGGATATCTTGATTGACCACTGTCACATTGTCAAAATCGCGCAGAGTATCCGCCAAAATCGGCACTAGCCGATCATCAATCTCAAAGGCCATGACCTCTGCAGCATTTTCCGCCAAAAATTCCGTCAAAGCCCCAATACCAGGCCCAATTTCAATGACATTGACATTTTTATCAATCTCGGCTGTATCCACAATCTTCTGGAGGATGTTGGTATCAGTCAGGAAATTCTGACCGAAAGATTTTTTAAAAGTGAAACCGTGACGCTCCAGAATGGCACGGGTCACACTATGGTC
Source organism: Streptococcus sp. SN3 (assembly GCF_030439905.1). Lineage (NCBI taxonomy): Bacteria > Bacillati > Bacillota > Bacilli > Lactobacillales > Streptococcaceae > Streptococcus > Streptococcus sp. SN3. The sequence goes on from NZ_JAQFJF010000003.1 coordinate 237,589, forward strand.
TGCAATACGCATCTTTTCTCTTTTCTAATTCTTTATTCGTTATCTTTTAAGAAAGTCATTTGCTCAAGCAAAGTGCAAAGTTTTTTCTGCTCTTCTTCCTTGTAAGCAAATGCGTTAGCCTTTACTTCTCTGCATTTCTCATCATACAAAAAGCCCTCATAACCATCTTCTGTAGATAAGGCTGTATAGACTTTCGCCATTTCTTCAGGACCAATCGAAAATCTCGACTTAATTTTATACAGATTTTTCATAAAAGCGCTGAGGTGATCATAGCGGCGCATATCAACTTTGACATTGGTTACACGGATTGCCTGAATTTTGATGCCTTTCCACTGTTTCTGCATGTAAAGGGATAGAATCAACAAGGCCAGCTTATTCTGATAATATGTCTTAGCAGGACTGTAATGTTTTTGACCGGATAAATTTTCAAAATCAAGCTTCATGAAAGGATAAAGCACCAGTCCTTGAGAAGAAACATTAATAATTCGGCCACTTTCTGACTTTTCTAACAAGCCCTTCAACAAGGTAGAAAGTAAAAAGGGAGCAACCACGTTGGTCGCAAATTGTTTTTCCAATCCGTCTTTGGTAAGAATTGGCTTTTTGATTGATAAGTCAAAATCAGCCGCATTGTTAATTAAAACATCTAAAGTCACTTCTTTTTGGATATACTGCTCCACTGCTTTCCTGACGCTCTTCATCTCAGATAAATCAACCAAGATATAATCTACATGCGAATTTCCTGTTTGTTGACGGATTTTCTCACAGGCTTGCTCAGCAGCTTCTTTTCGCCGGCAGAATAAGGTCACTGACCACCCCTTTTCAGCCAACTGTTTTGCAGCCTGATAGCCAATACCACTATTGCCGCCCGTAATAATTACTTTTTTCATTTTTGACTCCGTTAGTCTGAATACTTAAGCATCACTTCTTCCACTTCCGTCAAGGTCACCCCAAACAATTCCAAGCGTTTAAGCAGCTGCTTGCCGTTAGAATAGCCGATGCGGAGCTGATCACCCAGATACTCTCGGCGCTGACGGCTGTCACTTCCCATAAGCAGTCCCAGTCTTACGAGGTCACTTTTGCTGATATCAAAATTATCCTCATCATCGAAATATCCGACTAGACCAGCCAATGCTTGCTGCAAATCTGCAAACGAAGCGTGCTCTACTCCCAGCGATTGACCTTTGTTCTTAGACTTGGGAGCCGCCTCATCACGGCGGAGAAAGGCATGCTGAGCAGTTGGCACTGCCTCCATAATCATTCGACGGATACGCTCGCCATTGTAGTCTGGATCAGTAAAGACAATAACGCCACGCAGCTGGTGCAGTTTCTCAATCCGCTCTAGATCTTCTTCATTGATAGCGGAACCTCTCGTCTCATAAGTATCAACTTCATAAAATCGCTGCAGATTGGCTGTATCATCCTTCCCCTCAACGACAATTACCTGAGGGATTTTTATCTTATCAGTCAAGCCCAAACACCTTCTTTGCATTGTCATAGGTCGCCTGCGCTGCTTCTTCGACAGTCAGCCCACGCAGCTCAGCAATTTTCTCTACCACATAGCGAGTATAGGCTGTTTTGTTTTCTCGGCCACGCTTGGGAACAGGCGCTAGATAAGGCGCATCAGTCTCGACGAGAATTTTGTCCAAAGGCAGGTTCTGCGCAGCTTCTTGAATATCCGTCGCTTTTTTAAAGGTAACAACTCCAGAAAAGGAAATCATCATCCCTAGCTCGATAAAGCGCTCTGCCATTTCCAAAGAACCGGAATAAGAGTGCATGATACCGCCCCGAGAACCAACTCCCTCACTCTTGATAATCTCATAGGTATCCTCCAATGCGTCACGTGTGTGAACGACAAAGGGGAGGTTCAGTTCTTTGGAGAGCTGGATTTGGCGTCGAAACACCCGCTCCTGAACATCCTTGGGCGCAGTCATCCAGTGATAGTCCAGCCCAATCTCGCCCAGAGCCACCACTTTGGGGTGACGAAGCTTGTCCAGCAGATAGGCTTCCACCGCCTCATCATAAGTCCCAGCCTCAGTCGGATGCCAGCCAATCGTAGCATAAAGCTGATCATAACTGTCTGCTAACTCCAAGGCGCGCTCAATAGTCAGTCGGTCAAAACCGACAATATTTATTTTGCTGACGCCCATTTCTGCAGCCAGCTGCAGTTCCTCTTCCTCTCGACCAGCAAATTCTTCCACATTTAAATGCGTGTGTGTATCAAAAATCTTCATGGTTTACTTCCTTGTATTTCCTGTCCTTTATTATACCAAAAATGACCTGAAAAATCAGAAGTCTCTTCAAAGCAGAAAAATAAGATAGCTGCCATTCAACAGCTATCCGAATCTGCCTTCAAGTTCTCCATTGGAATAATCAAGTAGAAAGACAGTGCCAGCATTAACACAAGCGGGAGGAGAATATAAATAACCCCCAAACTGCTGGCAAGAGCTATCAACAGCATAGATAAAACACTAGGAACAGCCATGCTAAATAAATTAATAGCTGACTGGATAGCTCCCATGGACTCTTCTGGTATTAGGCTGAAAACAGATTTCTGCAATCTTGGACTCAGCAGACCGACTGTAACAGAGCAAGCAAAGCTCGCTATCAGGACAAGTAAAAAATTTTGCCAGAAAAAACCGCAAAGAATAAAACCTTCACATACTTGGCTACTATACATAGCAAGCTTCGTCGAAAGTTTTTTCAGCAAACTGCCACTCAAAATATTTCCTAAGATCAGACCAGCGGAACTTAGAACAATTAACACGGCAATGGACTGACCAACCTGCAAATTCCAAAAAGGCCTTTTCAGCAACAAAAGAGTCGCTACTGGCGTCAGAATATTCAGAGTGACCTGTCCAAAGGTTGAAACCAATAATAACCTCACAACATTTTTCAATCCCAGTAAGACTTTAAGAGAATCCAATAAATGCTGCCAATAATTTTCTCTATTTAGCTCCTTGGCACTGCTGAGCTCCGGTTCTAAATCCTGTAAGCTTTTACTAATATGCCAAAAACCAAGGTAAGCTAGTAAGAATGTCAGAGCATTTAGTCCTGCCAAAGCTCCAATACTCATCCAAGCGATGAGAAAACCGCCAGCTAGATTCCCCAAAATATGAACCAGACTCATACTAGCCTGTCGAAAGCCCATAGCAGAGGTCATATCTTGCTCAATCACCTTTACATAAACAGGGGTCAGCATGGCACCTGAAAAATAACTCAGACTATCCGACAGAAAGTTAATCAGGCAAATCACAAGCAGAGTCAAGAAAGAGAAATCTTGTCCAAGAAGCAAAAACGTTACCAGGCTATATAGCACGACCTTACTAAACTGTATAAGCAGGTATTTATGAATACGATTCTTTTGAAAGTCCGCCGCAACTCCCGTAAAAACTTGAATTAACTGGGGTAGCGTTTCAGAAAGAGAAATCAATAAAACCGCAAGTGGAGCAAAGGAATAGGCGGAAACATAGTTCATCAAAGCCAAATAAAAAACAACGTCTCCAAAACCTGAAATCCATTGATTGATGAGCAACTGGCGAAAATTTTTGTTTTTTGTAAAAACAATCATACGACATCTCCTTTACTCTTGTTAGATTTTTGTTTAACAAATCATAGCAATAAATTAGTCAATTGTCAAATTTTTATTAGATTATTATTTTACAAAAAGAAGACCTAGAATGAATCCAGGTCTTCTCAAACTATTTTAGGTCTTGTTTGAGCTTCTCTATAATTTTTTGAATCAGTTCTTTGTTGACCGTGTATTTAACAGAATCATCATCCACCACAAGCTCCAGCAAGCCAGAATTTAGCAGCTTCTGCGTATGGAATGAGATAGAGGCTCTTGTAAGCCCCAGTTTTTTAGCTATATCTTTATTCTTGGCATGCGGCTGAATCAATTCAATCAAGACTTTATAGCGTGTTTCATCACCAAGAGTTTTTAAGGTCAGAGCCAATGTTTCATCATTAAGCTCCGATTCCGCCTTTGATAACTGGGAACTTCTCGTCGAAAGGACTAAGGAATAGGAAGTGAAATCAGGAACCTTTTCGAGAAAAGAGTCAATAAACATGGGTGACAGAACAAATATTTGTGTGTCCTTTTCAAAGAGCTTGGCATTCTGCTCTTCGTCATCCATCACATCAGATAGGCTAAATTCTTGTTCAAAAGCTAGTACTTCCTGCTCAAACTGCTCATAAATAGGCTGATAGAGCTCGAACACTCTTTCCAACAAGGAAACTAATTGGTTCCGAAGCTTCTCTGGATGCTGAATAGCTTGGTACCAGTACCATTTATTTTCCGGAGACTTATCACTATTCTCTATAAAAGCCAGCAGATTCTCAGGACGTTCCTTGGCAACTTCCCCAGCAGAAAGCTTAAGTGATAAGCAATAGATGATTTGCTTTGCGTCTAGTTTTTTCAGACATTCTAACAAGTCATGCAAATTGGCCGGATCTTCTCCTTTTTCTAGCAAGTAGAGGTAGAGGAGCGGAGCCAGTCCCACCGTAGCTCCTTCAAACAAACTAACCGCAACAAGCTCGCTTTTCAAAGGAAGTAAAGCCTGATAGAGCTTATCATAGTGCGGCTGTACATCAAGAAGCAGCTCCTTTTGATTCTGCCGTAAATCCTTCCACATATGTTTATCATCCCTTGAAACGATGGCAGGCACCATGAGAAATTCATATAACTTACTACGATAGTGAACAAGCTTTACACCCACAGATTCTTCCCTCCTTACACATACTCCGCTTCTGACCAGAAAGAGTATACAATTCCTGTTTTTCATTATACCAAAAATCAGGCGAAATATTCATCGTCTTCCACTCTGTTCATCTCCTGACAAGAAATCCATCTCTATACAATAAGAACTTTTTAGAATCTTTCATCTAGTCCTTAAGACTGATTTTATCTTTTTTCGATAGTTTTTTATTGATTATCGATAAGAGTCGTGTTATAGTTACTAAGAAATGAAACGTTAGTCGGAGGAAATTATGACAGACAAAATGAAAAAGACTGCTGAAGATATGAGCATTACTCTTACAAAAATCAGTATCAGCCTTTTATTTATTGCTTCCATTATCCTGATTGCTCTTGGACCTTGGGTCGTCAATCTAGTTATCAAATTTCCCTCTCCTTTCTTTCAAGGGGAGACGCGTTTTTGGATCTTGCTGCTGCTCGGCTATGTCCTAGGCTGCCTAGCGCTGGCCTGCATTGTCCATCTCTATCGGCTCCTTAGCCGCATCGGTAAAAATCAGGTCTTTATCACACAAAATGTTCAGTACATGCGCTATCTTGGCTGGGAAGTCGGCACTGTCGCTCTTATCTCCCTCTTTATGGGACTGACAGCCTATTTGCCCATGCTCTTAGTCACTGTTTCTTGCAGTATCTTGACCCTGATTATCCGTGTCATCCGCAACGCCTTTGGCAAGGCCATTGAGCTGCAGGATCAAGTGGACTACACTATTTAGGAGGTCTTATGATTCAGATAAATTTAGACCTTGTCATGGCGCAAAAGCGCATCAGTGCTGGCCGTTTAGCAGAGCTGATTGACCTAACACCAGCCAATCTATCTATCCTAAAAAATAATCGAGCCAAGGCCGTCCGCTTTTCAACACTCAACGCTCTCTGCCGTGAACTAGACTGCCAGCCTGGCGACATTTTGGAGTATATCCCTGACGATGAGGAGGAGAAATAATTATGGAATATCCAGCACAAGAGCAGATGAATGTCCAGCCTTGTCTGCCCGCAGAAGCAGAACGACAGACCATCTTCACAGGCCTAGAGGATAAGCAACTGCGATTCTTTAAAATCAGCTATCTAATCCTCTATCTTTTAACCTACTTTTACTCTGCAGTATTTTTTAATTATCAAACTGCATCCTTTTTCCCTTTTGCAATTGGTCTTATATTGCTAAGCGAAGCCCTAATCAGGAAATTGGCCTATCCATCACTGCAGATAAAAAATCTTGGCAGCAGATTAGAGGCTAGAAGCTTTCTGATCATGACGCTAGCTCAAGCTCTGGCTTTAAGTCTCTGGGGGCTTCATCGTCAGCTAGAATTGTTTCAATTTCTAGCCATCCACATCTCATTCGCTTTCTATATTCTGTCCCGCACCGGCTGGTTAAGCCAGGGGCGTTTGGGTATCCTGGTCTGGTTTGATGCCATTCAAGTCTTCTGTATCCTGCCCTTTAAAAATTTCATTGCTGCTATTCTAGTCTTTATAGAAGGCAAGCAGCAGGACTCTTCCGACTGCTCTGATAGTCTATCTTCAAAGAAATCCCAACAGCTCGCGATTATTGTCAGCAGCTTCTTTGTAGCAGGAATCTTGGTCTACTTTGTCTGGTCCCAGCTAAGTCAGGTTTCAGACAGCTTTGCCTCCTTCTTCAGCAATACCGCTGATATTATTGAGAATCTACTTGACTCCCTCTTTTCAAGTCTTGATAGCAGCATGATTCTCTTCAAGGCCTTCCTGGCTGTTCCTGTCAGTCTCTACTTGTATGGCCTCCTAGCCGGCAGTCTGTTAGGCAAAAAAGATACTAAACTTAGCTACAAAAAATTCCAAGCAAGTATCCGCCCTTTGCGAGTAGCACCCGCTTTCGCAGCCTACATTATCATCGGCAGCCTCTGCTTGACCTATGCGCTCTTTTTCCTGACGGGTCTGGGTGAGCTCGGTCAGCTCCTAAGCGCCGGAACAGTAGCTCAGTCTATTTCTCCCCAGAATGCTTCGACTGTTGCCGTAGCTGGTTTCTGGCAGCTGGTTCGGGTCTCTATCCTTAACTTTGCAGTCCTAGGCGTCTTCTATCTGATTGCCAAAAAACCGCTCTGGGACCAGAAAGGGACACGATCCGCAGCTACTATTCTCTTTATCTTTACGGGTCTGCTGGCCTTGCTAGCTGGCTGGAAATTATTTGGCATCTATATCTACCTTTACGGACCAACACCGCTGCGCTTGATTTCGGCTTGGTTCATCCTAGTTCTCTTAGTCTGGTGCCTACTGACCCTGATTCGTTTCTATAAACCTATCCAAGCTATCCGCATCGGTATCTTTTACGCCCTGATAAGCTTTACCTTACTCTGCTATCTGTATCCAATACTTTTACCAGTAGCAAAATAAGCAACTGTACTTAACTATACACAAAAAACCAGAAAGAAAATCAATTTCTTTCTGGTTTTATTCTCCTTTTTTACATCATTTACCGGTGTTCGATAATAGACCGCTCACCTTTCTCATTCAAAGGAAAAAAATTATATTCTCAAATCACAGGTCAGCAAATGATCATTGACCATGCCAATGGACTGCATAAAGGCATATACAGTCGTAGAACCAACAAAAGAAAAACCTTTCTTTTTGAGTTCTTTACTAATTTTATCGGATAGATCCGTTCGAGCGGGCACCTCTTCAATACTAGACCATGAATTGACAATCGGTCCATTCTTTACAAAAGACCAAATATAAGAATCCAAACTACCATATTCTTCTTTTAGTTTTAAATAGGCTTTAGCATTTTTTATAACTGCCTTTATTTTCAGCTTATTTCGTATCACTCTTTGATCACTAAGCAATTCTTCAATCTTCTGCTCGTCATAGTTGGAGAGTATTTCAGGATTGAAGTTTTCATAAGCCTCTGTCATAGCATCCATTTTTGACAAAATAGTTTGCCAGCTCAAGCCCGCCTGCTGACCTTCCAAAATCAACATTTTAAAGAGTTTATGCTCGTCATGCACAGGTCGCCCCCAGTCATGGTCATGATAATTTCTCTCAAGCTCACTATTTTCAGCCCAATTGCATCTTTTTATCTCAACCATCTATTTTCTCCTTATAGTTTGATTTTCTCAACTTGATTATTATCTAAGACCAAGAAAGCATCAGAAAAAGAGACTTCAAAAACTTGCAAGGAGTTTATGTGTTGCTCAATAATATCTTGATAATAAGGATACTTCTGGACAAAAACGCTTCTTATATCCTCAATAGAAAGTTGGCTTTCTTTGACTCTTCCTTGAATCCGGACATACCTCCCATCACCTTTCGGGACTGTTGTAAGAGCAATACGATTATTGATTGCCAGCTCTTGGATTTTATGACTATTTTTAAATGAGATAAAGAACAATTTCTTTGTCTCCTCATCATAGTAAAAATTTACAATTCTTACATTTGGGATATCCTTTACAGAAGTTGCTAGGGCCATTTCTGTCTGTTCTGCCAATAAGGCCTTAAAATATTGCTTCATATTTGACTCCTTTATTATTTTCTCTAAAACTAGTATAATATAAAAAGGTATCATTATTTGAAACCATTTTATAAAAATATGGAGCTTAGCATGAATAAATCTCAAAGAATTAACGATATGCTTATTTTTCTCAATAAGAAAAGACAATTCAATCTAAAAGATATTATGAATCGATATCATATTTCAAAAAGCACTGCCCTTCGTGATATTGCCAGCCTTGAAACGCTGGGAATTCCTATTTATTCTGATTTAGGTCGGAATGGCAGTTATAAAATTCTTAGCAACGACTTGTTATCTCCTATTATTTTCTCCATAGATGAAATTTCTGCCTTGTATTTTTCCATGCTGACTCTGGAAAACTACAATATGTGCCCTTTTGATATTGACCTGCAAAAATTAAAAGAAAAATTTGAAAACTCGATTTCAGAACAGCAGTTAAGCAAGATTCAAAAAATTGAGAAAATCCTTCAACCAGAAGTCAGGAAAACAATCAACAACTCTCAGTTGCGAATCATTCTTGATATTTTATTGCACAGGCAGGGAGAATTTTTTCCAATTAAGTATGAACAGCAGTCTCTTCAGGTTCAATTTATCAAACTATTTAGCCACAAAGGAGACTGGTATGTAGAAGTCCTAAATAAAGACACTGGCCAAAAAGAGGAACTTTCCTGCCAATCTATCGACTTTAGTCAATAAATTAAGACAAAAAAAACCAGCGGTCTCGAGTCTCCGCTGGTTTCTTGATAAATCGTTTGGATTAAGCAGCCAAAACTTTGCGTCCTTTACGACGGCGAGCTGCCAATACACGACGACCGTTTTTAGTTGACATACGGTGGCGGAAACCATGTTTACGCGAACGACGGATTTTACTTGGTTGATAAGTACGTTTCACGATGAATACCTCCTCTTAGATTCTTGTATTCGTTTAGCCGGCTAGTTGTGATCAGTTACTAAACATACTTTACTATTCTATATGATTCCGGGGCTTTTGTCAATACTTACTTAAATAACTTTCTCTTTGTAAACGTAATCATATGGTCCGAGTTGCCTCATAAAAGGGAATCAAGGCTGTCATGGCCTCCTGCAGCTGGGACAGCACTTGCTCTCTTGAAGCAGTCTGAGAAAGGGGAATATCGTATTTGACTAAGACCTTACGAACCTGACCGGCCGCTAACTGTCGAGTAAGGAACTGGCGATTTTCCTCTGTTCCTTCAAAGCGCTGACTCACACCATCTATCTGAGCAAAATAGTAAGCTGGCGACTGAATAGGCAACTCCAAGACCCGATTTTGCTTGCTGAGGCTGTGCTCATCTTTCTTGCGCTCCATGAAGCTCACCTCCAGCGATACCCCAAAATCTTCTGCAGTTCCATACAAGCGCAGGGCAAACATAGGTTCTGTGATTTCCCCATAGCCTTTAAGATAATTCCAAAAATGGGGCCGCAATATCTGTGCCTGATTCATCCACTGGCTGGTTCGCTCCAAGGTCAGCTTGGGATAGAGACTCTGAAAATCCTTGACCAAGTCCGCAAACTCCTTGCGTGCCGCCTGGCCTTTAGCTCTCAACTCCAACATAGACTCACGCAGCTGCCCTGCCTTGTCTGGAGATATATACTTAGCCCCTTGATGAGGCAGATAATTTTCAATAGCTGGAAAAAGTGACATAAAAATCCTTTCTATATGCAAAAACCAGCATCTCTGCTGGCTTTCTTTTTATTCGCTATCAATATCCACGACGACATAGCGGTTAGGCTCGTCGCCTTCGGAATAGCTAGTCACGCCATCGATGCGAGAGATGATGCGGTGGATAATTTTGCGCTCGCTGTTAGACATAGGGTCAGTGTGCTGACCGCGTCGGTCTTCCAAAGCCCGCTGAGCCAGTTTCTGCGCATAGCTTTGCAGCACTTCTGCCCGATGCTCAACATAATCATTGACATTAATGGAAATATAGAAGCTCTTAGAATATTGGTTATAAAGATAGTTTTGCGCCAAGAGTTGCAGAGCTTTCAAGACTTTTCCGTGGTAGCCAATCACGCGCCCCGGTTCATTGGTATCAATCTGCATGTTAATGGTACGGCGGTTGTGGCTGCTGGAAATACCCGCTTCAACATCCATCTCATCAACGATTTTCTGAACATAGTTCGTTACGTTGTCAACCACTTCTTCAATATCGTAGTCAGCTTCGACTTGGATGCCTAAGTCAGCAAAAGAGCTTTCTTCCGTTTCTGTCGGCTCAGCCTTGTCTTTAGCCGCTTGTTCAAAAGAGATAACCTTGCTATCGTCCGCTTCTGCTTGAGCAACTGCCTCATCAATAGCTTGGTTGGTCTTGAGAAGATCAATGGTGCCAGTCTCTTCTAAAATCGTATTGGCTTGCTTATCATTTTTGAGAATTTCAGCCTTGACCTCATCTGAGATAACTTCGCCTTCTCCTTCGACCTTCTTGATGGCAGCTACCACACGGCCCAAATCAACCGTTGCTTCACTGACAGACTGCACAGGCTCATTCTGAGCGTTAATCTCTTCGGGAACACCTTTTACAGCCTTTTGATTGGCCTTGACAACTGTCGTCTCAGCAATCGGCTCGACATCCACCTGAGCTGGCTTCTTGCCAAACAAGCCTAAAAAGCCTTTTTTCTCACGAGAAATAACAGTGATATGAGCTCTCATCCGTGGAATATCCAACGTTTTCAAGCCATTTTGAATGGCTTCTTCAACACTTGCTCCTGTAAAAATAACCATTGCAAGAGTCCTCCTTCTTACTTACTTTTTCTTTTTCTGTGCTTTTTTCAGGGCACGTTTCTTTTTCTGTTCCAATTGGCGCTCTGACCGTTCCTTGGCTTCCCGCTCGGCGATGATTTTAAAAGGATTGCTCAGCAGTAAGGTCTGAACCACCTGATAAGCATTTGAGACTGCCCAGTAGAGGGCCACCCCACTCGCTGCATAGAGGGCAAAAAAGAAAATCACAACTGGCATCAGGTACATCATGACTGTCATCCCGCCATTTCTCTCAGGCAAGGCCTTGTTTGAAAGCCAAGTACTGAAGAAAGTGAAGAGAGCCGCCAACAGCGGAAGAATAAAGGTCGGATCTGTCGCTCCTAGATTGAGCCAGAGGAAGTGACCTGTCTTCATAAAATCAACCCGAGTCAGTGCTTGAAACAGAGCCAAGAGCACTGGCATCTGGATAAAGAGCGGAATGAATGAGGCATAAGGATTGACACCCTTTTCTTTGTAGAGCTTTTGAGTTTCCTCAGCCAAGGCTGTTCTGCTCTCCATATCCTTACCAGGATACTTTTCCTGTAGCTGCTTGATATGCGGCTGCACTTCCTGCAGCTTGCGCGAAGAAGTCGTCTGGAATTGGAAGACCGGCAGAAGAACTGTCCGAATAATCAAGGTAAAGAGAATAATCCCAATCCCCTTGCTTCCACCAAAAGATAGAAAACGAATGGTGTCCGCAAAGAAATAGACCAGCTTCTCCCAAAAGCCATTTGAATCAGCCGTTACTTGACTGGTTCCGCAGGCTGTGAGAAAGAGCAGCGAGGCAACCAGCAAAATCCCTAATTTACTTTTCTGTTTCACAAATGAATCCTTCCTGATAAAGTTTAGCAATCTTTAATACATGCAATAAATTTTGTTCAACTTGGTGGTAGTCCAACTCTTCCACTCCTTTGCGAGCGATAACTACGAAGTCTGCCTGGACTAGCTGTTTCTGATGCTGCATCAAGACATGGCGGATTTTTCTTTTAATACGATTACGAACCACTGCATTCCCCAGCTTTTTACTGACAGAAATTCCTACCCGAAAATGCTTTTGCTCTTTTTCTAACATGTAAACGACAAATTTTCGATTAGCAAAACTCTGTCCTTTTTTAAAAATCGCATTAAAATCTTTTTCGCTCTTGACGCGATAGTTTTTTCTCAAAACTCAACTCCATCCACCAAAATTATATCTATTATACCATATTTTTCGAAAATGCCAATAAGAGCTGCTATGACGCCGTTTTTGCAAATATTTAAAAGGTCAATTCACCAAAAGAACACCGCAATTCCCTTGCGATGTTCCCTATATCTTATTTCTTTTCCAGCTGTTTCTTAGCCCGTTCCAACTCCTGACGGATCTGTGCAAATCCTGTCCCGCCAAGGGAATCCCGCTTTTGTACAGCGGTCTGCGACTCAAGAGCTTGATAAATATCTTCCTCAATCAGCGACGACACTTCCTGATAGCGGCTCAGCGGGATATCCTGTAGATAATAGCCTGCCTTGCTGCATTCCAGCACCAACTTTCCGACAATCTCATGGGCTTCCCGGAAAGGCAGTCCTTTCTTGGCCAGATAATCAGCCAATTCTGTAGCATTAGAGAAGTCTTGCTGGGTTGAAACCAGCATTTTTTCTTTGTTTACTGTCATACTAGACAGCATACCCGCCATAATATCCAGCGATTTTTGGATGGTATCTACCGTATCGAACAAGCCTTCCTTGTCTTCCTGCAGGTCCTTATTATAGGCCAAGGGCAGGGATTTCATAACCGTCAGAAGACTGAAGAGATGGCCATAGACCCGGCCGCTCTTACCCCGAATCAGCTCCGCCATGTCCGGATTTTTCTTTTGCGGCATAATGGATGATCCTGTACTAAAGGTGTCTGACAGACTGACAAAGCCATATTCATAGCTGCACCAGTTAATCAGCTCCTCGCAGAGACGAGACAGATGCATGATGAGAATGCTGCTGTTAGATAGAAATTCCAAGATAAAGTCTCGATCACTTACCGCATCCAAGGAATTGTGGTAAATACCTTTGAAGCCCAATAAATCAGCCGTCAGCTCCCTGTCAATCGGAAATGTTGTCCCCGCCAGAGCCGCTGCTCCTAAAGGAGACAAATCCGTATGCTCCAGATTAAAGTCAAGGCGCTGACTATCACGGCTGAACATCTGATAATAGGCCAGCAGATGATGGGCAAAGCTAATCGGCTGAGCATGCTGCAGATGGGTATAGCCTGGCATGATGGTCTCTACATGCTCTTGTGCCAAGTCCAGCAGCACCTGACGCAAATTCAAGAGTTTATCCGCAATCTGACCGAGCTGATCCTTGAGATAAAGGTGCATATCTGTCGCCACCTGGTCATTACGCGAGCGAGCCGTATGGAGCTTACCAGCTACTGGCCCAATCTCCTCGGTCAGAAGAGCCTCCATATTCATATGAATATCTTCATTACGCACATCAAACTCAATCTCTCCAGCCTCATAACGTGCCAGCAGCTTTTCCAATCCTGCCTGAATAGCAGCCGCTTCCTCTGGAGCAATGATTCCTGTCTGCCCCAGCATTTTGACATGGGCTAGGCTGCCCTGCAGATCATAAGGAGCCAGACGATAGTCAAAGCCAATGCTAGCGCCAAACTCTTCTACCCATCCCTCCAGAGAGGCTTCAAAACGCCCACCCCACAGTTTATGATTTGCCATAGGAAAAGCCCCTTTCTATTTGTCTTTGTGAGCCTGAACCTCTGCGTGAACCTTAGACGGAAGCCCCCACAGCTTGATAAAACCAATCGCGGCATCCTGGTCAAAGGTATCTGCACTGGTATAGGTAGCCAGACTTTCGTCGTAGAGAGAATTGTCAGACTTACGCGCTACGACTGTCGCAGAGCCCTTATAAAGCTTCACCTTAGCTGTTCCATTGACCACCTGCTGAGTGGACTTGAGATAGGCAATCAAAGCTTCTGTCGCTGGATTAAACCAGAGACCATTGTAGATGAGATTGGACAGTTCGTTTTCAATAATCGGCTTGAAATGAGCCAATTCTCTGACTAGAGTCAGATCCTCGATTTCCTTGTGGGCAGCCAAGAGAGTCACCGCCCCAGGGCATTCATAGATTTCCCGAGACTTAATCCCCACCAGACGATTTTCCACATGGTCAATCCGACCAACACCGTGTTGTCCTGCCAAGTTATTCAGCTCAAGAATCAAGTCCGCCAGCTTCATCTTTTTGCCATCTAAAGCAACTGGCACACCAGCTTCAAAGTCAATATTTACATAGACTGGACTATCTGGCGCTTCTTCTGGCGCAACCGTCAAATCATAGGCGTCTTCCGGTGCTTCATTCCAAGGATTTTCTAAAACTCCGCACTCATTAGCTCGTCCCCAAAGGTTTTGATCGACTGAGTAGGGGCTATCTAGATCTGCAGGAATTGGCACACCATTAGCTTTGGCGTAATTAATTTCTTCTTCCCGAGACCATTTCCACTCCCGAACCGGAGCAATGACCTTGAGACTGGGATCCAAGGAGGCGATAGCCACTTCAAAACGTACCTGATCGTTTCCTTTTCCGGTACAGCCATGGGCAATGGTTGTCGCCCCCGTCTTGTGGGCAATTTCAACCAATTTCTTGGAAATCAAAGGTCGGCTCAGAGCGGACACTAGAGGATATTTTCGTTCGTAGAAGGTGTGTCCTTGCAGAGCAACCAAGACGTAGTCTTCTGCAAACTCGTCTTTAACATCAATAACATGTGATTCGATAGCGCCAACTTTCAGCGCCTTGTCATGAATGAAATCCAAATCATTTCCTTCACCTACGTCCATACAGACCGCGATCACATCATAATCCTTGTTCAGCCAAGTAATGGCCACTGAAGTGTCCAAGCCGCCGGAATATGCTAAAATGACTTTCTCTTTAACCATATGATTACCTCTATCCTTCTACATTTTATTTTTAAACATTCTACTGTATGAAAATGCGAATGTCAAGAGAAATTTTAATATTTATTAAAATAAAAACGTTTTATCAATTTTTATTCAAAATCAATATATTATATACTGGACTCAAAACAAGAAAAAAAGAGTCCGTCAAGACTCCTTATTTTACGCGGTAAAAAACATCGGGATGTTCGGAAACGCTCTGGGTGATGATGAAACGATCTTGACTGGTATCAGTCGGATCTGTCCCATTGACAGTCTCCCCGGCTGGCAAACTCTTTCCTGCTGGAATGATGAGAAAGGCAGCACCGGTTTGGTTTTTCCAACGAATCCCTGCTCGGTAAATCCCATTTTCATCTGGCCCAGAGTAATCTCCTGTCTCAAGCTTGGCAACATCTGACTCAATACCAGACGCATCGAATGTATAGCTGTTCCCTTTGGCATCCTGCCAAGTACCAATCATGCTGGAAAAATCTCCAGAAGCAATAGCCTTCATATCCAAATTAGAAGTTGGTGCCATCTCTTTCTCTTCTTTGCTAGCTCCCTTGGTAGACTTTTCACTTTCTGTTTCCGAATGCTGCTGAGAGCCAACATCAGAAGTTTCTTGATTATCTGAGTCGCCAGAAAGTTCGCTCGAACTGGCCCCTCTCTCAGACTTTTTAGAAGATGCAGAGCTAGTCGAACTTGCTTTAGAATTGTTGGAAGCAGGATTCGTCTGCTCTTTCTTTTGGTTACAGGTTACTAACACGAGTAAGGCTACTAGTCCTCCAATCAAGATGATGATCCATTTTTTCATTTTTATCTCCTTAAAGGATTTTCTTATTACAAGTGTGACATAAAAACAAAAATTTGCAAAGTAAAAACCAGCTTTCAAGCTGGTTCATCTTATTGAATTTGATTCAGCATGTTTTCGATATGCTGGATGGATTTTTCGCGGCCTAATAGGTAAATCGTATCTGGCAGCTCTGGTCCATGCATTTCACCCGAAACGGCAATCCGAATCGGCATAAAGAGATTTTTGCCCTTGATCCCTGTCTCTTTTTGGACAGCCTTGATTTGAGGGAAGATGTTTTCTGTCACAAAATCTGCGTCCGACATAGCTTCTAGCTTTTCCTTGAAGGCTGTCAACACAGTCGGTACCGTTTCACTAGCCATGACCTCACGCTCCGCATCTGTCAACTCTGGGAAGTCCGCAAAGAAGAGGTCAGTCAGCGGCACAATTTCGTCTACAGACTTCATTTGTGGTTTGTAGAGCTCTACAAGCTTTTCTGCCTTATCAGTCAAACGACCTGCTTCTTCCAAGTATGGCTTAGCCAGAGCAAAGATTGTGTTAAAATCCGCATTCTTGATGTATTCGTTGTTCATCCAGTCCAGCTTCTTCTGGTCAAAAGCAGCTGGGGACTTACTGAGACGTTTTTCATCAAAAAGCTCAATCAACTCTTGGCGAGAGAAAATTTCATGCTCACCGCCAGGATTCCAGCCCAGCAGTGCAATAAAGTTAAAGACTGCTTCTGGCAGGTAGCCCTTCTTGCGATAATCTTCGATAAATTGCAAAGTATTGGTATCGCGCTTGGACAGTTTCTTGCCAGTTTCAGAGTTGATAATCAAGGTCATGTGGCCAAATTCTGGAGCTTCCCAGCCTAAAGCTTCATAAACCATGAGTTGCTTAGGTGTGTTGGCAATGTGGTCATCTCCACGAATAACGTGTGAAATTTCCATTAGATGGTCATCAATAACCACAGCAAAGTTGTAGGTTGGGTAGCCGTCTTTCTTCTGGATCACCCAGTCACCACCGATATTGCCACCCTCGAACTCAATTTCGCCCTTGTCCATGTCCGTCCACTTGTAGACACCAGCTTCATTGACAGCCAGACGAACCGTCGGAATAACGCCCGCTGCTTCGCGCTCAGCAATATAGGCTGCCTTCTCGTCCTCTGACATACCTAGAAACTCATTGATATAACGCGGTGTTTCACCAGCTGCTTCCTGACGTTCGCGTTCAGCCGCTAATTCTTCCTCAGTTACATAGGACTTGTAAGCCAAGCCCTTGTCCAAGAGTTCATTGACATATTTTTGGTAAATATCCAAGCGCTCAGACTGGCGGTAGTTTTCGTGAGTCTCAGGACTTTCATCCCAGTCAATACCCAGCCAGCGTAAGTTTTCAAGCTGTGAGCGTTCTCCGTCTTCTACATGGCGCTTGCGGTCTGTATCCTCGATACGGATAATGAAGGTTCCACCATAGTGACGAGCATAGAGGTAGTTAAAGAGCGCAGTCCGCGCATTTCCGATGTGTAAAAGTCCAGTCGGACTTGGTGCATAACGCACTCGAATCGCTTTTGTCAAAGTTCCATTCTCCTATTTGTATTTCGGGGAATCATTCCCACTCCGATTTTCAAACGTAATCATTATATCATACTCTGAGGGCAGAATACGACTTTACAGTCTATTTTTACGATAGGCGCTCTTCCAGCTGGAAGTCGATAGGAAGCCAGGCCAGCACATTCTCCAGCTGCTTTTCCCAGTAATACCACTCATGCTTACCTGGACTGTGGCTGTAAGTAATCTCCAAGCCTAAGTCTTGCAGATTTTTCACTGCCTCTTGATTGGCCTTGTAGAGAAAATCCTCTTCGCCGCACCAAGCCCAAAGCTTGGTCTTTTTATCAGATTGCTTGGCTATACTTTCCAGCGAATGGGGGCTGCTAGTCCAGTCTTTATAGTCTCCGAAAACTCCTCGCCAATAGGCTGGCGTTGCCATTTCAGCATTATCTGGACGAGCATCAAGAAAACTCAAAGCGCCAGAAAGACTAGCTGCGTATGAAAAACGGTTAGACTTGAGAGCCAGCTTAAAGGCTCCGTATCCGCCCATGGAAAGACCAGCGATAAAATTCTTCTCCCGCTTATCCGACATATTTGGGAAAAAGCGCTTGAGCACCCGAGGCAGCTCCTCAGCGATGGCTTCGTAATAGTTAAAGCCGTACTGAGTATCGGTGTACCAGCCATTGCTGGTGTTAGGCATGACAACAATCAGATTAGTCGAGCGAACCAGACGCTCAATATTCGAGCGCTTGAGCCAGCTATTGTGATTCCCGTTCATACCATGAAGCAGATACAAAACAGGAATATCCTTATCATCCGGCTTGTCTACGCGAGCTGCATCCGGATAGAGGACATTAACGCCCCATTCCATCTCCAAAGCTTCAGAATAATACTCTATTTTCATCACTGCCATTCGCATTTCTCCTTCGTATCTTACTGACAAGAAAAAGCCGAAGCCCGACTTTTCTTGTATTCGTGTTCAGATTTTTACCGCACTTCCATAACAACCGGCAAAATAGCTGGGCGACGCTTGGTTTGGTCAAAGAGATATTTGGCCAGACTGTCACGGACAGCACCCTTCAGCTCACCCCAGTCAAAGCTATCCTGCGCCAGATAATCTTCCACTGTTTTATTGATAATGTCAGAGCTTTCACGCAAAATATCTCTGCTCTTCTTGACATAGACAAATCCGCGGGTGTGTACTTTAGCCTTGGAAATGATTTTCTTTTCCTTACGGTTAACTGTGAGTGCCACGATGAAAATACCATCTTCAGACAAGACCTTGCGGTCGCGGAGGACGATATTACCCACATCGCCAATCGCATTTCCATCAATCATGACATCTCCAGCTGATACTGCACCAGCCGGCACAAAATCACCATGGTCGTATTCCATAATGCTGCCCCGCTTAGGAATGAAGATATTTTCCGGCAGCATGCCAACTTCCATGGCAGCCTTGGCATGAGCATCCAAGCCGCGGTACTCACCCTGAATCGGGAAGAGGTACTTAGGCTGCAGCAGGTTAATCATGAGCTGCAAATCACGCGCATTTGCGTGACCCGACACCCACAGGTTTTGGGTAATCAGCTTGACAATGCCCCCAGCCTGATAAATCATATTTTCTACACGAGCCACGACCGCTTCCTTGGCAATTGACGGCGTCGTTACGATGTAAATCAAATCGCCTTCCTTGATTTCCACATAGCGGTGACGTCCAATTGACATCTTGCGCAGGCCATTGATAGGCTCACCCATCCGGCCAGTCTCCAAGATAATCAGCTCATGGTCTTCAAACTTAGACATTTCCTTGGGCTTGATCAAGAGGCGTTCGTCCACCAAGGACAGCTTCTTGAGGCGGATAGCCGTACGAACGATGTTTTCAACATCGAAGCCTGTCAAAACCACACGGCGGCCAGTCTCTGCCGCTGCATCAAAGACCTGCTGGATACGAGACAAGTTGCTGGCAACCGCCGCAACAATCACACGACCATCCCAGTCAGCAATCGTATCTTCGATTTCCTTGCCGACCTCGCTCTCGCTAGCCACCTGAACAGTGCTATCTGCATTGGCTGAATCACTGAGCAAGGCCAGAACACCCTCGCGGCCAATCTCAGCCAAACGGCCAAAGTCTGTCGCATAGGACGGGCTGGCAGACTGGTCAAACTTGAAATCGCCTGTATAAACGATACTGCCTTTTCTGGTCTTGATGACAACTCCCAAACTCTCAGGAATCGAGTGAGTCGTCCGGAAGAAGGAAACCACTGTTTTGCCAAATTCAATCTCAGTATTTTCATCAATCACATGGAAATCATTGAACTTCTTAACCGCATCGTTATTTTTAACAAAAAGCTTGGCCAGCTCAATCGTCAATTCTGATCCAAAAACCGGCACCTTAGCATCTGCCAAAAGATTAGGCAGAGCACCAATCGCATCCGCGTGTCCGTGCGTCAGAAAGACACCCGCAATCCGCTTCTTGTTTTCAAACAAATAGTCCATGTTGGGAACGACATAATCCACACCCAACTGCTCATTTTCTGGGTACTTCAACCCAACATCCAATACAAAAATGGAATCATCCACTTCGGCAACGTAGAGGTTTTTACCATTTTCACGTACGCCGCCTAAAGCAATCAATTTAATATTGCTCTTGCTCATTTTTTCTCCTATTCAATTTTCAGAACCTCACTTTTATCAAAGATTCTTTATTTTATTACTAACGGTCCTTGGCTAGCCAAGTCGAATTACAGTCTTGCAAACCTAAGGTTCGCATATCTAACCTATTATAGCATTTTTTCATGTTTTTTCAAAGTCAAGCGTGCCTTCTTAGCACCCTCTACAACAAAAACGACCTCTAGCTTTACTCGGCTAGAGGTCTGGTTTACTTCGCTGGTATGAGAGCAATCAGTTCATCCAAGGTGTAACTGAATAACAATTTTTTTGATTTATTGTTTTTATTATTTTTTATAAACTTTTAATTCCTTCAACCGCTAATGATTTTCTTTTTATCTTAGCATTGGAAATCTCTATAACATAATAAAGCACTATTGATTGAATTCTCGAAGTTTGAAAACCATCTAAAAGCTTCTACTTTCTATACTATCGTTACAATCAGGCAAGCTAAGCAGGCCTGTCTGACAATTCAACCAATATGTCAAGTAAAGCAACTACTTATGTATTACAAACAACTATACCAACAAAGTAAACTTAAAACCGAATGAATTTGGTTTCCTTTCTTTCTATTTCCTTAATTCTATTATAGTACTCTATCCAGATTTTTGCAAGCGTTTACAACTAAGAAATTAAAAAACTTTTTAGCTAAGAAAAAAGAAAGGAGACCTTAAAATGATCTCCTTTAAATTCTAGATAATTTTTATCAGTAACTATAGCTAACAAAGACTTTTTATAAGGAAAATCAACTATTGGTTTTATTTATCGTCTTTTTTAACCATATTTTTAACGCCTTCGATTGCGCCTTCAACAGCATCTTTGGCATCTACTGCAACTTCTTTAACTTTAGAAACTACTTTTTCAGCAGCTCCTTCTTTTTCTGTTTTTTTATCACCAGTTAATTTGCCAAGGCCTTCTTTAACAGAACCTTTAGCTTGGTTGAATTTTTCTTCTGTAGACATAATTGATACCTCCGTTATTAGTTTCAATTTTTAAAGCAATGAAAGAATATAAGAATTCCTAATCTCAGCTAGAGAATTAACGAACGCGAGCTTTTTCATTTGATGCAGCGTCTTTAACAGCCTCTACACCATCGCCAACTTTTTCTTGAACAGCTGAGAAACCACCGCTAATGCCAGATTTTGCTTTTTCGAATTGCTCTGAAGCAAATTCACCTGTTGATTCAGCAACATCTGTCACACGATCTTGCAGGCTTACTGAGTCAGCTTCGTGTTGTTCTTTTGTTTTAATATCAACAACATTGACATTAACCTCAACAACTTCCAAATCAGTCATCTTAGATACTTCCTCTACAACAACTTTTTTGATTTCCTCATATAATGCAGGGACATTCTTTTGATATTCCACAACTACGTTCAAGTCAACAGCTACTTGTTCTTTACCAACTTCAACATTGACACCATGAGTCACGTTGTCAGAATTGACAATTTTATCTTTTAAGTTAGAGAAGAAGCCACCATCAACAGCAAGCAAGCCTGAAACTTTCTCTAAAGAGATACCAATGATTTTTTGAATGACTTTGTCATCGTAAGTCAATTCACCTTTTACTTCATGAGTTGCTGGAGCAACTTCCTTTTTTGCAACATCTTTTACTTCTTTAACATCTTTATGTGACATATTAAACTCCTTTATTATTTAAATATATTATTTTTTTGAATATAATATCCAATTCCTGCCCCTAGAGTAGCGCAAATCAAGACAAATAGAGTCTTAAAGAAGCCAAAGGATAGGATAAAACACGCTAGAATAATGCCTGCTAATCCAGACAAGATTGGATATTGATATTTTTTAAACCATTCCATTTTTTACTTCCTTACTTTACACGGCTAGTAGTTTTTTTAGCCGATTCTTTTGGCTTGAAGTCTGAGACAGAGATTTTAAGCTTGACATTATGATTGATTCCGAAGAATTCTGTCAATCCAGACGCAATTTCTTCTTGAATCAACTGACTTCTCTTGATGATGTTTTCCGAAGGAACGATTGCCCCTTTAACGGAAACCATGCATTTGTTTTTACGGCTATTTACTGAAACTGTAGGATCTTTAATTAAACCGTGGTCTGTTAACAGACTACGAACAAACCCTTCAATGGCTGAATTTTTCAGCATCAGTTTCCCATCCGCATCAGCTAGCTGAATTTCCAAACGTCTCTTAGGATAAAAAACTATCACTAACATTAGTAGTAAGATTAAGCTTGCTAAAACCACAGTGCCCCAGAAAACATACCTAGAAAGATAGTAGCCCACAAAAGGAATCTGCTTCCACGTGAATAACTTCCAACTAAATAACTGGAGCCCCAGACCGCTGACTTTATGAAAGTCTAGCAAAACAGGAATCAAAATTGTCAAGATTAAAATACAGAAAATAAGGGAAAGTATTTTTCTTGATTTTGACATATTGAATCCTCACATCATTAAATTTTAAATTGTATTTTGAAAGTAAAAAGACAATTTATGCATTTTTACCTACAAAAAATGATACAACAGCTACTACAATAACTGCACCAATGATAGAAGGAAGCAAGGCCATACCAGCCAAACTAGGACCCCAAGTTCCCAAAAGTGACTGACCGACAGCAGAACCAACTAAACCTGCAACAACGTTTGCAATAACACCCATTGAGCCGCCTTTTTTAGTGATTGATCCAGCAATAAGACCAATAACACCTCCAACAATAATAGACCAAAGCATATTGATTCTCCTTTCTAATTTTTTCTAAATCAAAATTGTTTAATAATATTTTTTACTATTATTTTTTGATTAACATAATTATATAATTTTCCAACTTGGAAACATAATAATTCAACTTGGTTTTCTTTCCGTTTATCTGTACTATAGATACGCAAAGATAAGAATTCCTTGTTCTATAGGCTTTTATCAGCATTTTTAGATATATTTTAGAGTTGTTAAACGAGGTTAAATGCATAAAATATGGTATAATTGCCTGATAATAAAAACACTATATAAAGAAAGATAATATTTTAATGCGAGAATTACTGTCTAAAAAGAGCCACAGGCAATTAGAACTATTAGAACTACTATTTAAAAACAAACGCTGGTTTCATATTTCTGAACTGGCTGAACTATTGAATTGTACAGAACGTTCAGTAAAAGATGATTTATCCCATGTCAAGTCTGCGTTTCCTCAATTGATTTTTCACTCGTCCACTAATGGTATACGTATCATTAATACCGATGATAGTGATATTGAGATGGTCTATCACCATTTTTTTAAGCATTCAACCCATTTTTCAATTTTAGAATTCATCTTCTTTAACGAAGAATATGAAACTGAGAATATTTGTAAAGAGTTTTATATAAGCTCTTCATCACTCTATCGTATAATCAGTCATATTAACAAAATTATAAAAAAACAATATAATTTTAAAATTAGTCTCAATCCTGCTCGGATTATTGGAGATGAGATTGATATCCGCTATTTTTTTGCACAATATTTTTCGGAAAAATATTATTTTCTTGAATGGCCCTTTACAGATTTTTCAGTAGAACCTTTGTGTAAGCTGTTAGCACTGGTCTATAAAGAAACTGCATTTCCTGTCAATTTCGCAACTCAACGAATGTTAAAATTGCTCCTCGTTACGAATTTATATCGAATAAAGTTTGGTCATTTCTTGGAAGTTGAGAAAGATTCTTTTAACAATCAATTGTTAGAATCTTTCATGCAGGCAGAAGGAATCGAAGACATTGTAGCGAGCTTTGATTCTGAATATCATATCTCTCTGAATAAAGAAGTGATAGGTCAACTATTTGTCTCCTATTTTCAAAAAATGTTTTTCATTGATGAAAATCTATTTATGAGCTGCGCAAAAACAGACAGCTATGTAAAAAATTCGTATCAATTATTAAGTGATTTAATTGATCAGATAGAAAGCAAATATAATCTAAAAATAGACAATAATGACAATCTTATTTGGCATTTGCATAATACAGCACATCTGCATCGTCAGGAACTATCTACAGAGTTTATTCTGTTTGATCAAAAAGGGAATACCATCAAGAACTTTCAAAATATTTTCCCTCAATTTGTTTCAGATATTAAAAAAGGGATTGAACATTACCTAGAGACTTTGGATATCCATAGCACACCAATGAAAGTCAACCACCTATCCTATACTTTTATCACTCACAGCAAACATTTAGTGCTGAATCTTTTACAAAATCAGCCTAAATTAAAAGTTTTAGTCATGAGTAATTTTGATCAGTATCATGCAAAATCAGTAGCAGAGACCCTTTCTTATTATTGCAGCAACAATTTTGAACTTGAGGTTTGGAATAAATTAGAACTATCAATCGATTCTTTAAAAGAATCACCTTACGATATCATCATTTCTAATTTTATTATTCCACCCATTGAGAATAAGAGACTGATCTATTCCAATAATATTAATACGGTCGCACTCATCTCCTTACTTAACGCAATGATGTTTATTCGATTAGATGAGTGATTTAGACTATTTTGATAACAAAAAAACCGCAATCTAGCGGTTTTTATTAATCTACGAGAGCCTTTTGATCATTAATTGTCTAACGTTGTGGGAGCAATACATTATTTAGTACATATTCTTTCTCTTGTTTTTACAAAACTCTGAGCAAGCCTATTCAAACAAGCCATAATAATCCGCGATGGTCATCTTGCCCTTCTCTTCTTTGTTCAAGTCCTGAATAATCTGCCCATCTTTCATAACGATTAGTCGGTTACCGTATTTGAGGGCATCCTCCATGTGATGAGTAATCATAAGGGCTGTGAGGCGGTCACGATTGACAAATTCATTGGTCAGCTCCATCAAGGCTACACTGGTCTTAGGATCCAGCGCCGCAGTATGCTCATCCAGAAGCAAAAGCTCTGGGCGCTTGAGCGTTGCCATGAGCAGACTCAAAGCCTGTCTTTGTCCGCCAGAAAGAAATTCAATCGGTGTATCCAGATGCTTGTCCAGACCATTGCCGATTTTCTCAATCGTCGCCTGAAACTCTTCCCTGTAACTGTTGAGTCCACGGGGCACCAAGCCACGCTTTTCGCCTCGGAATTTGGCAATGAGAAGATTTTCCGCCACTGTCATCCGCGGAGCCGTTCCCATCTTAGGATCCTGAAAGACACGGGACAGGTACTTGGCCCGCTTTTCTGGTGAAAAATGAGTGACATTTTCCCCCAAGATATGAATGCTGCCGCTGGTTAGGGGGAGAGTTCCGGCAATGACATTGAACAGGGTTGACTTTCCTGCACCGTTTCCACCTAAAATTGTAATAAAATCATGCTCGTGAATGTCTAAAGAAACATCATTTAGGATGATTTTTTCTTCATCAAAGCCGCTCTTTACAAGCTTGGTTGCATTTCTTAATTCTACAATCGCTGTCATTTGCTTAACTTGGCTCCTTTAAAGAATTTATTTTTCAGGGTTGGAATCATGAGACAGACGGCCAGAATCACCGCGCTGTAAAGACGGAGATAGTTGGTATTGAAGCCGAGAGCAATGACACCCCAGATCAAGAACTGATAGGCAATCGCACCAACTACAATGGTAATCAGCCGCTCTGCCAAGGTCAGACTCTGGAAGAGTACCTCGCCAATGATAAGACTGGCCAGACCAACTACGATTACTCCAATCCCGCGGGAAACATCTGCATAGCCTTCCTGCTGGGCAATCAGCGCTCCAGCCAGAGCAATCAAACCGTTTGATAGAATCAGACCCATCAACTCCATACGGCCGGTATTGATACCAAAACTGCGAGCCATGTCTGGATTATCTCCAGTCGCGATATAGGCCTGCCCTAGCTTGGTATCCAAGAAAAAGAGCAGAGCTGCAATCACTAGACTGACAAAAATCAAACCAGTCAAGAGGTCATTGACTTCCCCTGAAAAGGGCAGAATATCCTGAATTTTACTGCTGCCTAAAAGCCCCAGATTGGCACGGCCCATCAGCATCAGCATGATAGAGTGGCAGGAGGTCATGACCAAAATCCCAGAAAGCAAGGTCGGAATTTTCCCCTTGGTATAGAGCAGACCTGTCACTGCACCCGCAGCACAGCCTGCTAAAACGGCCGCTGCTGTTGCCAGAAAAGGATTGACTCCTTTAGTAATCAAGGTAACAGCCACCGCCCCGCCCAAGGGGAAGGAGCCTTCTGTCGTCATATCAGGAAAGCCCAGAATCCGGAAGGTCATAAAAATACCTAGACCTAGGACGGCCCAAACCAATCCCTGAGAAATAATGGAAAGAATCATAACATTGTCCTAACTAATTAAAATCGTTTCTCTATTTTAACATAAAAAAGGAGCCAATTTCAATGCTGATGCGCAGACAAAGAAATTGACTTCCCAACTATTCCTCAACAACTGTCATTCGACCAGTATCTACATCATAAACCGCACCTGAGATTTTTACATCAGCTGGGATCAGCGGCGACTGCCTCAGCAAGGCCATATCCTCACGCACACTTTCCTCTACATCTGTAAATGGCAAAAAGTCCTGCTCGCTGACATCGACACCTAGCTCTTTATGAAGATAGGCGGTAAAATCCTCATTCTTAAAGGTCTGTGCCCCGCAGTCTGTATGATGCAAAACTACGATTTCCCGCGTTCCTAGCTGCTGCTGAGAGATGACCAGCGAGCGAATCATGTCCTCTGTTACCCGACCGCCAGCATTGCGCAAGATATGGGCATCTCCTAGTGCCAGTCCCAGAGCCTGAGCCACGTGTAGCCTAGAGTCCATACAGGTCACGATAGCTACCTTGGTCTTGGGATTAATGGGCAAATGCGCTGTCCCATGCAGATCAACATAAGCTTTATTGGCCTTCATAAAGTTTTCAAAATATGACATTTTGACTCCTGACTAATTATATTATTTGATGTTCAAACGGATTAACCTTATCATACTAGGTTTTGGCTTTAGAACTTCCCTAACTTCAAAAAAGAGAGAACCTATATGAACTGCTCTCTGTGCTAGCTTTTATCACCCACTACAGTTGACAAAGAGCCGTGAGTTATAACTTCTTAAAGTAGCGAGCAACGGGCCATTGTTCAAAACCAAAGTTCTCATAGGTTTTACGAGCCGGTGCATGACCTAGATCACCACCCGTCTCAACCATGACCATTTCCATTCCTTTTTGTTTAATCTGATCACAAGCATAGGTCATGAGCGCTTTTCCAATACCTTGACGCTGATATCTTGGAGCAACAGCTAGGATATAAATCTCACCCATCTTATCCTCAGGGTGCAAGCGAATGTGAATCCATCCGACTAATTCTTCCTCCAGAAAAGCTAACCAGACAAACTGACTCTCTTCATTTAAGACTGCTGTTAGATCATTGATTTGCCTTTTTTCCCACCCTTGAGGATAAAAATTATCATAAACAAACTTAGGAACTCCTTTTTCCATTTTTGGAAAAACTGGAGACCAAGCTTGAATTGATAATTCTAAAACAGCCTCTTTATCCAATTTCTGATAAGGTTTTATAGTAATTGTCACTTTATTCTCCTAACGTTTCTTTAATCCGCCAAAAATGCCACGAACGAGTTAGCATCCGATGGTGCTAACAGCTAAATCATAAAGGCGGCCGTTGCCTTTTCAAGGCTTGATTGGCCTTCATAAAGTTTTCAAAATATGACATTCTTTCCCCTTACTGGTACTTTGATATGCAAATAATTTTATATTATCTTACCATCTTTTCTGTTATTTGTCAGTTCTCGACTTTGTTACAAAAAAATAGGACAGTCAAATCCAGCATCTAGCCTGATCTTCTATCCTAGTTTTATTTCTTATGAGCTTCTTGGAATAAACTTGCTGAGTGAGCCTGCAAAGGTTTGAAGATTGAGACTTTGCACATAGACTTCACCAGTACCTTGGAAGGTGTTGACCACTCCTTCACCCGTTCCGATAGACTGCCAGAAGCCATTTTCTAAATGGATATTATAATTCAAAGACTGGCTCCAAGCTACTACATGGGCATTGTCAATTGTTACTTCTTGGTTATGAAGCTCAATTTTCTTAATAGAACCAAAGGCATTAGCCAAAAGAGTGCCTTGACCTTGGGTCGTCATAACGAAGAGACCGCCTTGCCCGCCAAAGATAGCCTTGCCGACAGACTGGCGCTCCATGGTATAGTAAGCCGTACCATCAAGAGCCAGAAAGGCGCCGTCATTAAGCCGATATTGTTTTTCGCCTAGCTGAAGGGGAATGACTTGACCAGGAGAATCTGGCGCTAAAGCAAGGTAGCCATTATCAGACTGGGCAACAGCCTGAGTAATAAAGGTACTTTCACCAGAAACCATTGACCGACCTACAGCCTTGACAAAACGTCCCAAGCCAGAACCGCTTGCATTGAGCTGGGTATTCAGGGTCACATTCGGCGTGTGGTAGACCATGCTGCCACGCTGGATAAAGACGGTTTCTCCTTGATTGAGCGACAACTCAACCAAAGGAAACTGCATGTTACTGTCCATAGAAAATCGCATAAGAAATGCCTCCTTCTTATTATGACTTGATTATAACATTTTCCTATATTTTGAACAAAGGAAAACTGAAGCATCAAAAAAGAAGAGACTGCCTGAGTCTCTCCTAGAAATTTTCAAGAATTGTCAATATTCAGGTGTGGGCGAAGAACATTTGCAAAGGTTTCAATATTGAGACTTTGGATGTAAATTTCCCCAGTTCCATAGAAGGTATTAACCACTCCTTCACCAGTCCCCATGGACTGCCAGAAACCATTTTCTAAATGAATATCATATTCCAACTCTCGGCTCCATGCTACTACGTGGGCATTGTCAATCGTTATCCTATCATTATGCAGCTCTACCTTTTGAATCGAGCCAAAGGAATTTACCAAGAGTGTCCCCTGACCTTGGGTACTCATCACATAAAAGCCTCCTTGGCCACCAAAGAGAGCTCGACCTACCGACTGCGTCTCCAAAGTATAAGAGGCAGAGCCATCCATAGCCAGAAAAGCCCCATCATTAAGGCGGTATTGCTTTTCACCTAGTTCCAGAGCAACAATCTGACCAGGTACATTAGGTGCTAAGGCTAGACGACCGTTATTTGATTGAGCAGTTGCTTCAGTGATAAACACTCCTTCGCCAGAAGCCATAGAACGTCCTACAGCTTGGATTGCCTTGCCAAAGATTGATTGAGACTCTGCATTCACTTTAGCATTCAGGACAACATTGGGAGTGTGGTATATCATGCTCCCAGTCTGAATACGAACAGACTCTGATACATCTAAGGCAATCTCCGCCAAGGGAAATTGAGCATTATTGGTAATAGAAACATTCATACGATGATCTACCATGGTTGATTATCCTCCTAAAAAATCTGGAAAAACAACTTATAGGAATTTCCAGACAAATCCTATTTTTTCTAGCAATATTATAGCACGCACAACAACTTTTCGCAATACTACTTTAATCAAGAAAATACCTTCTTTAAAACTTCCCCAATCGTCGTCACACCGATGACTTGGATATTGTCTGGAACTTTGAGGCCGTTCAGAGAGTTTTTAGGAGCGTAGACTTTGGTGAAGCCCAGCTTTGCTGCTTCGTTGATGCGCTGCTCGATGCGATTGACTCGACGGATTTCACCAGTCAGGCCAATTTCACCGATAAAGCACTCTTGAGGATTGGTAGGCAGATCCTTGTAGCTGGAAGCAATGGCGACCGCTACTGCCAAATCAATGGCTGGCTCATCTAGCTTGACACCACCAGCTGATTTGAGGTAGGCGTCTTGATTTTGCAGGAGGAGCCCTGCCCGTTTTTCCAGAACCGCCATGATGAGGCTGGCTCGGTTAAAGTCCAGTCCAGTCGTGGTTCGCTTGGCATTGCCAAACATGGTCGGAGTCACCAAGGCCTGCACCTCTGCTAAAATCGGCCTCGTTCCTTCCATGGTCACAACGATAGAAGAACCTGTCGCGCCGTCCAGACGCTCTTCCAGAAAGACTTCACTTGGATTGACAACCTCAACTAGCCCACCAGACTGCATCTCAAAAATACCGATTTCATTGGTCGAACCAAAGCGGTTCTTGACCGCTCTCAAGATACGGAAAGTATGCTGACGTTCACCCTCAAAATAAAGCACGGTGTCCACCATGTGCTCCAAAGTTCGAGGACCAGCTAAGGTTCCTTCCTTGGTCATGTGACCAACGATAAAGGTCGCAATATTATTGGTCTTGGCCAGCTGCATGAGCTCAGCTGTCACCTCTCGAACCTGAGAAACAGAGCCTTGAACACTGGAAATCTCTGGCGACATCACCGTCTGTATAGAGTCAATAATCAGAAAATCTGGCTTGTTTTTCTCAATCTCCGTACGGATATTTTGCATATTGGTCTCGGCGTAGAGATAAAATTCACTGTCAATATCACCGAGACGTTCCGCTCGCAACTTAATCTGCTCAGCTGATTCCTCTCCGCTGACATATAGGACGGTGCCCTGATGAGAAAGCTGAGTGGACACCTGCAGAAGCAGGGTGGATTTCCCGATACCGGGATCCCCGCCAATCAGGACCAGACTGCCAGGTACTACGCCACCACCTAGCACACGATTGAACTCGTCCATTTCCGTCTTGGTCCGATTGACATCAATAGAAGTGACCTCAGCCAGCTTCATGGGCCGAGTCTTTTCGCCCGTCAAGGAAACACGGGCATGCTTGACCTCAGCAGCCTCTACTTCCTCAACAAAAGAAGACCAAGAGCCGCAGTTAGGACAGCGGCCTAGATACTTGGGCGAATGATATTCACAATTTTGACAGACAAAGGTCGTTTTTTTCTTAGCGATGGTGATTCTCCTTATTTTCTAATAATCCAAACAAAAGTTGATAAAACCTGACACACTTGCTCTATATTAGTAAAGCCAGCCTCTTCCAGCATGTCTGCAACTTCTTGAGGCGAGAGGGAATTCATCAAACCAGCTTGATTCTCATAAGTACGCTGAACTTGTTGCTGATTAGCTCCTAGCTCTGAAGCAAGTGTTTTCCAATAGCCCAGTTGCTGGTTGGAAAAAAAGCTAAGAATCAGAAGGCCATCTTCACTTAAAGAATCATAAATTTTTCGAAGAAATAAGCTGGGATTTTCAACAAACTGCAATACTAGCAAGCAAGAACAAATCTGATAAGCAGAAGGCAGCACTGCTTCTTCAAACCGACTATTAAGATACTCCGCTTGAGGCAGATGAGCCTGTCTTTTAAGCTCTTGTAGCATCGCCTCACTTGGCTCTACTACCGTCAATCCGGCCTTAGGAAATAAGGATGCCAAACCATTCAGCTCATCCGTCTGGCTTGCCAAAGCTAACACCTTATCGACTTTTAAACTGGGTGCTAACCTAAGCAATACTCCTCGGAAAATCACATCTAGCATCACATCATAGCCTGGAATTTTCTGACGAATTTCTGTTGCATAGTCCTTGTTCTTAAATTCTTTCATATTTTCTTCTATCTCAAAATCCTTTTATTAAGATTCTTTTTACAACGAAACATTAAAACTTCAATTCACATTCAACAAACTGACAAAAATCAATCTGCTGATCAACTACAAACTGGCGGATGAGCATGCGGTGGGCTACAAGAGCTACCGTCTCGTATTCTCTGTATTTGTTTATGGTGCGCAAAAAACGGACTTTCATCTGCTCAGCCGTCTCATAACGGACAGGACTTCCTGCAGGAAGAGAACCATTATTTTCCAAAAATAACTTCCGAGCCTGCTCAAACTTATCTATCCCACTCTCATATACCTGCCATTCATGCAGAAAAGGCTCCACAAAAAGCGGCAGTTGGCGGTCTCGAATCAGATAGGAAGCCGTCTCCAAAGCCCGCGTCACAGAAGAGGAGATCAGAATTTCCGCCTGTTCCAGCAAAGGATTAGCAGCGGCCTCTGTCGCCATCCGACGACCAGCAGCCGACAAGGGAGCCAAATCTAGTCCAAAGCCAGTATAACCAGCCTCTTCCAAAAGTGAATAATCTGGTTCTCCGTGACGGATAAAAATGATTTTCATACTAATGCCCTCATAAAGCTATCTAATCTTGATTCCGCAATCTTGCCATTGCTTCAGTGTTTTAGAGAATTTCTTCTGGTTGGCAACTCCGACAGCGGACAAATCGATGGAAACCTGATAATTCTCCTTGACAGCTGCCAAAACGGAAGCTTTGACACAGCCATTGCCATCTACCCCTATAAACTCTATGCTTTTAGCACCATTTCCCTCTAAAAACTCTTTTAAATCCGGATTGGTAAAACAAGAAGCCCGACGCTTCTCAAAGATGCGAGAAGATACAACCTGCAAACCAGTCGCAAATTTCTTCTTCCTATCTTTTCTCTCCCAGAAAAAACGGTTGAGAATATAAATAACCCGGTCGCTGGGATAGCTGGCAATTTTGTCATTTATAGCCACAGTCAGTGCTTCATTATCATATGCTTTTCCTGCAGCAACATAATCTGACTGCATATCTACAACTAATAAATAGTCTGCCATTTTCTTACTCTATTTCCCTGTCGATCCAAATCCGCCGGTCCGCACACCTTCTGCTTCATCTCCATCAGCAATCAAAAATGGCGCAAAGACAGCCTGCACTACACGTTCGCCAACTTCAAGGACGACTTCCTGATCTGTGATGTTTTTCATCTGAGCAAAGATATGGCCTTCGTTTCCTGGATTGCCATAGTAGTCGCCATCAATGACCCCAACGGAGTTAATCAAGACCAGGCCTTTTTTACGAGGGTTAGACGAGCGGTCGTAAAGATAGAGCACCTCGCCCGGCTGCATATAGGCCTTGACACCAGTCGGAACCAGCTTAATCTCCCCTGGCGCAATAGGGGTACGCTCTGCTACTTTCAAGTCGTAACCAGCTGCGTGAGCCGTCTCTCTCTTGGGCAGCAAATCTTCATTTATAAAGCTGGAAACCAGCTCGAATCCGCGAATTTTCGTCATATTTTCTTTTATTATCCTTTCAAACGTTGATTTAATAAGGTTTATAACCTTTGTAAGTAAGTTTTTTTATAAATTTGTTCACCTTTTTGTGGACTTATAGATTATTTATAGCTTTTTCATAATATGAAACAGCCTCTTTCTCTTTGTCCTGGGAGAGGTGACTATACACATCTAAGGTCATGGATATATTAGAATGTCCTAACCTATATTGCAACTCCTTGTAGCTGATACCAGCATTCAGCAATAAACTAGCATGAGTATGGCGGAAAGCGTGACAAGTAAATCGTGGGATGCCCAAAGTCTCGCAACGCTTGTCAATAATCTGTTGGAGAGAATGCCTTGGCAGATAATCTCTAACCGTAGTGGCAAAGACAACAGACGGAGCCTGAGCCCCAACTTCTAAAAATATAAGGCGCTGACGATTCTGATACTGTCTCAGCATAAGCGTAGTTTTGGGATCTATGCTTATCTTTCGAGTACCTGCTTTTGTCTTTGTTTCCCCTATCATCCGAATTTCTTGGCTGTAGGTTTTACTGATTGTGATTGTCTTTTCCTTTAGGTCAATATCCGACCATTCCAGGGCCGTCAACTCTCCTATGCGGCAGCCTGTGGCCAGTAGCAACTTAAAGACCACAAAGCGGTAATAATGCTTGTAGCTCTTTGTAGATAGCCTTTCAGCGTAATCGATAAACGCCTTTAGGTTATCTGGCTCTATGAACTTAACCGCTTCTCTGCCTTTCTTTTGCTTCTTAGGCAGAATCACATCACGCGCAGGGTTAGAGGTCAACAGTTGCAAAGTTACTCCATGCTGCAGTATTCTTCTGTTAATTGAGTTAATCTCCTTGAAATTCACAAGTTTAGGAGCTAACTGATTTATAAACTCTTGAATGCTGCTAGGCGTTATCTTATCTATCTTCATACTCCCAAACTCAGGGATAAGATGATGATTAACTTGTCTCCTAGTTACTGCAAATGTTTGCGGTCTAACTGTCAGCCTGTGACTTTCTAGCCATAGGGCAGCAAGCTCTTTATAAGTCTTGATCTGTACCGTCTTTTTGACTGTCGATCCATTAGTTTTAAAATCAAACTGCGCGTGCTGAGCTTTGCTCTTGACCTCTTTCCTTGTCCGTCCAGTGATACTAGTCTTTACTTTCTTACCTGTTACCTGATCCACTCCCAGATAAACACTTGCGCGGTACACTTTACTACCGTCTTTCTTTTTGACTTCTACTATTTTCATGATATACCTTTCCATCAGCAGGCAAGCTATTATTAAAAAGGTTTTAGATTGAATTAGGTTTATATCATGCGAGAAGCTGCGAGAGGGCCCCTCTATTCGATTTTAAAAGGTCAGTCGATAAAATATACCAGAGATAAAAATAAGGGCTTAAAAGGGCTTATATTGAGTTTTAAGATATACAGCTATTTTACTTTAACTTCCATTTTCCCGTTCATTTTTTGGGAAACTAAGGAATTTCCGTCATCAGTCTTGATGTGCATCATAGGATATGAATTAAAGTCTACTCCGTTAATTGCTGACCAAACGTTAAATGCCTCATGTTCTTTCTCTTTCAGACCGTCAGCGAAAGATTGTAAGTCTGCTTTGCTATATGTTTTATACACATCCGGAACTTTTACATAAAGGATAGTATCTTTGTTATAGAAAGTATATGTACTAATATCCACTCCTTTGTCTGTAAGGTCTTGTTTTAGGTAATCGATAAAGCTAGCCATTTGCTCTGCTTTGACTCTTGGAAGTTCATCACCAGAACTAGAGCTAGAACTACTTTCTTTGGGCGTTTCAGTGCTTTCTGAGGTTTTCGAGGTCTCTTTTTTGTCCTCGGTCGTCGAACTTTGGACGGCTACTTTGGGCGTCTCTGGTGTTTTCGTCTTAGGTGCTAACCCTAGAGCCTGCATGATAAAGCCAAGGGCAGCCAAGGCTAGAAATCCAACTAATAAGAATTTTGTTTTTTTCATAATATCCTCCTAAAGTCCACCAGCGAATTTCAGATATTTATCTTGTATCATGACTTCGTCGGTGGTTGTTTTTTAATTTATTTTTGTACAAAAGCAGTCCAGCACTAAAACTGGCTCATTCTCTCCCTTTCGGCATCTAGTGACTGTTGCAATAAGTTAGCCAGCCCTTGGATATTTTGATTGGCTAAAAGCTCCATATACTCCGCCCTGTCATCCTTACTGATAATGACCGGAGCACCTAGGTACTTCATAGCTAAGTACATAAGAACCAAGCGGCCAGTGCGTCCATTCCCATCACTAAACGGATGAATACGCTCGAACTGGATATGCGTATCAGCCAGTATCTCTACTGTCTCGCGCTCACTCTTTGCCATATCCAGCCTATAAGCTGTATTGTCCGCCCATTGAGCCATCAAAAAAGGCGTTTCCTCTGGTGAAGCTGTCTTAAATTCAGCCCCTATAATAGCATTCTGAACAGTTTTAAACTGCCCTCTATCATGCTGCAGGCGGTCTGTCAATAGCGCATGGAAATCTTGCACCAGCCCCACAGTCAAGGGGGCGTTATTAGCTAAGCTATCTAGCAACAAAGAAAAGGCCTGTTTGTGGTTCTCTATCTCATAGAACTCTCTAATGCTCTTGTGCTTCCCTGGCAAGGTGCTTTCCAAGATGATGCTGACCGTTTCAGGAAGCGATATAGTGTTGCCCTCAATCCCGCTGGAATGATAGGCCATACGGATCAGAATATCATCCAGATAATCTTGTTTATAGGTCATTCAGTTTCCTTTCTGTTTTTAGTGTATTTGATATAGCTGACTCGTTAAAGTTTTAGAAATCACGCGCTTTAGGCTTGTTGACTTTCTTTAGACACTAGGGATAGATTTATTATCTGCGAATCTGGGGGATTTTATTCGTCGTCAATTGTGATAAATCGGTAATCTTTTTTATCCACAAAATCAAGAATACTTTTATTAGGACTAGCTTGTTTTTGTAAAGTCTTACCTAACAAACTACCTTCTCTGTTAAAGTTAAGGGTTGTTATTAAATCGTAAATCAATATTATATCTTTGTCACTTATATAAAAATTACAATCATTGATATATTTGATAAATTTTATAAAGTTATCTTCTGATAATTTTTTGAGATTTTCATTAAATAATAAATCATTTTCCTTAGTGATGAAGTCAGAAAAATCAACAGGATTCAAATCAGTAGTACCGTGGACTAGGTGATTTCTTAAATCACGGTTACTTTCATATCCCAATAGATACCCCACGGTTACACCAAAATATTCTGCTAGTTGCTGAGCATTTTTCTTTCGTATAGCCGTTTCATTATTTTCCCAGCGCTGTAATGTTCTTAGGTTTACTGCTAATTGTTTAGCTAATTTGTCTTGCGATAACCCTTTTTTCTCTCTCAATTCTTTAATTCTATTCATAAGCAAAAATTACCTTTCGAATAAATTATAACTCATGACGGCAATAAAAGCCATAAAAAGAGCAAAAAAACATAAAAAGTGGTTGACTTACGTAATTTAATGTCTTATAATTTAATCAAACAACGGCAATAAAAGCCGTAGAAAGGAGGGGCGTAATGCTAATCACGCTTGAACTAGCAGAAAAAGTACGTGTAAAACGTGCAAAAAAACAGCAAACAAAAAAAGCAGTTGCTGAACTTTTAGGAATTAAACCGCAGACTTATACCAAGGTTGAAAACGGCGACTATGACGCGCCTAAGCGCATCTATCAAGTAGTTATGAATTGGCTAGTAGAAGACTGCTAATAGAAAGGAGCACCCAATGAATCTAGTCTACATGGACGGCAAGAAAGAGCCGTATACAACAAGCGAGATTATCGCTGAATGTGCTGGAGTGAGGCACCACGCAGTACAGGAGCATATCAGAAAGAATGTTGAACGCCTAGAACGTTTTGGAAAGGTCGCATTTGAAATGAGACCTTTACCGAGTGGACAACAAGCTAAAGATTATATTCTGAACGAGCAACAAGCAACTTTGCTGATTACATTCTTAAAGAATACAGAGCAAGTGGCTAACTTCAAAGAAAACCTTGTCAAAGCATTCTTTGAAATGCGGGACGAGCTAGCAAAGTTTAAGCTGCAGCGTGCTCTAGAAAAGCCAAAGCGTAAGACTTTGCATGATTGCATTGAAAGCTGGGGAAGCGCACCCAAACACGCGCATCCAACAATAAACAATCTACTACTCAAAGGTGCTAGCGGAATGAATAAAAAGCAACTAGTGGCAGCGCGAGGCGGTCTTACAGGCATTGATAGCTTAACCAGTGATGAGCTAATCAGATACCAAGCTTTGGAAGATATGGCTATCGCCATGATTGGCTTAAATATGAGCTATCAGGATATCAAGTCTATGGTATTCAGGCCAAAAGAAAACGCACCACAAGGCGCGTGAGAACAACAAAAAAGCCTTAACAGACGACCAAATCAGCAAGGCTTTCACACTATCACCAAAACAAATTAACAAGCAGGCAAGCTGTTATTAAAAGGGTTTTAGTAAAGATTTTATAGCTAAATTATAACATAGGCTATTGAAAAATGCTACCGCAGAGAGCAGGCATCTCTAACTGCCAAACAATTCAAAAAGGACAAAGCTATGATTCAAGAAATTGACATGACGCCAGGGCAAGCAATCGTCTTTGTATTGCTTCTGCTTTTCCTAATCTGGAAGCTATGGCATCTAAAAGGCTCTCAGAGCTCACCAGAGCCCCTCAGAGCGACGAAAAACACTCAGGCGGTAGAATATACCACCGAGGAACTAAACCCCGAATACGGGGCTTATATTCAGCTTGCAGGACGCAAGTACAACTAAAGGAGACAAGAACATGGAAATCTCAATCTTTGACCACAACAAGCTAAATCGTAACGCATTTTACGTTAAAGAACTAGATGTGCTTTTTGTAGCAGACACAGTTAGCGAAGAAGAAAAGCAATCACTTATCCAACAATGCGGGAAATAGGTACTATAAAAGCGAGGAACAAGAAAATGGCTAAAAAAACAGAACAAACTAAAACTGTACAACTTACTGTCGAAGAACTGCAGGGCTTAGGCTGCCAACTGTCTAATATCCTAAAGACAATAAAAATGGATCAAGTGGCTCAAGCTGGATTGTCTCTTGCAAAAGACCGAGATTCATTCACCTTTACACACCTAGCCACAAGCTATCTAAGCTCTTCCTACGAGGTATTTGAAACGATTATCGCCGAGCTTGATGATATAGCTAGTCAGCTTTTGGAGTGTGACGATGCTGAGGAGCTGGAGGGTTTTAGAAATGGCCGATAAATTCGAACCAAACAACAATATTCTCAGTTTCTCTGAGTATATGAAAGAGCTAGAAGAACAGAAAAAGAGCCTAGCAAAGTCTAAGAATGATGAATCATTCAACAGCATGGTTTGCGAGTTTGCTGTTAGGACGAATGCCAATATCGGCAGACTAATTGCCATTGTGGAAGAACAACAGAAAACCATTCACAGCATGGGCAAGGAAATTGAAAACCTAAAACAAAATAAAAGCGAGGTATGAAATGACACAGACAAATATGCCAGAGAATTATAAGCGAGTTCTCAATCTAATCAAGGTTGGGGGTGAGAATGCCATTACAGGCGCTGAAATTGCTAATATCTTGAAAATCGAAAGGCGAGCCGTCCAAGAGATAATCAGTCACTTAATAACTCGATACAAGATTCCGATTATCGGAGCTCGTCTTATCCCTCACAGTGGCTACTATATCCCAGCCAGCAAGGCAGAACTAATCGACGGAGTGAGAGCTTTGAAAAACCAAGTACAAAAAGAACAAGTCCGCCTAAACGTCCTCTTAAATGCCGATTTAGAGAGCTATAAGGCCTTTCTGAATAGGGGGTGATAGTTATTGTTCAGTCTGAGTAAAGAAAGCGAAAACAGCTTAAATCAGGGCATTCTAAAGTTAGTTGCTGACTTTCTAAAAGTCAGTAAACAGCCAACACCTAGGCAGCTAGGACTAATGACACCCCGACAGATTAAAGAGGAACTAGGCATCACAGCCCGGACACTGCAGCGCTGGGAGCGTGCCGGATTGAGACGCTATCAACCACCAGTAGAGGACACACGAAAAGTCTTTTACAGAGTGAGCGATATTCTAATATTTTTGGGGGTGGATAATGGCTAAAACAAAAGTATATTTTTGGCTAAAAGTCGATAAAAAGTTTTTTGATAACATTTTTATTAAAAGGCTTAAAAACATGCCCGGCGGCTATACTATGACGGTTATTTATATCCGTTTAATGCTTGAAAGCTTAGAAAGCGACTGCGTTTTATATTATGAGGGGTACTTCAACGATCTTGCGGAAGAATTAGCTCTAAAACTTGATGTGTCAGAAGATGATATACGGATGACGCTTAGCTATTTCACACAGTGCGGTCTTATTCAAGTTGATAGTGATAGCAATGCCGAAATGCCACAAGCTAAAGCGATGCTAGAAAGTGAAACAAACTGGGCATGGTACAAAAGAGAGCAGAGAAAACAAGCTAAATTGGACAATGTCCAAAATAAAAAGAAAAAGTCCAACTCATGTCCAACAGAGATAGAGTTAGAGAAAGAGATAGAGATAGATATAGAGAAAGAGATAGAATCAGAAGAAAGAGATAGAGAAAAAATATCTGCTTCTGCTGAAATCTCTAAATATTATCAATCTAGAATTGGAGTTATTGACGGAGTACAATATCAACAACTAATGGACTACCACACGCAAGATAAGCTAGAACTAGATTTAATTAAACTAGCTATTGATAAAGCTGCAGACAATGGTAAACGCTCCTTTGGTTATGTCAATACTATCTTGAAGAACTGGACTCAAAACGGTATAAAGACCGCTGCACAGCAAAAAGAAGAACAACAGCGTTATATAGCTGATAAAGGACACGCGCAGAAAACAGTAAACATTACTGATCCATTTGGTGGAAATCTAGGCTAAGAGGTGAAAAAATGGAATCATTAAACCACAGCAAAGAGGATTTTGAACTTGATTTCATGGAATCACTCGATCCAAACATAATAGCTACTATACGACGCAATGCCAATCTCGAAGCCTATCGAGTATTTGAAAGAGATAGTACGGTGACAAATGAAATTTTGAATGCCACTTTTGAGAATTTCAAAGCTGAGACTCCAAAAGAAACCACAGCAAAATATTTTGTCATAAAACAAGCCAAACAATACTTAGACGGTATGCGAGGAAATACTATCATTACTGGACCGCCAGGAGTAGGCAAAAGCCACTTGTGCTACTCCCTTGCTCGAGCAATCAACGAGGGCTACCATAGCAAAGAGGATTCTAAGCGCGTGTTATTTGTCAGCATTGCTGAGATAGTCACACGCATTCAGTCAGGGTGGCAAGATAAAACAAGCGACTTTACAGAAGATGATGCTGTTAAGCTTCTTACTTCCGTTGACTATCTTTTCATTGATGACTTAGGAACAGAAAGCGCCATGACTTCTCAAAAACGAGAAGCTAATAACTGGGTGCAGACTTTTCTTTTCAAAATCTTTGACAAGCGAGAAACAACAATCATCAACACCAATCATACTGGTAAAGAGCTAGCACAAATCTACAATCCTAAACTAGTCAGTCGGATTGGCAAACGGTCAGAGGGGAATGTATTCACTATGGCCGGTATCACAGACAAACGCATGAAGCGGAATTTTTAATCAAAGAAACGGAGACAGACAAAATGACACTAAAAACTATTTCAGAGAAAGCAAAATCATTTACTTTCACTTACTATTTTTATGACCAGACGACCGCTCAAGTAGCAGGTCACGCGCTACTGGGATATATGACTGGAACATATTGCCAGCCTGTAATCTCAATAACCTACAAGGATAAAGGCACGCTAGTAGCTGAGTATGTGGAGGATAACAAGCTAAACGAGACTTTCAAGCGTATTTGTGACAGCTTCAAAGACTATTACAAGCAACCTGAAGAGGATGAAGCATTCGAAGAACGTTACAAACGGGAGCGCGTGCTTCAACTCAAAGAGTCAGAGGATTTTGATAATTTGCTGGAAAAAGTAACAAACTACGAGCTGGAACTATTAGACTATGCTGATCGCTTGCTTTCTGATAAGCCTATCTCTATGGACTTTATGACTGCTGAAGGTACGTTGGAACTGCTGGGTAATGAAAGTGTTAGCTTGCTCCAACAGTTAGACATAGAGGGCGAATATAGAGGGCTTGCTGACTATTCTGGTCAATAAAACACAGGGAGGGGAACAATCCCCTTTTTGTTATCAAGTCAATAGTTTTGGGTTTTTCTATATAGGGGGAGATAATGAAGCAGTTAGCAATAGAAACATTTATAAAGCCTATGAAAATCAATAATATCTCCCATGGTATAGCTGAACTAGCCGGCAGAAAGCTAGAAATAGACTTAGATAACTTATGTATCACCTTTGATAAAGATTACTTTAATTTGGCTAAAATACCGGGAACTAAAGGGGGCAGCCGCTACTTCTTTCTATGCCCCCTTTGTGGCCGGCGGTGTAGAATACTCTATAAGCAGCTTATACTTTATGGTTGCGGATCATGCCAACAAGTACATAAGCAAACCCTAAACCGCAGCAAGACAGACTGCCAATACTACTGGGAGCGTGCATTGAGAGAAGCTAGAAAGGTAGAGCCGGGTTGGAGTCCTAAACGTGGCGGCTATATGTTTGATGCTTTTCCTGCAAGACCGAAGTTTATGAAACGCCAACGGTATTATAAGCACTATCAAAGGTTTGTAAACTATACTAGAAAAGGTGATAGTCTTTGGATGAATGGCTTAAATAATTGATTGAACTAATAGGAGTTGAGAATATTGAAATTAGGACATAGGCACTTTTCAAGTGTTAGGTATCTTACATTGATAAGGCTTGGAGTACAAAAAAGGAAGTAACCATCATTCCGACCACACAGTGGACAAGGGGAACAAGATTACTTCCTTTGTTTAATTTTAGTATACAATATTTTTACTTAAAAGGGAAAGGATCAAGATACATGATTTTAGATGAAATAGAGACCGCACGAAGAGCCTACTATTTTCTAAAAAGTTACAAATCGCTGCTTACACTAGCAGAACGAAAAAACGATCAGGGAGCTTTCAAAGATAAAGCCGTGGAGTTGGTTACAGAGATCGAAGCTTACAGAGATAATCTGGACGAGGTAAAGCGTGAGATATTCGCTAATTTGTTCACTACGAAGTCAAGGAACCGAAAAACCTTAGCCCAACTCTACAAGATTTTTTATATTGATAAATCCGAATATGAACGCCTCAAAATGGAATTCTTGCTTGATTTTGCTAAAAGCTATCGGGAGGGCACTTTATTGGTGTATAAGACATGATTTTTATATCCTTGTTGCTCTATCTCGAACTACAAAAAGGAACTGACATAGGCGCCGACCTCAAAGAGACCATAGGGTGCCAAACCAGTTCCTTATCTCATTTTAACATACAACATTTCTTTTTAAAAATTAAAGTATTATGCCCTGGTGTGATACGTTACATTCAAAAAGCAAAATATGGTATAATGACATCAAGCAATTAAAAAAGCACGTTTGACCGTGCTAGTTTCTTGCCTGCTGAACTCATAATTTTCACGCCCTTTTTTAGGGCTTTTTTTGTTCACCTTTTTGTGGACTAAGAGAGGGCATTTAATACCTTGTATGATATATAATTTCTTCTAAAACCTTATACAATCAAGGGTTAATAGCTTAAAAAGGGCTGTAAGAATAACTAGAAGAATATTCCGCGAATTTTCATGCATTTCTCTTTTCTATTTTTGCTGTCCCTATTATACTAAATTCGCAAAGAACAAGCAAAAAAACCGCCAATTGGGCGGTTCTTATAGGGAGATTATTATGAAAAAGAAAAGTTTTAGGATTTCTAAACAAAGTTAGGAGGTCTTTGTTTATAGTCTTAGTATAGAACACTTATCTTAAATTTTCCTAAAAGTAACTTAAAAAAATGAAATAATTTTTTACAGCTCTTGCAAGAGGTACTGAAACAGCTCCAAATTGCCCTTTTCTTCGTTAATTAAAAACTCTGGATGCCATTGAAGGCCTATGATACGATGATTGTCAACCGATTCGATCGCTTCGATGGTATTGTCTCTTGGGTCAAAGGCTGTCGCGCGGAAATTAGGTGCCAAGTCCTTGATGCTTTGGCGATGAACCGAATTAATCTGGCTAGCCTGACCAAACAAACGCTCCACAACGCTGTCTTTCTCCGTGCGAATGGAGTGCGAAGTACCAAATGGCAAGCCCTGCCAGTGATTTTCGATATGCTGATTGAGAGTTCCGCCAAAAGCAACATTTACCAACTGCAGACCGCGGCAGATGGCCATGACTGGCTTGTTTTGGCGCAGGGCTTCTTTCAAGAGTGCCAACTCAAACTCATCGCGGACAAGATTGTAGTCGTCACTGTCAATGGTCTTTTCTTCCCCATAAAACTGCGGATGAACATTTTGCCCGCCTGACAAAATCAGCTTGTCAATCGTTTCAACATAATCCTGAACTAAACTTTTATCCCCAATGGGAATCACCATTGGCAGGCCACCAACCATTCGTACGCCGTCCACAAACTTGCGTGAGACAGAGGTGTGAATATTCTTTCCAGCTTCATCTACTGGACAAAGATTGGCTGAAATTCCAACAATTGTTCTACACATACCGTGATTCCCCCTTATTTTGATATAGTATATCTTACCACTCCTCTGCGAAGCCGTCCAATAGATTTTTTTAAAGCTGGTTATAAAAATTTTTTATCAGAATATGCAACACTATAAATCTCTTTTTTAAAATTTAGAAAAATATTTCAGAATTATCAGAAAATTATTTACTTTTGGCAGAAATTTGTTATAATAAGCAGTGTAAAAACTCATGACTTGGAGGTCCCTATGAGAAAATCAAATATTCTTCTTGCCGCAGGGCTCACTCTGCTCTCTGTCGGCTTACTTACAGCTTGCTCTGGAGGTGGAAGTTCCCAATCCAGCAAAAAAATCTACAGCTATGTCTTTACGTCTGATCCAACAACTTTGGACTACATCCAGTCGGCAAAGGGGTCTACCCACGAGCTGACTACAAATGGTGTAGATGGCTTGCTGGAAAATGATAAATATGGAAACTTAGCTCCGTCTATCGCAGAAGATTGGACAGTCTCTCCAGATGGTCTCGTCTATACCTATAAGCTGCGCAAAGATGTTAAGTGGTATACCGCTGATGGCGAAGAATACGCAGATGTCACGGCTCAGGACTTTGTGGCAGGTATCAAACATGCTGCCGATATCAAATCAGACGCCCTCCCTCTTATCCAAGATTCTATCAAGGGGCTGAGTGAATATGCAGCCGGTACCAACAAAGACTTTTCAGCTGTTGGAGTCAAGGCACTGGACGATCATACGGTTCAATATACACTCAACAAGCCTGAAACCTACTGGAACTCTAAAACAACATCAGGTGTTATGATGCCGGTCAACGAAGCCTTTTTAGAAAAGCAAGGCAAGGAATTCGGTCAGGCAACCAAAGCCGACTCCATTCTGTATAACGGTCCATTTATCATGAAATCCATTACTTCTAAATCCTCTGTCGAATTTGAGAAGAACCCTAACTACT
This sequence comes from Streptococcus sp. SN3, assembly GCF_030439905.1. Lineage (NCBI taxonomy): Bacteria > Bacillati > Bacillota > Bacilli > Lactobacillales > Streptococcaceae > Streptococcus > Streptococcus sp. SN3. The sequence continues at coordinate 282,047 of NZ_JAQFJF010000003.1, forward strand.
GGGATAAGGACAAGGTCAAGATTGATGGTGTCAAACTGTCTTACTACGATGGTTCTGACCAAGATTCATTAGCGCGGACCTTCGGAGATGGCGGCTACAGTTTGGCAAGACTCTACCCAGCAACTTCCAGTTATTCCTCAATCGCTGAGAAATACAAAGATAATATCTTCATGACAGAAGCAGGAGCGGGTGTCGGTCTAATCAGCTTTAACATTGACCGTCAAAGTTATAACCATACTTCTAAAACCAGCGATGAACAAAAAGAAGCTACCAAAAAAGCTCTGCTGAACAAAGACTTCCGCCAAGCTCTAGCCTTTGCCCTTAACCGCGAAAGCTATTCAGCTCAGGTCAACGGAGAAGATGCAGCCAAGCCAGCTGTCCGTAATCTCTTTGTTCCGCCAACTTTCGTACAAGCCAATGGCAAGGAATTTGGCACTCTGGTCGAAGAAGCACTGGCTTCCTATGGTGACGAGTGGAAAGGTATCAAGCTGGATGACGGTCAAGACGGTCTCCACAATACTGACAAAGCCAAAGCGGAATTTGCCAAAGCCAAGCAGACTCTTGCAGATGAAGGCGTACAATTCCCAATCCATCTAGACGTTCCTGTCGCTCAGAATTCTACTAACTTCGTCAACCGCATGCAATCTCTGAAACAGTCACTAGAAGAGGCTTTAGGAAAGGACAATGTCTCTGTAGATCTACAGATGCTGGCTGAGGACGAAGCACTAAACATCACCTTCAATGCTGAAGCTGCTAGCCAGGAAGACTGGGATATCAACGGTCTCGTTGCCTGGGATCCAGACTACCAAGATCCATCTACTTACCTGGACATTTTAGTCCCAGGTAACAGCACTCAGACCAGAACCTACCTTGGATTTGAAGGCAAAGACAATGCTGCTGCTAAAGCTGTAGGACTAGATGAGTACAGCAAGCTGATCGAAGAGGCCGGAAACGAAACACAAGATGTTGACAAGCGCTATGAAAAATATGCTGCAGCTCAAGCATGGCTGACAGATAGCGCCCTCGTTGTGCCAACTATGAGCAGCCGAGGAGCAGCACCGTTCATTTCTCGGATTGTGCCATTTACCAACTCTTATGCTCAGACAGGTACAAAAGACGCCAACTATCATAAATACGTGGAAATCAGTGATGAGATTGTCACGACTAAAGACTATCAGAAGGCCCAAGAAAAATGGAAAAAAGAAAAAGAGGAATCCAATAAAAAGGCCCAAGAGGATCTGGCTAAACATGTGAAATAATCACTACTTTGATGTTAATTAAAAATCCAGCAGGAACAGAAACCTGCTGGATTTTTTAACTTTTCTATCTAATATTTTAAAAGCCTGGCTGATTATCCAGCTGCAAAACCAACCAGCTACTCAAAGACAAACTGGTTGTGATAAAGTTCCGAGTAGAAGCCACCGAGTTTTAGGAGCTGGTGATGATTGCCCTGTTCAATGACCTCTCCATCTTTGAGGACGATAATCTGGTCTGCATTTAGAATAGTCTTGAGGCGATGAGCAATGACAAAGCTAGTTCGGCCAGCCACAACGGCTTCCATGGCTTGCTGAATCTTACTCTCTGTTACCGTATCGACATTAGAAGTCGCTTCATCCAAAATCAAGACTTGCGGATCCGTCAGCAGGGTTCTGGCAATGGAAATCAGCTGTTTCTGCCCAATTGAGAAGATATTCTGATCATCATCCACCAGAGTATCGTATTTGTCAGGCAGACTTTCGATATAGTCATGGATATGGGTCGCACGCGCAGCCGTTTCGACCATCTCCTGACTGGCATCTGGCACACCGAAGCGGATATTGTCCCGAATCGTGCCGCTAAAGAGCACCGAATCCTGCAAGACAATGCCCACATGACTCCGTAAGCTATCCAGCTCATAGTCTCGAATGTCGCGACCGTCAAACTCAATGCTGCCACTGTCCACATCGTAAAAGCGATTCAGCAGGTTCATAATGGTCGTCTTACCTGATCCAGTCGGGCCAACAACAGCCGTCATCTTCCCCTTAGGGGCTAAAATAGATACGTATTTGAGGATAGGCTTGCCTTCCACATAAGAGAAGTCCACATGCTTGATCTCCACGGAGTCTGTGAGCTCTGTGAAAGCAGGTGCATTCTCTGGCCGGACTTCCTCCGGCGCATCAAACATCTCCTGAATCCGGTCAGCCCCAGTAAAGGCTAACTGCAGACTGCCCCAGCTGGCTGCAATCTGGATGATAGGCTGATAATACTGCTGGGAAAACTGAGTAAAAGTAGTAATCAGGCCGACTGCAACAGCCGTTTCGACATTAGGGTCGCTCAGTAAGACAGCCGAGCCAACAAAAATAACAATAGCTGTATTAATCAAATTCATCCCGTTCATAATAGGGAAAAGAAGCCCTGAAAATGTCCGGCCTTTAAAGGTTGCCGAGCGTACGCGGTCATTCTGCTCAATAAAACCTTTAATGACCTCCTCCTGCATTCCCTGAACGATAACGGCCTTCTGACCGGAAATGGTCTCGTCCATATAAGCATTGAGGCGGCCGACTTCTTTTTGCTGAAGATTGGTGTACTTCCGAGCCAGCCTAACAATGACCACTAGGAGAAGAAAAGCAACCGGTGTGCTGGCTACCGTTATCCAGGCCAATCTAGCATTTTGGACAAACATGATAATTACTAGACCCAGATAGAGCAAGGCATTGCTCATAACCTGGATCATGCTTTCATTTAGAGCCTGCAGGATATTGTCCAAGTCACTGGTAAAGCGCGACAGAATATCTCCATCCTGATGGCGGTCAAAGAAAGCAACTGTCATCTTGGACAGCTTGCCAAACAGGCCCTTACGCATCTCATTGGTCGAATGGGCAATAACTCGGGTCATCAAAAGCATGTAAATTAAGCTAGAAACAGACAGGCAGACAAAGGACACTAATACACTGCCCATAACGCTGCCAAAAGTTGACAGAATCTGATCAGTCTCACCCTTCTCAACAAAAGCCCGGCCCAACTCAACCAAATGCTGAACAGCCTGACCGACATAAACCGGAAAAAGGACCTGAAAAACAGTCGCTGTTACCATCATCAAAAGGACAATGACAAAGGATAATTTGTAACGCTTAAAATATTGCCAGAAAAATGCAATCGTCCGCATCTTAGTCCTCCTTTCCTTTCTGAGTTTCGTAAATTTCGCGGTAAACATCGTTAGTGGCGACTAATTCCGCATGCGTCCCTTGACCAATCAGCCGTCCTTGATCCAAGACCAGAATCTTATCTGCATGAACAACGGAGCTAATCTTTTGAGCAATGATAATCGTCGTCGTTCCTTGCAGCTCTTTATTCAAGGCTTCTTGAACCAGCTTTTCTGACTTAGCATCCAAGGCTGAGGTTGAATCATCTAAAATCAAAATATTGGGATTGTTGACAACACCTCTAGCAATGGACATCCGCTGCTTCTGACCGCCAGAGAAGTTGTTGCCACGCTCCTCCACTACACTGTCAAAGCTTTCTTCCATACGGCTGATAAATTCACTGGCTTGGGCAATACGAGCCGCTCGCTCCATCTCAGGCAGTGAAGCATTGAGCTTGCCCTGACGGAGATTGTCCGCAATAGTCCCGCTAAATAGAATCGCCCGCTGCAGAACGATAGAAACATTTTTTCGAAGAGTTCCCTGACTAAGCTCTCGCAGATCCCGACCGCCAATCTTGACAGAACCTTCCTGCGGGTCAAAAAGACGGGGAATCAGCTGAGCCAAGGTAGATTTACCAGCACCTGTCGCACCGACAACGCCAATCATTTGCCCCGGCTCAACCTTAAAGCTGATATCCTTTAGCATTGGCTCGTCATCATTGGGATAGGAAAAAGTCACATGCTCAAAGCTGAGGCTGCCTTCTAGTTCTTCATCTGGTGAGTCTGGGAAAGTCATAGCTGGCTCCGTCGCCAATACTTCCTTGATCCGACGGATAGAAATGATCCCCCTCGTCACGCCATTACCCAAGAAACCAACCATAATGATAGTGAAAATAATCTGGCTCAGATAACCGATAAAAGAAGCGATAGAGCTAACCAGCCCTGGCTCCGCCTGAATCATGCCAGACAGAGTCCAGATAGCCAGGTAAACAGAGCTGTAGCCGACCAACATCATTATCGGCTCAATGATTGAAAATGCATAGCCAATATAGAGATTCTCTGATAAAAGTTCATCAGACACCTGACTGAACTTATGAAACTGGTCTTCCTCCCGAACGAAGGACTTGACCACTCGCACACCTCGAAGATTTTCCTTGGCAATGGCATTAATCTTATCCAAAAGAGTCTGGAATTTCTTAAAACGAGGCCCCATCATCCCCATCATGACAGCCGTTAGACCAGCTATGAGCACAATCAGCAAGAAGATAATCCACCAGAGAGAGGGCATGGTCACAATGGCCAAGATGACTGATCCGATAAAAAGGATGGGCAATCGAAGAAGAATTTGAAAGAGCATCATAGTTACATTTTGAATCTGATTGATGTCATTCGTCATCCGCACGACTAGATTACCAGCGTTGAATTCCTCGATATTGGCATAAGAAAAGGTCTGAATCTTGCGGAAAGTCTCTTCACGGAGATCTGATGAGACAGCCTGGGCAATGTAAGCTGCCAAGGTCACATTAATCCCTCCTGCTACTAGCCCGACAAAACCGATGCCAATTAGCCAACCGCCCATACTGTAGATGGTCTGGCTATTTTGCTCCTGCAGAGCATCTAAGATGTGCTTTAAAAACCAGGGCAGTAAAAGAGAGCTGGCAATCATCAGCGAGGTCATCAAAAGCGAACTCAGGGCATACCATTTATACCGTAATAGACTTTTAAAAAACATGCTTCCTCCTACTTTTTTCATATTTGACTTAGTTTCCTTACTATATCACAGATAAAAACAATGTCAAGCAAGAAATTTCTTATATTATATGGTAAAATGAGATATAGAACTCTAAAACTGATTTAAATTCAGACTCGGAATTTCATCATAAGGAGAAGATATGGATAAACAACGAGTTGCTGTGATTGGTCCTGGTTCTTGGGGAACAGCCTTATCACAAGTATTAAACGACAACGGACACGAGGTTCGTATTTGGGGAAATATCGCTGAGCAAATCAACGAAATCAACGACGAACACACCAATAAACGCTATTTCAAAGATATTGTACTGGACGAAAAGATCAAGGCTTATCATAATCTGGAAGAAGCTTTAAAAGATGCCGATGCCGTGCTTTTTGTCGTGCCTACCAAGGTAACCCGTCTGGTAGCCAAACAAGTAGCTCAAGCTCTGGACCACAAGGTAAAAATCATGCACGCCTCCAAGGGACTGGAGCCCAATACTCACGAAAGGATTTCAACTATCCTGGAAGAAGAAATCCCTGCAGAGCTACGCAGCGAGATTGTCGTTGTCTCAGGTCCCAGCCATGCTGAGGAAACCATTGTACGCGATATTACCCTAATTACTGCTGCTTCTAAGGACCTAGAAACAGCTAAGTATGTGCAGGAGCTCTTCAGCAATCACTACTTCCGCCTCTACACCAATACCGATGTCATCGGAGTAGAGACTGCAGGCGCTCTGAAAAACATCATCGCAGTCGGAGCCGGTGCTCTCCATGGACTAGGCTATGGTGATAACGCCAAGGCAGCTATTATCACACGCGGTCTGGCCGAAATCACGCGTCTAGGTGTCAAGTTAGGAGCCAATCCTCTGACTTACAGCGGCCTATCTGGTGTCGGTGACCTGATTGTCACAGGAACCTCTGTCCACTCCCGCAACTGGCGGGCCGGCAATGCTCTAGGACGCGGCGAGAAATTAGCTGATATCGAAGCCAATATGGGCATGGTTATCGAAGGAATTTCCACCACCAAGGCAGCCTATGAACTGGCCCAAGAGCTGGATGTTTATATGCCGATTACCCAGGCTATCTACAAGGTTATTTATCAAAATTGTAATATCAAAGAAGCCATTTATGAAATTATGAACAATGAATTCAAGGCTGAGAACGAATGGACTTCGTTCTAATAGAAAGGAAATAATTATGTCAAAAGTTAAGAAAGCCGTCATCCCTGCAGCTGGTCTCGGAACCCGCTTCCTGCCAGCTACTAAAGCACTGGCCAAGGAAATGTTGCCAATCGTTGACAAGCCAACCATCCAGTTTATCGTTGAGGAAGCTCTCAAATCTGGAATTGAAGATATTCTAGTTGTCACAGGTAAATCAAAACGCTCCATCGAAGACCACTTTGACTCAAACTTTGAATTAGAATACAACCTCAAAGAAAAGGGTAAAGACGACTTGCTCAAATTGGTCGATGAAACCACTGGTATCGGTCTGCATTTCATCCGTCAGAGCCATCCGCGCGGACTGGGAGATGCTGTCCTTCAAGCTAAGGCTTTCGTAGGAAACGAGCCTTTCGTTGTCATGCTGGGCGATGATCTCATGGACATCACCAATGATAAGGCTGTGCCGCTGACCAAGCAATTGATTGATGATTACGAGGCTACTCACGCTTCTACCATCGCTGTCATGCAGGTCCCTCATGATGAAGTTTCTTCTTATGGTGTGATTGCCCCTCAAGGTGAAGGTGTCAAAGGTCTCTACAGCGTGGAAACTTTCGTCGAAAAGCCAAAACCTGAAGATGCACCGAGTGATTTGGCTATTATCGGCCGCTACCTGCTGACACCAGAAATTTTTGAAATCTTGGAAAAGCAAGCGCCAGGTGCTGGAAATGAGATTCAGCTGACCGATGCGATTGATACTCTTAACAAGACGCAGCGCGTGTTCGCTCGCGAATTCAAGGGCGATCGCTATGATGTCGGTGACAAGTTCGGCTTTATGAAGACTTCTATCGACTACGCCCTCAAGCATCCGCAGGTCAAAGACTCCTTGAAGCAGTATATCATTGACTTAGGTCATACGTTAGAGAAAAAACAAAGTAAAAAATAATTGATTCAAACAACTAACTTTGAAAATAAAATTTCAGCTATAAAAAAGAGGTTTTCAACCTCTTTTTTATATATCGTTAGTTATTTATACATACCTGTTAAATCAAGGAATGATGAAAGCCTAGAAAAATCAGAAGGGCGGCCAAGGCTAGATAGCCAAACAAGACTAGCCAGCGCTGAGCAGGTTTAAAAGCATTGCTTGAGCCTTTGATAGGGAGAATGACCGCACAGAGTATGCCACCAATCAAACCTCCCAAATGCCCCGCCAAGCTGATACTAGGCATGAAACTAAAGATGATATTGACCACAATCAAGGTCATATAAGACTGCCCCAGCTGCTGAATGTAGCTGTCGCGAACGACATAATGCAGGGTCACGATAGAGGCAAAAAGTCCAAACAAGGCGGTTGAAGCTCCTGCTGATAGAGCATCTGGACTGAAAAAGAAGACAAAGATATTTCCCATTAGGCCAGACATCATATAGAGCAGAAAGAAATTTCGTGAGCCAAAAATATCTTCTGCCTGCCGTCCAATAAAATAAAGAGTAATGACATTTACCACAAAGTGCTCCAAGCCAATATGCACAAAGATAGCAGAAAAGAGGCGCCATATCTGAATGGGATTCATGATAATAGTTGGAGAATACACTGCTCCAAATTCAAAGACCGTTTGTGCTTCAGCATAAGAAAAGCCACGTAAAATAAGCATCCCCACAAAGACAAGCGTTGTCAAAATTAGCAAAATACTGGTCACAGGATATTTTTTATCGTAGATGTAGTTCATAAGTCAACACTTCCTTTACTGCTATATCGTGATAATCGGGTCCAAAATCAGACTGTTGAAAACTATAGATGCTGCTGATGGATGCTCCTGCAAAATCAGCCAGATAGCGATCATAGTAGCCACCACCGTAACCAATTCGAAAGCCTTGAGAATTGAAGACCACACCCGGCACATGAATCAGATCAATTTCTGTCTTATCCACAGCCTCTTCACTTATCGGCTCCATAAGTCCAAATGAGCTTTTTTGCAGGCAACTTTCATCGTAATCCACAAATATCATCCGACCCTGGCCATAGGTCTTAGGCACTAAAACCCGCTTGCCGTCCAACTGAGCCTGTCTGATAAAGGCTGCAGTTGAGACTTCATGTGGCATAGAAAGATAGGTAGCGATAACCTGAGCTTTTTGATAAGCTGCTGAACTGAGCAAGTGCTGGGTCAGCCAGCTATCTGCCTGCTCTTTTTCTTTTCCTGTCAGTTTCTTCATCTGGTTCAGTACAGTTTGTCTCAGCTCTTTTTTCATGCAGCTCGTCCACCCTTTTCTTATCTTTCGTTGATTTTATAATCTAGGAATTTCCCAATCTTTTCAATAGCAAAGGGCAGTGCGGCCTCATCCGGTGTCATCTTGGGATGATGGAGGGCATAGGGACTATCCACTCCCAGCCAGAACATGACGCCCTTGACCTTGCTGAGCAGATAGCCAAAATCCTCACCTGTCATCGCCGGCGCAATATCAATCAGCTCCACTCCTTCTTCCTTCTGGAAAAAGTCCATCAGTTCACCTGCCAGATCAGGATGATTTTCTACAGGCAGATAACCACCTTGTTTAAGCTCCAAGTCCAATTCCAGACCGAAACTTTGGGCTATCCCCTCTGCTATTTCCCGTAAACGTTTCTGGGTCAAGAGGTTCATCTCCTGAGTCAGAGTCCGAATGGTGCCATGCAAAAAGGCCGTTTCTGCGATGACATTGTTGGTCGTGCCAGCATGGAGCGAACCAAAGGTTACAACCGCCCCCTCGATAGGATCGACATTGCGACTGACAATGGTCTGCACCTGGGTGATAAAGTAGCTAGCCGCCACCAAAGCATCATTGGCTTCATGAGGAAAGGCCGCATGGCCTCCCTTCCCCTTAAAAGTCAGCTTGACCTCACAGGTGCCAGCAAAGAGAGTTCCTCTGTTAGTCGCAATATCACCAACTTTGAGATCCGGCCGCACATGAAGTCCGTAAAATTCATCTGGCAGCCAGTCGCCAAAAGCACCGTCTTCATACATGAGCATTCCGCCAGCTTCATTTTCCTCAGCAGGCTGAAAGAGAAAGAGCAGATTGTGGGTAGGCTGAGCGCTCACAGCTTGTTCCAGCAGACCTAGAGCCACCGTCATGTGCATATCATGTCCGCAGGCATGCATGCGACCTTCATGAGTACTGGCAAAGTCCAGTCCTGTATCCTCCACAATCGGCAGACCATCAATATCTGTCCGCCAGCCAATCGTCTTATCTGGGGAACTTCCCTTGATAAAGACCAAAATACCAGTCCGCCAAGTTCGGATTTCCACAAAGTCTAGACCTGCTGTCAGTCCATCAATGACCTGCATCAGGTAGGCATGAGTCTTATATTCTTCCAGACCGATTTCTGGTATCTGGTGTAAATCACGGCGAATTTTCAGGTAATCAAGCATTGTTTCTTTCCTTTAAAATCTTGTCAGACCAGTCAAAGTGTTGGGCCGTACCCAATCAATTCAAATTTATGCCATCTTTAAAGAGTACGCAGAGCGTCTTCCAGAGCTGTCTTCTGCTGGGTCTTCTCGTCAATGGTCTTGATAACTCGTGCCGGAACGCCAGCAACCACTACGTTTTCCGGAACATCCTGGGTCACAATCGCACCAGCCGCAACAACGGAACCACTGCCAATTTGTACACCTTCGATCACAACCGCATTAGCACCAATCATCACATTGTCTCCAACGCGAACTGGCTCAGCGCTAGCTGGCTCAATGACTCCCGCCAGAACAGCACCAGCACCGACATGACTGTTTTTGCCGACAATCGCTCGGCCTCCCAGAATGGCCCCCATATCAATCATGGTTCCAGCACCAATCTCCGCACCGATATTGATAACCGCCCCCATCATGATGACAGCATTATCACCAATTTCAACTTGGTCACGGATAATAGCACCCGGCTCAATACGGGCATTGATGTCACGCTTATCCAAAAGCGGCACCGCTGAATTGCGGGCATCCTGCTCTATGACATAGGTCTTATTTTCCTCTAAGTTCGCTAGGAGTGGCTTAATCTCTTCCCAGTCTCCAAAAAGAACATTGCCTAACTTCACAACAGACCAAGGGATTGATCCGTGCAATTCTCCATCAAAGGTTACCTTGACCGGAGTTTTTTTCTTGGCATCAGCGATAAATTTGATAATTTCTTGAGCGTTCATTTTAGTAGCAGACATAGCTTTACCTCTCTGTTCTTTCTATTTCTTCATTTAGAGAAAGATACACTCTCTCCTAGCCATCCAATATTTATCTATTATAACACAATTCAGAAGTTTAGTTTGCACTTTATTAGGACGATACTTTTATTTCCTATTCAGAGGATTGAATATTTTTTAAATGAAGTTTCCTATCTTTATCCTCCGCACAGTCCAAATGACAGTAGGTTCTATCTAACATAGACTCAGATTAATACTCCTTGATTCCTACTTTATAATAAGTATTTGGAAGCTCCAATGTTTTAGGAACTCCCTAGATACCCGATTGTGATAAGGCCCATTGCGATTGGTTCCATCTATTCCCTAGACTTTTACTTCCCCAATGACTTTCTGATACTCTCATCAGGATTTTTCTAGTTCTATTTTCGCCAGCCTCTTGATTTTTAAAGAAGATTCTGGCGTTTCTGGTCTATCTTCTCAGACAGTGCTAGTCAGCAAACTTTTTAGACGGTAAAGCCCATTCACTTCGTCAAAATACAAAGAAACAGTCATATTGTCTGTGGTTGAGTAACTTAGACTAATTGAATCAACTTGCCCCTTAACTGATTTAGAAGCATAAATAGTTTTAGGCATCCCCTGTTCTGCTATGGCCTGTTTTACTTCCACTCCTTCTTGCTTATCTTGAGGAATAAGAGTTCGGTAATCATCGACCGATTTCGTAACTGGCCCCCAAGCATTACGGAATAGTCTAACGTATACTAATGAGAGCTCTGTTCTACCCTCAACATCCCTAAACCTTAAGGTAATATCTCCTTTCTCTCCTATTAATTTATATGTCAGTTCAACTAATTGGCTGCCTTTCACGCTATTATCTATGCTACCGGAACTAGCTTTTCCATACTTCTCGACAACATCCTGTGGAAGCACATTAGGTTCTTTCATCGTTTTTACCATCTGTAGTATATCTTCTATTTGGAAGTCTATTTGTCGATTCTCTTCTATAAGGTCAGAATAATCTTCAGTCAGCTTCTTTATGTTATCTTCTGATTCATTCTGAACTGTACTAGTAGACTGCGCTGATGACTGATTTCGTAATTGCTTGGATCTTGGCCACATATATGATACAAGTATTGCAAAACAAGTAATTAGCACTAGACCTGTAGAAACTACTAACAAAGAGGCGTATCGAGACTGACCTAAACTTGATATAAGTTTAGGTTTTCGACTACCTGCCAACTTTTTTTGCTGTTTTTCTTTAGCTGTAGCCTCAAAAACTTCCCCCTGAGGACTGCTATCAGAGAACACACTAGTTGCTTGCTTGTTGAATCCTGGCTTCTTTGACCACTCCCGTTGAACTTTCCGCCCTCTTCCCATGCTCTTCTCCTTAAATAAACCAAATTCCTTTTTTCTAGCAATTATTTTTTCAAAACAAAGAATACCGTCTGCCTACTTTTTCAAAATCTGACAAATACTATCCATTCAATTAAAATGAACCTTGGTCGCGCAATAGAGAATAGCTTCAGTTTTCCCCAATAATAAATACTCATAAGCGTCTCCGATTATTGCCTACCGATACTTTTCGCTCTCAAGGTATCTAACATCAGGTGATATGTTTTTCGTAAAGAAGATAGTCACCGGCCTGAGAAACGGTGAACCAGAGACTTACATGTTTCCCATCCTCCAACTTATATAAAACATTCAGCTTTTGACCACTCTCGCACCGGAATCAATTTTTATGTATTTTGATAAACCAAATTTTTCTAAAATTTCCTGATAGCTAGTTCCATCTTCGTTTTGAAACTCTTTACCAAGGACAAGATGTTCAAAATTTTCCTCTTTTAGATCTGTTCGGCTTTGAGCATGCTGCGAACTAGCAAGATTATAAGAATAAATACCTGACAATTGATATTCATTATTTATTTTTTCAAAGTAGAAAGACAAACGCTGCCGCGGTTCTTCTCGAGAATAGAAAAGACTCATGCGCCCAGCGGTCTGATTCAGGAAAGGAGCTAGATTACCTGACTGCGCTTTACCAAATTTCTTAACAATATCCTTGGGTGTTAGTCCGGACCCGCTTCGCTCATCAACATCACTTTTTTTCTGTAGTTGAAGCTGACTAATATCCTCATAAGTCCAGTCAAAATGATTATTCCCCTTATCCACATATTCGTCCAATACTCTCTGAGGGGATAAGAAATATTCAAACCGTTCCACCAAATAAGGAACTGACAAAAGCAAGAGGATAGACAAAAAAACTACTGATAACCACATCACTTGTTTATTAAAAAGCTTACGTCCAAGAATTCCTTTCCTGTCTCTCTCAACCGTAGTAGAGCTTTTGTTTTCCACCCTATTCTTCGCAAATTCTTGGTACTCTGCTTCAGTAATAGCTAGATTCTGTTCTCCTTGAACTTTTCCTGCTCTCTTCTGACCCTGTTGAAATTTAGTTTGACGCTTCTGACGCAGACTCTCCCAGTCTTTTCTTGCCATCCTTCTCTCCTTTATGAACCAACTATCATCCCCAAACAAATAATTCTAAACCATAGAATAAGAATCTTCTTATCAATAAACATACTTCCGAGTCAGTCGATAATCTCCTGTCTTTGATAAGGCAAAGTCTAAGTAAAGATAGCTTTTATTCGTCAGCTTATATTTGAGATAGACAATCGTTCTGTCTTTATAGTCTACAGACTTGTTGATAACTTGTGGCAAACCAAAACGCGACACCACATCTTGAATGTGGGCACCTTGTCCAAATTCGTCTGCTTTCAAATCCTGGAAATCTGCTTCAGTCAGCGTTTCTGAGCCACTTGAGTAAAGCGAGCTGCTCAGTTGGTTACCACGAATTGTGCTCAGTCGGTACTTGCCGTCAATTTTTTTGAACAAAAGACTAGCTGTTTGTTGTCCACTCGATTCACTATAAAAAAGATAAAGTGTATCGTCGCTACCGTTGTTACTCTCTCCTCCTGAAGTTGCCTTCCCAAACCGTTCGATAATTTCTTCGGCAGTTGGAGCGTCTTGTCCACTTCCTTGCTGTTCAGATGAATAGACTTGAAGAGCTAAGATATCATCAAATGTCCAAGCGAAGTTAGCTGCTTTCTTATCAACATAAGCTGTCGCTTCTTGAGAAGTCTCATCCTCAGGAACCTCCCATGAGCGAGATGATGTTTCCGAAAAAGAGTAACTCTCACTTTCCTTACTAGAGGACCAACTAGATTGATAGGTGTTGCGTTCCTGACTTCCCTTATTTGAAGAAACATATCGAAAAATAGGAATAAGCACCAATATCACTAGAAGAATTGCCCCGCTACTCCAGACCCACTTAAAATTTCTTCTTCGCTTCTCTACAAACTCCCCTTGCTTCCAATCAGTTTTTGTTTCGAGTTTCTGCTCCCTTGTTGGTAACTGTTGTGATTCTTCTTTCGTTTTATCAATATCAGGACTTATTTGAGGTTGTCGCTGCTCTTTTTTAGCTGACGCCGATTTACCTCCTGTAAATTTAGCTTTGTGCTGTTGTCTCAATGACTCTAAATCTCTTTTTTTCATCCATCCTCCTATTGTATTTTTTAAACTCTATGCTTTTAGCACCTTGAACAAAATTAGCTTCTACATCAAGCGCTAAGTGTTTGTTTCTCCTGCTCCATCCTCTAAACCAGAATTTTTTTCTAATATATAACCTTGAGAATCAGAGACTCCAAAAGAAAGATTAACTATTTGGCCATCAGATAACTGGTAACTAATAGACACTTTGCTAGAAGATATGTAATTTGTATAGATAGAAAGACTATCTGGCAATCCCAATTGACCGACAACTTCTTGGTAGGATTTCCCTTTCTCTATACCAGAAAAATCTTGACGAGTTAATTGAGAATTTCGATTTGGTAAACTGTTGCTGCTAAGATGATGACTAAACAGAGAATCTAATTTAGGCGTTCCCACACTACCGTAACTAGAAAAAGAAATTGAAACCGAAGCATTTGATCCTGCATCAGGATAATCTAAATTCAGTGTTATTATTTGATTATCATAATTATGTTCTCTCCCAGATTTCGCTTTTCCTAACTTAGCAACCACTTCATCTGCTGTTAAACGAGAGGCAGTTCCTTTAAAATCCGCAAACAAAAGTGCGATATCATCATAAGTGATATGGAACTGATAGTCTTCTCCAGCAATCAATTCTGAACGATTAGTAGAAGTTAAATCCTTTTCGCTGTTAGATGACGTTCCCCCCTGATAAATATCAAAAGAATCATTATAAATATTATTTGTTTTAGAGCTCGGATTGGAAACTAGCCCTGCAGCTCCTAGTCCTATGAGTAACATAAAAAACGCCCACATAAGTTTCCAACCCATAGAACTATCAGATGAAGTCTCCGAATTTTCCTTCCAAAAAGCCTCATTCTCTTCTTTTTTAGCGAGCTCCTCAGCACTAAATCTCGGACGAAGCTCATACTCTTCTGCTTCAGATACAAGTTCTGAGTCTGGACGATTAGTTTCATCCTTAAAATAGAGTGATTCTTTCTTCTTAGATTTCAAGGATTCTAAAGCAAAAATAAGGCGAGATAACTCTCTCTCCCTCAGGTGTAAGAAGTCATCTGACTCAGCCGTTGAAACTCGTTTAATCTCTGTTTCAGTTCTCAAGCCGTCTGGAGTCTCTGAAACATCCTGATAGCTTAACTGAGCCCTACTATCTTTGTCGCTTACATTAATTACTGGATTAGAAGAGGATTCATTGAACTCAATGTTTTCTATTTTTTCTACTACTTTTTTCTCAATCATTTGAGATTGAGCCAAAACCTGAGATTTCTCTTCTTCAGATTTTTTGGATTGTGATACAGAATGTTTGATGCCACTTCTTTTAGGCTGAACCTTGTTAAATTTTGATTTATGTTCCCGTCTTAAGGCTTCCAGATTTCTTTTTTCCATATATTCTCCCAATCATATTTTTTAAACTAATCAGCATTAGTAAGATAGCATTTGTTATTTATTTTGATAGATCTGCTCTAACAGACAGTCGCTAGCTTCTCTTTCTTCAATAAGCTAGAAATACCATATCTGTATCAATAACTTTTTTAAAACATCATTTACTATTTAAAATATTTTACAACAAAAATAACTAATGTGAGACTTTGATGAATAGTCCTTTTAACTTCTCAGTTCACCCTTCCTCTAAACACTTTGAAAAGGCAATGTTTCGCTAAGACAGTCTTGTTCCAGTATATCATATTTTGAACAGGTTTAGCTCTAAATCTACAAGGAAAAAGACACGAACTTTCGTCCGTGCCTAACAAAGCAATTCCAAACCATATACCAACGATATTATTTAATTCTTTCGTTCAAAATGTTCCCGCTGTTAGCATCAATGGTTATTTTAATCTTTTGCGTACCGTTCAGAGCTTCCAGCTTGTGAGATAAGCACCCCTATTCATTTATTCTATTTAGAAAGATTACTCAATAGATACTGTCCGTTTTCCTGACGGATAAAAGTCAAAGTTATCTCCTTATTTGAAGAGGTTTCATAGTTTACAAGCATCTTCGGCTCTGATTCACCATCCCCATAAACTGAGATATGTTGATATTCTGGGTATTCCTTGATTACTTCTTTAAAGGAAGAACCGCCCTCGCCTGTTTCCGCATCACCCGTCTTTAAGCTCTCTGTAATCTGGCTAGATACCTTTTTATTATAGCTGTCACTGCCGGGCATAATACTCATACCCTGAAGATGGTAGCTGCCATCCTCGTGTTTCATAAAGGTCAGAGTGGTATAACTAGAGTCAGGTAACCAAGACAATGAGAGCCCTTCTTCCTGAAACGTCACACTGCTGGCCAAGCCAAAATCTTTGACTACTTGTTCTGGGGTCAATCCTTCATCATCTGCACTAACAATGCTCAGCTTTTCAAGGTCTTTCACTTCCCACTCATATACATCATCTTTTGACGGAGCCACAAAAGAAGCAACATCGCTTTGATGTCCCTTTCGAGACAGACTTGGCACACTGCCGCCACTCATAAAATCATTTAGGAAATAGCCACCAAGACCTCCTAGCAATAGTCCCGCTGCCAGACCTATTCCTAAAAATCCTATCAGCTTGCCCGTACTATTTTTCTTTGGCTCTGGACTTGGCTGGCCAGCGAAGTTTGCAGCCTGCTGTGGTCCGGCAAAATTCTGACTTGCTGGATTAAATCCCTGAGGAATTGCTTCTTGAAAAGCGGGATTTCCCCAATTATCCTGCTGAGGCATCTGCTGCTGAGGAGTATCAAAAATT
Organism: Streptococcus sp. SN3; assembly: GCF_030439905.1. Lineage (NCBI taxonomy): Bacteria > Bacillati > Bacillota > Bacilli > Lactobacillales > Streptococcaceae > Streptococcus > Streptococcus sp. SN3. Next base: position 298,481 of record NZ_JAQFJF010000003.1, read on the forward strand.
GGTTGCTGAACACCAAAATCTTGATTAGGATTCGGCATTTCAGGACTGCCTCCTTCTGTTGGGAAAGGCTGCCCCTCCGTTGAGTTAGCTGAAAATTGTCCTGGATCTGATGACTGGACTTGCTGTGGATACGGAGCCAATCCTTCTAAAGATTGTTCCTGCGGTTTATTTTGTTCTGGCATTGTTTCTCCTTTTATTATTTGAGTTCTATTTTATTTATTGGCAGTAGTGGACAAAAGATAGTTTCCGTCCTCCTGCTGAACGAAGAACAACCTATAAGTACCATCATTAGGAGCATCATAAGCCGCCTCCATAATGGTTTGACTAGTATCCTCACTGAAATCTTCATCTACACGAATAGAGATACTTCGCGGACTGCCATATTCCTTAAAAACATCCTTATAGGAAATGCCATCTTTACCAGTCTTTGCATCGCCTTTTTTCAATTTTTCAAAGTAATCAGCCGCCATCGCTTCGTCCTCAGCATTATGTTTGCTTCCTTCAAAGCGAATATTATAGATATGAAGACTATTCAGATAGAAACCATCTTTTTTCTTCTCAAAATCCAGAGAAGCAGTTTGATCTGTATAATAAACTGGCCAGTCCTCCTCATCATCAGAATCTTGAAGCGTTCCCCACTCTAAATCAAGGCTGTCACGAGAGATTTCTTCTTTTAAAGCCTTGCCATATTTATCAAGAATATCTTCCACTGAAGTACCATTCGTATCTGTCTGAATAGTATTGAACCGTAACTCTGACAAACTATCAATATCCCACTTGAACTCAGTAGTATCAGGGTCAATGTACTGATCTGATTGATCTCTCTTTGATTCCCTAGCATTTGCTAAAGGATGGAGCACAGGATATTCCCCTTTGATAACATCCGCTACTCCCATTCTATAGCCCCAGATTCCCCCTCCGATTAGTCCAAGACCAAGAGAGAGCAAGGCTCCGCCTATCAGGATTCCTTTCCAAGATTTATTCTTGGCCAAAGGTGGGGTTGGTCCCTGCGGACTTGAAACATGGCTCTGCTGAGGTTGAAAATGATGCGGGAATTTCTCTTGCGACTGAGCATTCTTTGAAGGCTCAAAAGAATGCTGTGTTTGCTGTTCTGTCAATCTTCTTTCCTCTTTCTTATTTATTTCCAATAGTCTTATCAGCTCTCTTTTAATAACGAAATACTTTGAAAGCAGTCAGTCACAAAAGATAAACTAAATAACTAAAAACTTACATTTCCTCTGACTTTATATATAAGAAATTTCCATCTGGCTGGCCTACAAACAATAGGTATTCATAACCATCTTCTGTTTTATAAGTCACCTCAGCAATCAGACGGTTGGAGATAATCTTATTATCCACATCACGCTCGCTTGTGATGACAATTTCTGACGGAACAGGATGCTTCTTCAGAACCTCTGATAAAGCTGTTCCTCCTTCACCCGTTTCCTTGTCTCCTTTTTTCAAACGTTCAAGGTCTTTGGGAGATAATACGCTCCAATCTGTCGTTTCCTTCCCTTTTCTATATTCTTTAAAAGAATCTCCAACTACCACTTGCCTCAGATAGTAGTTCTGGTCAACTTTATCAAATTGAAAAGAAATATTTTGCTCCTTATCCCTGACAGAAGGGCCCCATCGGAGTAACAGACGATTACGATCATATTCTGCTGAACTAGCCAAGCCATAAGTTTCAACGATTTGATCAGCCGTCAGACCTAATCCTTCATCATTTGTATAGCTCAACCGTCCCAAGTCTTTCAAAGTCCAATTAAACTGAACCGACTGCCCGTCTGTAGTAAAGCTGTCGCCATTTTCTTTGGCTTCCTCCTGAGCCTTACTTAAGCGTTTAATTCTTTGCATATCCTTATTTGTCTGCGCCTGCTTGCCGATAAAATAAGCTGAACCGCTGCCAATCAAAAGACCAATTATAAGAGCAAAAACTGAAAGTCCTATGACTTTTCCGATATTGCCTTTCTTATCAGGTAATTCTTGTGGCTGAATCTGCTGGAAATTCCCTTGCATTGGCTGGCTAGTTTGATTTTCTTGCCAAGTCCCTTGCACTTGACCTTGTCCATCTTTATCTGACATGGTTTTCTCCTTATAAATTTTGTTGATTTGTCATATTGCGAAAATATTGAAAAATAATGACAAATTTTACAATATTATAACATAAATTATTCTTCCAATCAAAAAGGGAGTGGGAAAGAACTTCAAACAAGTTAAAAAGTTCGTCTTCCCACCCCCGCACAGTTGATCAGGCAATCTTTGGGGCTTAAAAAGCGAAGGAAGATGCCAATCAACCACTGCGTCATCTATTTTTTCTAATTTAGACCCAAAAGCCTGGACTTTTGCCCAGGCTCTGAATCAAGTTTTTAGACTCTTATTTTTCTAGTATTCTTATTTAGATATTTTATCCTACTTGAGCTACTTCAAAAATCTGAATGGTAGAGCCTTTTTCAATTACTACTGCTTGGTCTGCTGCGACATGGAGTGTACCAGGAAGGCTCCCCTCTTTTGAACCATCAAAAGAAATCGTGATATGGCCCAGTCCAGTTAAATTTTTTTCTACTACATTTCCCACGGAACTAATCGAATATTCCTGATTATCTACCACCAGCTTGCCGCCTTCTAGTATTGAACCTAGCAGATTTTTGTTATCAATCTTAAAACAATACTCTGCTAAATCTTCCGGTGCTTCTTCTCCAAATAAAATGAGCATATTGGCATCTTGAATCATATTCTGAGCTTCAGGCCCTACTTGAATTACTTTAGCTTCAAAAATTTTCTTCATCTAATTCCTATTTATCCTTTCTCTAATTTGTCTTAAACTTATGCTTATAGATAAGTTTAACATAATAGTTGCTCTGTTTACGTGCATCTATCAAAGGTCTATTGATAAAGACCAATACTAGCTATCCAAGCTACTAGCACCCGCGGAACACCATTGAGAAAGCGTGAATAAAGCACAGAAGGGACACCAACCTCAACTGTTTCAGACTTGGCTTCAGATAGACCGAGTGCTACAGGAATGAAATCACAACCGTTTTGAGTGTTGATAGCAAATATAGCTGGCAGAGCCATTTGGGGCGGAATATTCCCTTTTCCGATTTCGACTCCAATTAAGGTTCCGATAATCTGACTGATAACAGCTCCGGGGCCTAACAAAGGAGATAGGAATGGCAAGGAACAGATAAAGCCAATCAAAATGAGTCCCCAGATGTTCCCCGCTAGGGGAACCATTAATTTTGCCAGCCAATTTCCAACACCTGAACCTTGAATAACCCCAATCAGCAAGGAAACAAAGGCCATGAAAGGAATGATTGTGTTGAGCATTGTTTGGATGGCTTCACGAGCAGCCTGGTTGAAAGTCGCAACGACCTTCCCAGCGCCCATCCCAATTCTTGCTACAATACTTGTTTCAGCTTTTTGCTCTGTAATTTTTTTACTAGTATCGTAAGTTGGCTTTTCTGTTACCACAGTTGTCGCTTTTTCGTCTTCATTAGCAGCAGAAATTTGATTAAGGCCAACTGCTGACACATAGATTTCCTCGGTGATATATTGTGCTAGAGGGCCACTTTTCCCTGTAGCGACAATATTGATTGTAGGGATCCCCTTTTTAGGATAAATACCGCAGCGAAGAGTACCGCCGCAATCCACGATTGCTAAAGCAATTTCCTCATCAGGGATAGAAGTTTTAAACCCGTTAACAGCTTCCATACCGGTCAAATCAGCAATTTTATCTACAATATCTGGCTTTTCTCCGCCGCCAGTGATATAGATAAATTTATGCTTAGCCTCACTAGGTGTAATGACCAAAGGGCCTCCGAAACCACCATTTCCTTTAACAACTTTTATACTCTTATATGACATAATTTCACTCTTTCTATCAATCAAACGTTTTACTCAAGGTAACTCCTTGCTGTTTTGCAACATAAGCAGTTGTAAAATCAGTTACCCAGCCACTTATAAAGTTCATGACAATCCCCACAAGCATATAACGAATTGCCAAATCCATTTGACTTAAGCCTAAAGTTTGAATCCCTGTCGCGATTCCCATCCATACAAACAATTCACCAGGATTGATATGAGGGAATACACCATTTGAAGTGTGACAGAATTGCATCTGGGCTGCTACAAAACCAGGTTTATAATATTCTGGTAAGAAACGTCCCATACTGATTGCCATAGGATTTCCCAGCATAAATGCTGAAATAAAAGGTAAAATCATATAACGGCTAATAGGATTCTTTGCGGAAATCTTAGCCAAAGCATTGACTTTTTCTTCTCCCAAGAAAGCGATAAGTGTATTCATTGCAATCAATAGCATCAAGACAAGCGGCACAATATTTGTCATCCAACTAATAAATGTCTCTCCGCCCAATTGGAAAAGTTTCATAAAACTCTCTGCAAATTTTGTAATGTGATTCATAACGAACTCCTTTTCTTATTTTTTGTAAAGAACTGCTTAATAGATAATTTTAAGTAATTGGCATAGAAAGCCAATCCCAGAAAAGAATTAGAAGAATTTGTCTCTTGCTCAATACCAGCCTCGTGCCAAAGATAAACCTTTCTAGCATCTTCTATAGCTTCTTGTAATAACTTATTTTCCTGTCTAACAAGAGGATTATACTTATCAAAATAATGGATATCTTCTCCAACAAAATTTTCCATGTTTTGAAAGCGTGCTAAGATAGTGACTCCCTGCATTTTGCTAGCTTTGAGAACTCGACCATTCTCATCAACTGCAAACATGACAATCGTACCAGATTTGATTTTTCCTGACTTCCTGCCAATCGCTACGCGCCCCAGTTTTCGGAGCATCGTATAGGTCTTATTGAAGTCTTTGAGTTGCTGCCAGCCGAGGAACATTTGAAATATATAAGCTGCCATGACAAATACAGCGAAAATTATTAGCGAATTCATTAAAATACTCCTTTGCTCTTAGAAAATGATAGAAACTCTGTCTCTGTTTCTACAGCCCTCAATGCTTCTTTCAAAGAAGACTCACCTGCGACTCTAAAAATATCGTCGTACACTTCTAGTAATTCACTTTCCATCTTGGTTTCAATTTCAGAAGGAATCGCAACCAAAAAGATAAATTCAATCAATTCATCGCCTTTTTGATAAGGCTCTTCCAACTTCCCAAACATCAAAATTGTCTTTGAATAGCCTTTATTAATCGTATGGGGAAAGGCAATACCCCCACCAAAAACAGTTGATTGCTTCCTCTCTCTTTCAAGAATCCGTTCTTTAAAATCTGCATCAATCATCTGAAATTTCTCTAACTCAGCTACCATTTTTAACAAATAACGCTGATAATTTTTTTCAGGATTCAAATAAATAAATCGCAAGCTTACAGTTTCTAGATTTTTTTGGTGAAAATCATTCGCCCGCTGCCATTCTTCTTGCAGCCATTGATCATCAAAAAGATGATTAACCTGTATTACTGGGGATTTAGAATTCTGATATTTCAGAGGCACTGTCGTGAAAATTGCAAAGTATTCCTGATCAAGATCGAAATTAAAATCCTCTTCAGAATACTGTGTGATATCCACATCATTTCCAAGAACTCGCCTGAGCTGCTGAATAATCATCGCAGCAGTTCCTCTGCCAGTCGTGCAGACTACAGCTATCTGTTTGCGAGAACCCTTCACGGTAGAGTTTTGCTTTCTTAAAATCATTTCAAAGTACAAAGCCAGATAACCGATTTCAGATTTTTCCAATTCGGAACCAAAAATGGAGGTCAGTTCTTCTCCAGCTATTTTAGCCATTTCAAAAGCAAACGGATATTGATTTTGAACCTCGCCATGAAATATATCATTAGCTTGCACATGGAAGATCAGTCTATTAATTAAAGAACCAAGATGAGGTTTGATTTCTTCGAACAATTCAGCTTCATCAAAGTGTACCAGCATTTTTTCTTTGACTTTCTGCACAATCTGGTGAAACACTTGAGTAAGCTGATCAGAGTGATAAGAAGGCTTGCTTAAAGTATCGATAAAACGGACATTAAACGGAAAACATAAGAAGTCTATCTCAAACTGACTTAGAGAAATTTTATAAGTCATCTCAATATGATAGATTAACTGCTCAGCCATAAGTGTCGATGTTAAATCATTCCTGTAGTAAGGAATAGGACAATCCAACATCCTAGATGAGTGGATGCGCTCCACTATAATAGAAATAGTCTTTCGAAGGAGATCCTGTGTTTCTTTGGGAATTTTATAGTCTTGAACCAAGGTCTCCAGAAAATAAGAGGTTTCCTCAGTTAGAGTGTTTCCTTCAAAGTAAGGAGCCACTTGATGAATATATAGCAAACGCAAATTCAACTCGCTGCCCAAAATCTCCAATCCTCGATTAGGTTTTCCTGAAATTGTGATGAAGTATTTCTCTGCTAAAGACTTGACCTGTTTCAAATCCTTATTAAGCGTACTTCTACTAACGCCTACTTCCTCTGCCAAATCGTCAATAAGAAGAGGGGAGGTTGACTCAATTAAACGTTTTAGCAAATAGGCAATTCTTTTACTGGAAGAATTAAAGTCACTTTCCTTTTTTAAACTACCAGATAAAATTTTTTCCAACTCTGTATAGTCATATACTTCCAATAATAGCTGATCATCCTTTGAGATAATCTGTATATTAGGAGCTAAAACATCATTTAATTGTTGGATACTCTTTTGCAAGGTTTGCATACTAATATCCAACTCTAAACGCATATCTACCAAGGAATAAGTCGGCTGCGAGACCATTTTTTCCAAAATGTTATACCATCGATTTACTAAAGTCAACTCTCTTCCTCACCTTCATTATTTTAACCGCGAGTCTTACCTCCGGCAATATTTGTAGTTACACCTGTAATATAGCTAGAACGGTCTGAAATATAGAAAGCAACGAGGTCGGCTACTTCCCGTAGTTTACCACTCCGACCTAATGGTGTTGTTGAAGTTGAAGCATATCCAGCTCTAATATCTTCGACAGTCTTTCCTCGTGTATAGGCAAGCGCTTCTTCATAAGTAAGTGTTCGAAGTCCTGTAGCTTCCATAATTCCTGGAGCAATTCCCACCACACGAACACCATGCTTACCAAGCTCTTTCGCCCATGAACGAGTGTAACTATATACTGCAGCTTTCGTTGCAGCATAAGCGCTTTGTCCTTCAGAGCCTTCTAGGCCTGCTTCAGAAGCCATATTCACAATCACACCTTTTCCATTTTTCACTAGAATCCGTCCTACAGTCTGACTAACCAAATACAAGCCCTTTTGGTTAATCATCGTTACTTTTTCGAATGTTTCATCATCTAGTTCATAAGGACCTTTAGGATTTTCAGCATCAATTAATAATCTAGGAATGTTAATCCCTGCATTATTAACCACAGCATCAATATTGCCAAATCTTTCCACTATTTTGGCAACACCCTCTTCTACTTCAGAGCGAGAAGTTACATCAACTTTTACAAATAATAGGTTCGGGTGACGTAAATCATTGTCACTAAGGTCAAAATTCGCTACATTAACACCTAATTCCAGCAATTCTTCAACGATTGCCTTGCCAATACCAGATGAAGCGCCTGTTACAAGAACTGTTTTGCCTTTTATGTTTAACCAATCATTCATTTTGATACCTCTCAAATTTTATTTACAAGGCAATTATACAGCGCTTTCATAAAATAATTAAGACAGTATTTTTTGAACTGTTCAAAAAAATAATAAACTAATTAAGAGGATTATACTAAAAAATCCACAAGAAATTAACTTGTGGATTTTTTTATTCTGAATGAACTCAAAATATATGAGAATCAAAGACGTGCATTCAACTCAGCCCCCAGCTCTTCAAAGCCTGGTTTCCCAAGAAGAGCAAACATGTTTTTCTTATAAGCCTCAACTCCTGGCTGGTCAAATGGATTGATACCATTCAGGTAGCCAGAAAGAGCAATAGCTAACTCAAAGAAGTAAATAGTATAGCCCAAAGTGAACTCATCTTGCTCAGGCAGGGTCACAAACATATTTGGCACTCCGCCGTCTGTGTGAGCTAACAGCACTCCATCTGTTGCTTTCTTATTGACAAAGTCAACATCTTTTCCTTGCAGATAGCCAAGGCCATCCAAGTCTTCTGCTAATTCAGGAATCAACACATTTTTGCGAGGCTTATCTACACGAATAACTGTTTCAAAGAGGATACGAGTTCCTTCTTGAATAAATTGCCCCAAAGAGTGCAGGTCTGTTGAGAAGTTGGCTGAAGTTGGGTAGATACCTTTTTGGTCTTTACCTTCTGACTCACCAGCCAGTTGCTTCCACCATTCTGAGAAGTATTGCAAAGATGGTTCGTAGTTAGCTAGAACTTCTGTCAAATAACCTTTACGGTACAAGATATTGCGTACAACTGCATATTGATATGCTTCATTTTCAGCCAACTTATCAGAAGCATAAGCCTTGCGAGCAGCATTTGCTCCTTCCATCAACTTGCTGATATCAGCCCCTGCAGCTGCGATTGGCAAGAGTCCCACTGCTGTCAATACTGTAAAACGACCACCAACACTATCAGGCACTACAAAAGTATCCCAGCCATTAGCATCTGCTTCAACCTTAACTGCACCTTTAGCGCGGTCTGTAGTTGCATAAATCCGTTTATTTGCTTCTTCCTGACCATACTTCTTAACCAAGAGTTCTTTGAAGACACGGAAAGCAATAGCAGGCTCTGTAGTTGTTCCTGACTTAGAAATAACGTTGACAGAGAAATCTTTGTCTGATACATAGTCTACCAAATCAGCCAAATAGTTTGAAGAGATAGAGTTTCCAGCATAGAGGATCTGAGGTGCCTTGCGTTCTTCTTTGCTTTGCAAGTTTACAAATGAATTATTCAAGAAATCAATAGCTGCACGTGCCCCTAAATAAGATCCTCCAATACCGATGACGATTAACACTTCACTATCAGATTGGATTTTAGCAGCCGCCTTTTGAATACGAGCAAATTCATCTTTATCATATTCTTCAGGCAAATTCAACCAGCCTGTCATTTCTGCTCCAGGACCTGTTCCGTTTCGTAGAGCATTATCTGCTGCAGTCACTTGAGGCTGCATATAATCTAATTCATGTGGTGCTACAAACTTATCCAGTACCTTTGAATAGTCAAATTTAATATGTGTCATGTTTATCCTCCAATTGTTCTTTTCTTTTATGATAACGCTTTAAGAAAAAATAAGCAAGTGCTTTTACTATTTTAAAACGTTTACATTTTTTATTCTATACTATTTTTCTAAATAAGCTAATCCTAGGACATAACTGAGAGCAATCGTTTGCGTAAGTCAACAAATTTTAGGCCTATTAAGAAGAATAATTTTGATTGACAAGAAAACCAATATGCTTCTTAAGATTGGATGTCAGCTGAATTCATTTCAGGTCCGTTCGAACTGCGTCAATGTACCTAAGTTCTTTTGCGTCCTTTGGACTTAATTCACTAAAAGACTCTATAAGGTTTACAGATTTTTCCCTTATGGGAAAAACTGCATCCATTGCTCTAAGATTCATCTGCGCCTTTCAGGCTTGATTCATTAAGAGCAATAGAAAAGAGCACACAGTTTACATCGCTTAGGGCTGCTGGATTCCTCCCCTGACCCGCTTCACGCAAAACTGTTGCTCCATTAATTAGTATAACACAAACTTTTGATTTTGGCTAATTTTATTTTTTCCTTCTCTGTCTGAAAAATTCCTGCATAATTTGAGCACACTCTTCTTGGAGGACACCTGTCTCCACTTCTACACGGTGGTTAAGGCGCTCATCTGTCAAAATATCATAAAGGCTACCAGCTGCTCCAAACTTCTGATTTGCTGCTCCATAGACAACGTGAGGAATGCGTGCCAGACCGATTGCTCCACTGCACATGACACATGGCTCAATGGTCACAAAAAGCGTTGTATCCAGCAAACGCCAGCTATTTTCGTGCCGATTTGCCTCTTCAATAGCCATAATTTCCGCATGCATAACAGCCCGCTGCAGCTCCTCACGTGCATTGTGACCGCGGCCGATAATCTTCCCCTCTTTAACCAAGACACAGCCGATGGGAATTTCATCATAAGCTAGGGCAATCTCCGCCTCCTTTAAAGCTTCCCGCATAAATGCTTCTTTTTCTTCAATCGTATAATTCATCATTATCTTTCTAAATCTCTAGTCGTCTATCCCATTATACCACAAGCCTGCCGCACTTCTCAGAAAAAGTAAAAGCCACCACTGGGGTGACTTTCAGGAGATTATTATGAAAAAGTTTAGGATTTTTAAACAAAGTTAGGAGGTCTTTGTTTATGCTATTAGCATAAAATATATATCTTAAATGAATCTTAATATGAAATTTTCTTACAAAAAAGCACAAGAAGCAATTTCCTTGTGCTGACTCTTTTATAAATTAGACCAGACGCTTTCCAAGATATTGGTCTGCTCACGGCCAGGACCGACTGAAAAGGTAGAAATGCGAACGCCAACCAGCTCACTCACTCGGCGAACATAGTTACGGGCATTTTCTGGCAAGTCTTCCAGACTGCGGACTCCAGTGATGTCCTCTGACCAGCCTGGCAGCTCTTCGTAAATCGGCTTGCAGCGCTTGAGCTGTTCCAGACTAGCTGGGTAATGGTCAATGCGCTGACCATCCAAATCATAGGCCACACAGATTTTCACTGTATCCAGACCGCTCAAGACATCGATGGAGTTAAGCGAAAGATTGGTAATCCCTGATACACGGCGGCTATGGCGCATGACAACAGAGTCAAACCAGCCTACCCGACGCGGACGACCGGTGGTGGTGCCATATTCGTGCCCGATATCACGAATGCGGTCACCAACTTCATCGAAAAGCTCTGTTGGGAATGGTCCATCTCCGACCCGACTGGTGTAAGCCTTGCAGACACCAACAACCTTGTCAATTTTGCTCGGACCAACACCGGAACCGATGGTGACTCCCCCTGCAACTGGATTAGAAGAAGTTACAAAGGGATAAGTACCTTGATCAATATCCAGCATGACCCCTTGAGCTCCTTCAAAGAGCACTCGTTTCCCTTGATCCAGCGCATCGTTGAGGATAACAGAGGTATCGGTCACATACTGCTTGATTTGCTGTCCATATTCATAGTATTCTTCAAAAATATCATCAAAGTTGATTGCTGTACTATCGTACAATTTCTCAAAGAGGCGGTTTTTCTCAGCTAAATTCCGCTCCAAGCGCTCTCTGAAAATGTCTTTATCCAAAAGGTCAGCGATGCGGATACCGACACGAGCAGCCTTGTCCATATAGGCAGGGCCGATTCCCTTGATTGTCGTTCCGATTTTATTGTCACCTTTTGCTTCTTCCTGCAGACGATCCAGCTCGATATGGTAAGGCAAGATGACATGCGCTCGATCAGAGATACGAAGGTTATCCGTCGTCACACCCTCCTCATGCAGGTAGTTCAATTCTTTGACCAGAGATTTGGGATTGACCACCATTCCATTTCCAATTACAGAGATTTTTTCTGGGAAGAAAATTCCTGACGGAATCAGGTGCAGCTTGTACTTCTTGCCGTCAATCACGATAGTATGGCCGGCATTGTCACCACCCTGATAGCGAGCAATCACTTCGGCATTGGCTGAAAGGAAGTCTGTAATCTTCCCTTTTCCTTCATCTCCCCACTGGGTTCCTACAACAACTACTGATGTCATAATTTTGTCTGAGCTGAAGCAGCTCTTCCTTTCTTGAAAAGCAGGCAGGAATCTCACCTGCGATTATGTTTTATACCTCATTATATGAAAAATTTAACAATTTTTCAAGGAGGGATCCATTCTTGATTTGCTTTTTCCCTTTTGAAAACGAATTAAATTTTCACAAAATCTGTATTTTCTGAAATTTAGCAGTTTATTAAAAATAAAAGTTCGGAATTTTTGTAAAATCGTAGCGAAAATTTGTTTTCTTTTTCTGTTTGTAATAGACTAAAATTACTATCATAGGACGGTGAAACGATGATGATTAATCAATTACTGCAGAAACTGGATACAGCAAGCCCTATTCTCCAAGCGACCTTTGGTCTGGAAAGGGAAAATCTGCGTGTGACAGCTGACGGACACTTAGCTCAAACTGCCCATCCGAGTCAGCTGGGTTCCCGCAATTTCCACCCGACCATCCAAACAGACTTCAGCGAGCAACAACTGGAACTAATTACACCTATCGCTCACTCGACTAAGGAAGCACGACGCTTGCTCGGAGCTATCAGCGATGTGGCTGGCCGCTCGATTGACCAGAGTGAACGCCTGTGGCCCCTGTCCATGCCACCGCAGCTGACTGAAGAAGAGATTGTCATCGCCCGTTTGGAAAACGACTACGAACGCCACTACCGAGAGGGTTTAGCGAAAAAATATGGCAAAAAACTACAGGCCATCTCTGGCATCCACTACAACATGGAGCTAGGAAAAGATCTGGTCACTTCTCTCTTTCAAGTCAGCTCCTACCATTCACTCAAGGACTTTAAAAATGACCTCTATCTCAAGCTGGCTCGAAACTTTCTGCGTTTCCGCTGGATTTTAACCTATCTCTACGGGGCAGCCCCTTTGGCAGAAGCTGGTTTCTACAGTCAGGAAATTTTCCAGCCTATCCGCTCTTTTCGTAACAGCGACTATGGCTATGTCAATGACGAGAATATTCAGGTATCCTACGCTTCTTTGGAACAATATATAACTGATATTGAAAACTACGTTCAGTCAGGCGAGCTCAGCGCTGAAAAAGAATTTTACTCAGCCGTTCGCTTCCGAGGACAGAAGCACAATCGCGCCTATCTGGAGCAGGGTATCACCTATCTGGAATTCCGCTGTTTTGACCTCAATCCTTTTGACCATTTAGGCATTAGCCAGGAAACCTTAGATACTGTCCATCTCTTTTTACTGAGCCTGCTCTGGCTAGATGATGTAGAAAATGTGGATGCGGCATTAAAAGCTGCCCACGACTTGAACCAAAAGATTGCTTGTAGCCACCCGCTGACTGCCCTGCCCGATGAAGCAGACAGCTCATCCCTTCTCCAAGCCATGGAAGAGCTCATCCAGCATTTTGAACTGCCAACTTACTACCAAGCCTTGCTTGAGCAGCTTAAGGAGGCACTTCTGAATCCTCAGCTTACCCTATCTGGTCAGCTCCTGCCTCATATTCAGCAGGATTCCTTAATGCCCTTTGGACTAGAAAAAGCAGAGGAATATCACCATTACGCTTGGACTGCTCCTTATGCCCTCAAAGGCTACGAAAATATGGAATTATCCACTCAGATGCTACTCTTTGATGCTATTCAAAAGGGGCTGAATGTAGACATCTTAGATGAAAACGACCAATTTCTCAAACTTTGGCATGGTCACCATGTGGAGTATGTCAAGAACGGCAACATGACCTCCAAGGATAACTATGTCATTCCTCTGGCTATGGCCAATAAAACCGTCACCAAAAAGATTTTGGCAGAAGCTGACTTTCCCGTTCCAGCTGGAGCAGAATTTTCTTCTCTAGAAGATGGACTGGCCTATTACCCTTTGATTAAGGACCGACAAATTGTCGTCAAACCCAAGTCAACCAACTTCGGACTAGGCATCTCCATCTTCCAAGAACCAGCTAGTCTGGAAGCTTATCGCAAGGCTTTGGAGATTGCTTTTTCAGAAGACCTTGCTGTCTTAGTCGAAGAATTTATCGCTGGAACGGAGTACCGCTTCTTTGTCTTAGACGGTCAGTGTGAGGCAGTCCTCTTGCGAGTAGCAGCCAATGTCGTCGGAGATGGTCAGCATACCGTGAGAGAATTGGTTGCCATCAAAAATGACAATCCTCTGCGCGGGCGAGATCATCGCTCACCACTCGAAATCATTGAACTGGGGGACATTGAACTGCTCATGCTGGCCCAGCAAGGTTATGGACCAGATGACATCCTTCCTGCTGGAGTCAAGGTTGACTTGCGGCGCAATTCTAACATTTCCACTGGCGGAGACTCGATTGATGTCACAGATAGCATGCACCCGTCTTATAAGGAACTTGCTGCGGACATGGCAAAGGCTATGGGAGCTTGGGCTTGTGGCGTTGACCTGATTATTCCTGACAGCTCTGCTATTTCCACAAAGGAAAATCCCAACTGTACCTGCATCGAGCTAAACTTCAATCCCTCTATGTATATGCACACCTATTGTGCTGAGGGACCGGGACAAAGCATCACCCCTAAAATACTGGCCAAACTTTTCCCAGAAATGGACTGATAAAACATGAATCGCAGGGAATGCCCTGCGATTTTTGTTTGAATATTTGAGAGAAACGAAGAAACTTTCGTTTTAGAAATGACGCTTGCTTTATTGATAGGAATCAAATGTCTTTTTGAATTAAGCAAATATAAAAAATGGTCTCAATATATAAAATCATTTCAATCTTTATCCTTCAAAAACCAGCTTTTATGTTAAAATAGAGATATCACATTGAGAAGAAAGAGCAAAGTCCATGTCGAGAAAAAAGGATGATTCTAACCAGCAACCAGAATGGTTTAGCTGGATTTGGATACTTGTATTTGTATTTGGTTCTGGAGCTGTAGCCAGCTATCTAATTCCCATAGCTATTCTGGGGGCTATCGGTTACGGAATCTATCGCCACCAAAGCCAGAAAAAAGTTCGGATTGAAGCAAAGCAAGCCAGCATTGGCCGTATTGAAGATTTGAAATCAGAAATTGGTCAGGCTGACCGCCGCATAAAAAAATTGGAAGCCTACCAAGAAGATGGGGACCAAGAAAGCTATCAGAATTTAGCTCTAGAAATTCTTCCCCAGCTAACCTATATCAAAAATGCTGCTAACGACCTACGAGGAGAAATTCCTGCTTCAGTCTACCAGCGGATCCAGACCAAAATTCGTACCGTAACCGATGAAATTGATGAACAACTGAGAAAGATTGAACGAGAGAAAAAACGAAAAGAAGCTCAGCCTAAGAAAACTAGTCTAGAAGAGCTAGCCCCAGAATTGGTCGCTACGGTTCGCAATATTCAGATTGACCATGAGGCCATTCTTCAAAAAATCTCTCAATCCGAAAGCAATAATAAGGAAGAGCTGACTGCCATTCATCAGTCCCAGATGGAGCACTACGAAGATATTTTAGAAGGTTACCTTAAAATCAAAGCTTCACCCAAAGATTTTTACAATGCAGAGGAGCGGCTAGCCAAGGCAAAAGCAGCTATCGAGCAGTTTGACTTGGACCTAGACGAAGCACTGCGCCAGTTAAATGAAGCTGATTTGAGGGACTTTGACATTAGCCTGCGCATCTTAGACAAGGAAAAGCAAACAGAAACCGGCTTTTAAGCTAGATAAACCAAAGGAGAAACTATGAGCCAAGAATTTAATTTTGATATTGATAAAATTGCTAACAATGCCATCAGAAAAAGCGACAAAACAACAGAAATCATCGAAGCCAATACGACTCAAGAAAATGGCCATCTAACATTTCTGGAAAAACTGACTCCTGAGCAACAGAGTGCGATTACGGCTAAAGCTCCGCAGCTTGTGGATAATTTCGTATCGGACCAAAATGCCTTGCTGGACTTTGGCCAATCTGCTGTAGAAGAGGTCAACGGCACTGTCAATCGTATCTTAGCCGAGCAGAAAAAATTACAGATTCCCCAGGTAGATGAGCTTTTAAAAAATACCAACAAGGAACTCAATGGCTTTGTCGCAAAATACAAGGATGCTCAAGTAGCAGAACTGGACAAGAAGCCTAATTTCTTGGAAAAACTCTTCAAACAGAGCAAAAACACTCTTCAAGAATTCTATTTTGACTCACAAAATATTGAGCAGAAAATGGACGGCATGGCTGCAACAGTCGTCAAACAAGAGGATGTTCTGGCTCGCAATATTGTTTCTGCTGAAATGCTGATTGAGGACAATACCAAATCGATTGAAAACCTAGTCGGAGTTATTTCCTTTATCGAAGCTGCTCAGCAAGAATCTGGCAATCGAGCGCTCAAGCTACAGGCTGAAGTTGCTCAGTTAGATATGACAACCGTTGACTACCAAGTCAAATCGCAAGAATTAGCCCGAATGACAGAGGTGATCAATACCTTAGAGCAACAACATACTGAATATGTCAGCCGTCTCTATGTAGCTTGGGCGACGACTCCTCAAATGCGTAATCTGGTCAAGGTTTCCTCTGATATGCGCCAAAAACTTGGAATGCTCCGTCGCAATACCATTCCAACTATGAAACTGTCTATCGCCCAGTTAGGCATTCTCCAGCAATCGATGAAGTCTGGTCAGGTAGCTGACGCTATCTCTAATGCGAATAACGCTGCCCTGCAAATGCTCGCTGAAACGAGCAAGGAAGTCATTCCTCAGCTGGAACGGATTTCCCAAAGCCCTACTATCGCTGTTGAGTCTGTCACTAAGCTGGCAGAAAGCCTCGTCGCACAAAATCAAGGCATTATCGAAGCCATTGATAAAGGACGAGAAAAACGTGCTCTGCTAGAAGCCACTGTTATCCAATCTGCAGAGACCATCAACAACTCTGTCAAACTTCGTGATCAAAAGATTATCCAAGCCCTGTTGGACCAAGGCAAGGAAGCCCAAAAAGAATTAACTACAGAATAAGTAAAAGAGCCTAGATGGCTCTTTTACTGTTTTACTTTTTAAATGATCAATACAGTCCTGTCTTCCGATTATCCCTTTAAAACAAGCAGCTTTCCAGCAGTTCTTTATTGCGCAGCTGGGCTAGCCAGTTGTCAGGAATCCCTTCCAAACCATAGATGATACCAGCCAAGCCGCCAGCAACTGCTGCTACTGTATCAGTGTCATCGCCCAAATTAACAGCTTTCAGGATAGTTTCCGGATAAGAAGTGCTAGTCAGCAAACACCACAGTGCTGCTTCCAAGGTATCCACCACATAGCCGCTAGAGCGAATGTCATCTTCGGTCAGCTCTGCTAAAGTTTGCAAACGAGCATAGGTCTTACTAGTCTCTAAGCCTGATAGTATTTCCGAAAGTTGCTGGCCTTTTAAGAGCCTACGAGCAATATCCACATAAAGCTGGCAGGCCTCTACGGAAGTCGCATGGGCATGAGTAATACTGGAAATAGCTTCAATATCAGACGGACTGGCTTCCGTAAAGCCTAGGGGCAGAATCCGCATCAACGAACCATTCCCATTGGAATATTCATCAGATAGGCCATGTCCTCTTGTCAAAGCTTCGCGAGTCGCATTTCCTACATCGAAGGTCAAACCATCTGGCGTGTAGGCTCCCTCGAAGAGCCAATGTTTAAACCGCTGCTGCATATCGGCAGGGTCGATCTTACCTTTTTCCCTGATAGAATCACAGGTCGCCAAAACAAGGCTGGTATCATCTGACCAAGTGCCAGCAGGTTGTTGATGGCTGCCATAGCCCACCATCTCAACTGCTTCAAAACTGCTACGGGGCAAGAATTCATACGGAACTCCTAATGCATCAGCCACTGCCAGACCATAGATTGCCGCTTTCAAAGATTGGTTCATGCTAGCCTCCTCTGCTTTTTATTTTATTATACTATTTTTGATTTTAAAATTCTTCCTAACCTCAAAAAACAAGCGCAGTCGCGCGCTTGTTTTTCTATTTTGTGTTAAAATAAAAGGTATGGACAAAATTATCAAAACTATCTCAGAAAATGGTTCTTTCCGTGCTTATGTGCTGGATAGCACAGAGACGGTTCGGACCGCTCAAGAAAAACATCAAACTCAAGCAAGCTCTACCGTTGCACTTGGCCGTACACTGATTGCCAGCCAGATTTTGGCTGCAAATGAAAAAGGCCAGACCAAGATTACCGTCAAGGTCCTCGGGACCAGCTCACTAGGCGCGATCATCACAGTGGCAGATACCGAGGGTAATGTCAAAGGTTATGTACAGAATCCCGGAGTAGATATCAAAAAGACAGCTACCGGCGAAGTTCTGGTTGGTCCTTTTGTAGGCCAAGGCGAATTCCTCGTCATCACGGACTACGGTACTGGCAATCCTTACAACTCCATGACTCCTCTCATCTCTGGAGAAATCGGCGAAGACCTAGCTTTCTACCTAACCGAAAGCCAGCAAACACCTTCCGCAGTTGGTCTCAATGTCCTCTTGGATGAGAATGATAAAGTCAAGGTTGCTGGCGGTTTCTTGGTACAAGTTCTGCCTGGTGCTAAGGAAGCCGAAATCGCCCGCTTTGAGAAACGAATCCAAGAAATGCCTGCTATCTCAAAACTGCTGGAATCAGATAACCATATCGAAGCTCTGCTGGCTGCCATCTATGGTGATGAGCCATACAAACGCCTGTCTGAAGAAGAAATCCGCTTCCAGTGCGACTGTAGCAAAGAGCGCTTCATGAATGCCTTGGCTACCCTGCCAAAGGCTGAATTAGAAGAGATGCGTGACCAAGACCAAGGAGCCGAAATCGTCTGCCAATTCTGCCAAACTGCTTATCACTTTGACCAAAATGACTTGGAGGAACTGATTCGTGACAAATCTTAATACCCCTTTTATGATCGGGAAAGTCGAAATTCCCAACCGTACGGTTCTAGCACCTATGGCCGGCGTAACCAACTCTGCTTTCCGAACCATTGCCAAAGAGTTGGGAGCAGGCCTGGTCGTCATGGAAATGGTCTCTGACAAGGGCATCCAATACAACAACGAAAAAACCCTCCACATGCTCCATATTGATGAGGGAGAAAATCCCGTTTCTATCCAGCTTTTCGGTAGCGACGAAGACAGTTTAGCCCGCGCAGCAGAATTTATCCAAGAAAACACCAAGACGGATATCGTCGATATCAATATGGGCTGCCCGGTCAATAAAATCGTTAAAAATGAAGCCGGAGCTAAATGGCTCAAGGACCCTGAGAAAATCTATAAAATCATCAACAAGGTCCAGTCAGTGCTAGATATTCCTCTGACAGTTAAGATGCGGACGGGTTGGTCCGACAGCTCACTAGCTGTAGAAAATGCTCTAGCAGCCGAAGCCGCTGGAGTCTCAGCCCTGGCTATGCACGGTCGCACCCGTGAGCAAATGTATACTGGTCATGCTGACCTTGAGACCTTGCACGACGTAGCCCATGCTCTGACTAAGATTCCTTTCATCGCTAACGGTGATATCCGCAGCGTCCAAGACGCTAAACAGCGTATCGAGGAAGTCGGTGCCGATGCCGTCATGGTAGGTCGAGCAGCTATGGGAAATCCCTACCTCTTTAACCAAATCAACCACTACTTTGAAACCGGCGAAATCCTTCCAGACCTCAGCTTTGAGGACAAGATGAAAATCGCCTATGACCACCTCTCCCGCTTGGTAAATCTCAAAGGAGAATATGTGGCTATCCGCGAATTCCGTGGCCTAGCTCCGCACTATCTGCGCGGTACTGCCGGAGCAGCCAAGCTCCGCGGTGCTATTTCGCAAACTGAAAGTCTGGCTGAAATTGAAGAACTTTTACAAATTCAAAAATCATAACCACCCGTCTAACGGTTGGTTTGCACCAGGGCTATAAGCCCGAATTACCAGCCAGCGCCTAAAGACGCTGGCTTTCAATTTGTTCAAGCCCCATTGCTCTTGACTCGTCACAAATCTCTCAAAGAGGTATTTGCATTACTTACCACTATCCCTAAAGGGATCCTCATATTCTTTTACACTCAATTTATCCAACGCTATATCATGCTTTTCCTGCTCTTGAATATATTTCTTAATTGTGGCTTCATTAAGTCCTACTGTACTCACGTAATAACCTTCCGCCCAGAAATGTCGGTTCCCAAACTTGTATTTTAGGTTGGCGTGTTTGTCAAACATCATGAATGCGCTTTTCCCTTTTAAATACCCCATAAAACTAAAAACACTTAACCTCGGTGGAATACTTACCAACATATGTACATGATCCGTCATCAAGTGACCCTCGATAATTTCAACACCTTTATAACTACATAGTCGATGAAATATTTCACCTAAACTATTTCGATATTGATTATGGATTACTTTTCATCTATACTTAGGTGTAAACACAATGTGATATTTACACATCCACTTTGTGTGTGATAAACTATGTGCCTTTTGCGCCATATTTTTCTCCTTACGCTTCACAATTGGCTTGAACACCTTTATTGTATCGCGTTTGGAGTTTTTTTGGTATAGCCTTCGATACGCACTCGCATAGCGGGTAGTTTATTTGTCTCGCACCTAACGGAGCGAGACAGACTGAAAGTCACAAAAATAAAACCAAGAGGAAGCCAATTGGACTTCCTTTTTTGTTCTGTTTAGGGTTGAGTCACCACAACACTTGTTACTGAGCCATCTGCTCCTGTTGTAATCTGCAGATTGGCATTGCCTTGCCCGCTTAACTGCGCATTGTATTTGCCATCATCCAGCGTATAGGAGTAAGAAGCGATGGAATAATTATCTGTTTTTCCATCTGCAGACTGGACTGTGAATTGACCATTACCTGATACAGTCACAGTATTTCCATTGGCATCCTTCCAAGTTCCAGCAGCGGCTGAGAAATCCCCATCCACCATAGTCAAGACACCTTTATAGCGAGCATTGCTGGCTGCCTGCTTATTCTGAAGCTGGCGATTGCTTTCGGGAGCTTGGGCTGGTTGAGTTGCTTGACTCTGAGTGTTTTGTCGACCTGAAGCTTGCTGTGGCTGCGGTTGTTGGACTTGAGGAGCTTCGACAGTAGACTGTTGCTGACTGGCAGGAGCTTGGGCTTGTCCAGGCTGGCTAACTGCTCCTTCTGAAGAAGCGCTATTGCTAACCTTAGGAGAAGCGCTGACCTTACTGGATGACGCAGCTTTTGAGCCAGAAGAAGCTTGAACAGTCTTGCTAGAACTAGCACTTGTTGCACTTTCTTCTTTCTTACCACATGCCCCTAAAAGCAAACTAGAAGCCAGAACTGCAGCTGCCATCATTTTTGTATAAGTACGTGTTTTCATCTTTTGTCTCCTTGTAACATAAAGAAATCTTTTTGTAACATTATTGTAACACTGTAATTTTTCTATGTCAATCATTTATGCAAAATTCTTAAAAAATTTTTTTACTCAAGCGAAGTTCTGTTTCTCAATCTGTTTCTTTTGTCATGAGAAACTCGCTCCTACATATCTATTCGTAATTAAAAACGAAAAAACAGGACAAATTTGTCCTGCAAGAGAAATATATGATCAGCTTTCTTTTAATCTGGTTTTTCTGCCTTCAGCCGATACACTTTTCTCGGCTTCTTCTTTGGCACGCGCTTAACGCCAGCCTCCTCTAGGTATTCTCCAAATTTCACTAGAAAATTATTGCTGACAATAGGTCGTCTAGGCGTGATGAGATTGACCAACTCAGTCCCTTCATAAACAGTAAACGGTGATTCCAGCAAATGGAGAAAAGTTGGATTCCAGTCCAGTCGCCCCTGAATCCGCTTGATAGATTCCAGCAGGATTTGGTAGTGGTCAAAGGCAAAGTCCTCTGCTGTCAGGAGCCGCTCACCGTCTCTAAAACTCCTTGTCTTAAAGTCTACATCAAGAAAGGTGACTTCCTTGGCATCATCCCCAGCTTGTACTTGGTCTACTGCTATGGCCGGCAGATAGACCAGATGGGCAATGGTGATGACCCATCCGCGTGGATCACGCCCTGGAGTAGATACCGTCATCAGCTGTTCCACCTTTTCCAGCGGTATCTCCAGCCCCACCTCTTCCTTTACTTCCCGAATGCAGGCCTGATAGGCATCCTCATGCTTGTCTACAAAACCTCCGACCAAAGCATATTTATTTTGATAAGGGTGAGCCTTGCGCTTGATGACCAAGAGTTTTATCTGACCTTCCACGAAACAGTAGGCTACCATATCCGCTGTTACGCTGGGCGTCTCGTACTTTGGCAAATCCTGTGTCTTGTACCATGCCAAAAAGGCGGACTCATCCGCCATGGTTTCATAGTACTCTTTTTCCGACATTCCCGCTGGGATATCCTGTTTGGTCATGAGTTTCTTCCTTTCCTAAGCTATTTTTTCTATCAAAAAATCTCAAATCTTAGTCTAAGCTTTCTTCACCGCCTTGGTCCACTGATACCATCCAACGATACTATTGAGGGTATAGACCCAGTACATGGCCTGGATATGAAGGTTGCTCCCCCACCAGAGATAAATACTGAAGAGATTGGTCGCAATCCAGAAGATCCACTGTTCGCGGTAGAGACCAGTCATGAGAAGCTGACCGATACCATTGGTCGCATCTGTCACGCTATCACGGAAAGGCCGGTGACTGTGAATGCTCTTATAAGCAAAGCCCATACCAATCCAAATCAAGGCAGTCAAGGCCAAATATTTAAGCCAGCCACGCCAGTCTAACTTCTTAGCTTCAAAATGAGATGGCTCTTCCTTATCTTGTTCATTAACCCGGTTGGACAGCCAAGTATAGAGGCCAATCGGCTGCATAATAAAGAAGTAGACCGTAGTCAGCACTTCTCCATAAAAGCTAGCCTGAAAAGACAATAGGAGGTAAATTGCTGAATTAACCGCTCCAAAGAGGTAATTGCTGGCCCGTCCCTCGGCTACTAGAATAACGCAAACGATGCCTGTCCAAGAAGCAAAGAGTCCCAGCCAGTCATGCTGCTCCTGGCCACTGGTGAACTCCAAAATGAAAGGCAGACTAGACAAAGCAATCAAGTAGAGCCATTGAGTCAAGCTACGCCCGCCAAATAAATCCTGCCAGAGCAATTTCGCGATTCCTTTTATCCCCTGCTTTTTAGCTGCTGCACAGACATTGCGGAAATTCCGAGCAAAGGTTTGAAATTTTTGTTTCAGTCCTGCGTAGAGAGGTGCAGGAGAGAGTTTTTGATTTTTTACTACCATTCTATTTTACCACTTTCTTTTTTAATCCGTTTGATAAATCATGTCGATCGCTTCTTTGGCCGCCTGATAATTATCCAAATAACTACCAGCTAGATAGACCGTCGGAATATGAGCCAAACACTGGTCTTTCAGCCTTTTTAGATGGCTTGAAAAATCACTGCGGATAGCCTCGTCCGCCATGCTCATATCACGAAAGCCATCGTTAACATAGGTGCCGATCGGCTCAGCAAAGAGAATCAAATCCCATTTTTCCTTGGACAAAATGCTGGCAAAGAGATTATCAAAAGTATCTGTTTCTTCGTCCTGAACCGGACTTTCTTTCAGATAGTAATCATAGTAAGCCTTAGTTACCAGCGAATTTGTATCAGCCACGACCAGACCACGGTTGGCGCTGCTGTCAATCAAGCGAGAAGTCTGAGCATATTGTCCTAAGAGCAGATAATAGTAGTCTTTAGGAGTCAGCTCATCGTCTCGCACGTTATTTTGAATCTGGTATTCTCGAGCATATTCCAGACTAACCGGAGCATCATAAAAGCGAGCCAAATCCTTAGCCAAGGTCGTTTTACCATTGCTGGCACTACCCATAATCAGCACTTTCTTGGTAAAGTGACGGCGGAAAGGCTGGGCGATATATTTCCAATAACGACTAGGATTTTCCCGAATCATCGTTGCTGAAATCCCAAACTGTCGCTCTTCCAAACAGGTTTCAAAACCACGCTTTGTCAGCTCCGCTTGATAGTCTGATTCTCCGACAAAGAAAATCAGTTCCTCGCGTTCTGAATCATAGCCCACCAACTCCAATAAAGCCGGCAGCCACTTGTCCCAACCCAGAGGATAGCGGGGAAAGGAAGTTTCATCTAGCTTATAAACCTGTGTTAACTCATCATCTGCGAAAGTCTCCCGCGTATATCGAAAACGCTTCTGCAGAGACAGACCCACTTTCTGCCCACGGTCTCCCTGATAACCAGAAACCACCACGCGCACCTTATCATAAGAACGCTTAGCCTTCTGTATCAAGTCGATATGCCCCTGATGCAAGGGAGCAAATGTTCCAAAGACGATTGCAATTTTTTCTTTCATACGTTTAACCTTTTTATTGTTTTTTATATTTTTATGCTTCTATGATTTTATTATAAACTATATTTTTCTTTTGTCAATGGTTTTTTATAAAATTTTATAAAAATACTTTTAAGACACTTTAAAACTGTATCAAGGGCACAAAAAAGAACCTAATGCCTTAAGCATCAGATTCTTTTTTACAAGATTTATTGCTGATAGACTTCTTGGTAGAATTCCAGCTTGTCTCCATCCTTGACAGTGATTTGATTGGCTGCCTTAGGAGCCATTTCTCCGTTGACCTTAAACATCCAGTAGAGGCCCTTTGCTTCATCTTGAGTATGACCGTCAATAGAAGTGATAAAACCATCTTTTTCTTCGACCTTATAGGCCTTCTTCAAAGCATCCATAGCTGTCTTTCCTTCTTCAACAGCCACCGTTTTCTCGCTCTTCTCCTGACCTTCTGGTGCAATACTGATGCTGATCTTCAGTTCCTTTTTAACAGAAGAATCAGCAGAGCTAGAGCTCTTGTCAGTATTTGTCTGGCTGTTACCGCAACCAACAAGGAGAAGGGCAAAAGCAAGTGTGAGCAAACTAAAGATTTTTTTCATTATAGAGCCTCCTTAAAATAGGGTACAAGAGTGGGTAAAAAAACAAGGTCGACAGTCCGTGCGCTATATTGAAAGTCAAAGCGTTGATAATCGCATAAGACCACCAGTGATAGTTGTACAGCAAGGCTGTCAGTGTATCGATGGCAATGCCATAGCCAAAGGATAGGAGAGCTGCTGTTATTCCCTGTCCCACTAGATTTAACCTAGGATAGAGCAGCCGCCAAAGGCAAAGAATCAGTCCAAAGGACAGCAACTGAAAGAGGACGATTGGGCTCATCCCCAAAAGAAAAGCTGATGTAAACATCGTCACAGCCATCACTAGGAGCGAAGTCGGCAAATCCTCAAAGATAACAATCAGGAAAAAGATAGCTGAGATAGGCTGCACATTGGGCAGAAAGGAAAATGCATAGCGAAAGGCCACACATAAAGCCGATAGGATGGCAATTTTAGCCATTTTACGAGCGGACAAAGGTACCTCCTTTTCTAATTGAGTGAATCAAGAGAAGTTGGACTAGGTATGCAGCTCAACAGCATCCCAGTCTTGGGCCGTATTCAGCCCCAGTAGCCAGTCAAGGCCAGACCGTCTCTCCAGAACAACACTTTCATCAAGGCTTGCCGGTGCTGGCTGGTCATGAATCCGAGCATCAACACAGGCCCAATGATAACGATAAATCAAATCATCTTCATCCAGTAATTCTTCTAAGCTGCGCGGTTGGCATTTACCCAGAAATTCCTGAAAGTCAACCGCACTAGCGACTGCATCAATAGCAGCATCACAATCACAAATCTTATCTGGAAACGGCAAAGCATCTACTAGACCCAAGTACCAAATCAGGGACCAATAGGCCTCATATTTCCAAACCATATTAATAATAGCTGCCGAGTCGGCACAATCTTCCAAGACTGCCCTTTCTTTGGGCGTCAACTCTTCCTGCACCCCGTATTGCTGCAGTTTATCCTGCAGCCAATGGCGGCTCTCCTCATTATAATTATTATTTTCGATATCCAAGGCCGCCTGAATAATCAAGAGGCTGGTAATAGCTCGACGCGCAATTTCTTCTAGCGAGCGCGGTCGCACCTGCTCAGCACCTTCGATAACTGGCAAATGCTCGATGTAAGGAATACCTTCCTTTTTCAAACGCTGGATACTAGCCGCCTTGCGCTCTTCTGGTGTTTTCAATTTGGCTTTCTTGCCAGCAAACAAATCTTTAAAAAACGACATCTCAGCCTCCAATCCTTCAATTTCCCAGTTTCATTGAATGATGAAATA
Organism: Streptococcus sp. SN3; assembly: GCF_030439905.1. NCBI lineage: Bacteria > Bacillati > Bacillota > Bacilli > Lactobacillales > Streptococcaceae > Streptococcus > Streptococcus sp. SN3. The sequence continues at coordinate 324,225 of NZ_JAQFJF010000003.1, forward strand.
ACTGTTCGGTATCTATAGGTATGATTGCTATCAGGGATTAACCGCGAGCACTCAACTTTCCATTAAAAGACTGCACTTTCTAGGCCACTTCGAACTTGAGTTGGCCAGCCTTGACCCCGACCTTAAGAGTTTGACCCGTCATCAAATCTCCTGTCAAGAGGAGTTCAGATAGTTTGTCCTCTACCTGGGTCTGCAGAGTGCGGCGCAATGGCCGTGCCCCCATTTCCACATCGTAGCCTTCCTGAGCCAGCAGCTTAAGGGCACTAGCCTGGAACTTCAGCTCAATTCCCTTCTCAGTAAGACTGGCAATGAGCGGTTTGACCATAACCTTGACCACTTCCTGCATATCTTCTGCAGATAAGCTGTGGAAAACTACCTTTTCGTCGATACGGTTGATAAACTCTGGTCGATAAGCTTTCTTAAGCTCTTCCAGCATCCGTTTTTCCATATTGGCATGGTCCAAGCGAATATCCCGCGCTCCAAAGCCCACCGTCTTATCATCCCGCAAACTAGTTGCCCCCAGATTGCTGGTCATGATAATAATCGTGTTGGAGAAGTCCACCTTGCGACCCTTGCTGTCCGTCAGCTGACCATCATCCAAGACCTGGAGGAGGACATTGAAAATATCCGGATGCGCCTTTTCCACCTCGTCAAAGAGCAGGACAGAATAAGGTCGGTTGCGTACCTTCTCCGTCAGCTCCCCTCCTTCTTCATAGCCTACATAGCCTGGAGGCGCTCCATTGAGGCGGCTAGCCGCGAATTTCTCCATGTACTCACTCATATCAAAGCGGATGAGAGCAGATTCGTCATCAAAGAGACTTTCAGCCAAGGCCTTGGCTAGCTCTGTTTTTCCGACTCCTGTCGGACCTAGGAACATAAAGGAGCCAATCGGCCGCTTGCTGCTGCGGATACCAGACTGGTTCCGTCGGATGGCTCGGCTGATAGCTGAAATCGCCTCGTCCTGCCCAATCACGCGTTTATGCAGTTCTGTTTCCAAATTGAGGTATTTCTTCGCATCTGTCTGAGTCAGCTTCTGCACTGGAATACCAGACAAGCCACTCAGAGTAGCCAAAACATCGTCTTCTTCCACTTTCAGTTTATAGAGCTTGGGTTGCTGCTCTTGCTCAAGCAGTTGTGAAACCTTTTTAAAGTCCGCTGCCATCAAGGCTTGATCCACTGGCGTCAAATCCGACTGCTCGTAATTTTGCGGTCCTCTATTCTGCACTGTTGCACTGGCTTCGTCCAAAAGATCAATGGCAGAGTCTGGCAGATGCTTGCTAGTCAGATAGCGATGGGCATATTTCACCGCCGTCTCAATCGCCTGATCACTAATCTGCACCTTGTGATGGTCCTCATAGCTCTTTCTCAGACCTTGTAAAATAACAATGCTGTCAGCCATATTTGGCTCTTCTATGCTGACCTTGGCAAAACGCCGAGAAAGAGCCGCATCTTTTTCAATATGTTTCTGATACTCTTCCTGCGTCGTAGCACCAACTGTCCGCAGAGTGCCGCGAGCCAGAGCCGGTTTCAGAATATTGGCCGCATCCAAGGTCGAGTCAATACCGCTGCCAGATCCCATGATAGTATGCAGCTCATCGATGAAGAGAATGACATGACCATCTTCTTCAATGTCATTGATGATGTTGTTCATCCGCTCCTCGAAGTCTCCGCGAAAGCGAGTGCCAGCAACTACATTCATCAAGTCCAGCTCCAAAACCCGCATCTTAGCAAGTTCAGCCGGAACCTGACCAGCCGCTACACGCTGAGCCAGTCCTAAAGCCAGAGCTGTCTTACCAACCCCAGCATCGCCAACCAGCACTGGATTGTTTTTAGTCTTGCGACTGAGAATCTGAACTATTCGTGAAATTTCTTGATCGCGGCCAATGACGGGCTCCAATCGGCCATCTCTAGCCAGCTCCGTCAAATCTCGAGTGTAGTCTTCTAGCCCCCCGCTGGTAGAAGCTGGCATCCCCATCATATTGGCCATGGTCTGCTTAGCGGCCATTACTCCCTTATTCAGACTGCGAATAGCCTTGATATCTTCCTTGCCCCAGCCAGCTCGCTGCTCCAAGACCTTTCGCAAATCACTGATTTTCGGCCCCTGCTCTTTGTCCTCGTAGCTAAAGCCGGTAAATTCCAGAATACGAGAGGCCAAGGTACCCCGGTCAAATAGCATGGCCAGCAGCACATGCTCAGTACCTACATGCTTAGCCCGAACAGCTTCTGCAATCTGCCCCGCCTCCTCAAACAACTCCTCTAAGCGATAAGAAAAAGGCAGCAGCTCGAAGTGACCGTCTTTCTGATAAGCCTGACCAGTAATCTGAAAAGCCGCTTCTTCAAATCCATCAACTTCCACAGGAAACTCATTGAGAACTGAGCCAGCAACGCTGTAGGGATTATTAGCCAGAGCAATCAGCAGATGCCATGATTCCAGATAATCTGTCGTAAAATGGCCGGCCAAGAGCTGGGCTGCTTCCAAGCTTTCTATTAAGGCTTTTGAGTATTTCATTTATGATTCCATTCCTTTTCTGTCTAGTTGTTGTAAAATCTTTTTTAATATTCGGGCACGAATCACCGCAGCCCCATCACCCAAAATCGAGTCCGATGCTGTTGACAAGATTAGATTGCCCTCACGTTCAGTCATAATCTTCTCGTCAAAAAGAAGCTGAATAACATCTGTGAAAACCTGCTGGCTGACACGCTCCCCCACACTGTCGTACAGGCCGCAAAGCATCTGATGCCGGTCGGAAAATTCAATCTTTCCAATCCGAATATAGCCGCCGCCACCACGCTTGCTCTCGACGATATAGCCCCGACTTTCCGTAAAACGAGTCTTAATCACATAGTTAATCTGACTGGGAACCACCTGAAAAACATCAGCCAGTTCACTGCGTTTCAGTTCAACCATTCCCGCCTGAGCCAGAATAGACTTGATATATGCTTCAATACTGTCCGATGTGTTTTTTGCACCCATAACTTCCCTTTCCAGTTGAGAATTTCAGAATAAATTTCTTTTTTCCTTGCTTCTCTAACATTGACTATCTTTGACTAATATTATACCGGAAAAGTCTCTATTTTGAAAGAAAAAGGGATGACTGAAAGATCTGACAATTCAAACTAGTGAAAAAGCTTTGCTATACTTGTGTAACCGCTTGCTTTTTGCTTTTAAAGCGTTATAATATAGGTGGAAATCCACAAGGAAAAGACAGACAGAAACTCCTGCCTGCCAACTATCATCTAAACAAGGAGGATAATCCAATGAAAATGGATTGGCTCAACTATTCTCGTCATGTACTCAAATGGCTCTTTGCAGCTCTGAGTATTTTCACCATCTTTTCGGCTGACTATGTTGATATTCCTATCGGAGCTCTCATCGCCTGTCTTTATGCTCCCCTGCTCTTCGAACAGGAGCTGGTCAGCAACCGAGTCAAATGGTATAGCTTTCTGATTATGATGGTGGTTACTCTGCCCCTTTTGTTTATTACCAAAGTCTACCAGTTTAGCTTGACTTACCCCCAAACGACAGCTCTTCTCTTCCTCTTGGCAGTATTGATTTTTACCAATGGCTTGATTGCTCATAAGGAAGAAAGAGAAAAAGCAGCTAAGTGATGCTGCTCACCATTCTAAACTTGATGTTTAAAAACCTATAAAAAGGTCTGAGATTTTTTCTCAGACCTTTTTATCGTTCTATTTTTAAGCTAAAAACGATTAGTTTTGACCAAGAGCAGCAGCCATTGTTGCAGCTACTTCGTTTTCAAAGTCGTTAGCAGCTTTTTCGATACCTTCACCAACTTCAAAGCGAGCGAACTCAACTACTGAAGCATTTACTGATTCAAGGTAAGCTTCAACTGTCTTGCTGTCATCCATGATGTATACTTGTGCAAGAAGTGTGTATGCTTGGTCAACTTTAGTGTTGTCAAGCATGAAGCGATCCATTTTACCTGGGATGATCTTGTCCCAGATCTTTTCTGGTTTGCCTTCTGCAGCCAACTCAGCCTTGATGTCTTCTTCAGCTTGAGCAACAACTGCATCAGTCAATTGAGCTTTAGAACCGTATTTCAAGTGTGGAAGAGCTGGTTTACCAACCATTGCACGGCTTTCGTTGTCTTGATCGATGACATGGTTCAATTGTGCCAATTCATCTTTGACAAATTGCTCATCCAATTCTTTGTATGAAAGAACAGTTGGTTTCATCGCAGCGATGTGCATAGAGATTTGCTTAGCAAGAGCATCGTCTCCACCTTCGATAACGGAGATAACACCGATACGGCCACCATTGTGTTGGTAAGCACCGAAGTGTTGAGCATCTGTCTTTTCAATCAATGCAAAGCGACGGAAAGAGATTTTTTCTCCGATAGTTGCAGTTGCAGATACGTATGCAGCTTCAAGAGTTTCACCTGAAGGCATTGTCAAAGCAAGCGCTTCTTCGTTGTTAGCTGGTTTGCCTTCAGCGATTACTTTCGCAGTTGCATTTACCAAATCAACGAATTGAGCATTTTTCGCAACGAAGTCAGTTTCAGCATTCACTTCAACAACAGCGGCAACATTACCGTTTACGTAAACACCTGTCAGACCTTCAGCAGCAACACGGTCAGCTTTCTTAGCTGCTTTTGCCATCCCTTTTTCGCGAAGCAATTCAATCGCTTTTTCGATGTCACCATCAGTTTCAACAAGTGCTTTTTTAGCGTCCATGACACCAGCACCAGATTTTTCACGCAATTCTTTGACAAGCTTAGCTGTAATTTCTGCCATTTTTCTTCTCCTATTTTTTAATGTAAATAAAGGAGCTGGGCTGAGCCCTGCCCCTTTAGGTTAGTTTACTGATTATTCGTTTGAACCTTCAACAACTTCAACGATTTCTTCGATAGAATCTGCTTGAGTTTCAGTTGCAGCCAATTCTGCTTCTACTGATTCAACGCTATCTTCACCTTGACGGCCTTCGATAACAGCATCAGCCATTTTCGCAGTGATCAATTTAACCGCACGGATTGCATCGTCGTTAGCTGGGATGATAACATCGATATCATCAGGATCAGTGTTAGTATCAACCATGGCAACCACTGGGATACCTAATTTCTTAGCTTCCTTAACAGCGATTTGCTCTTTATGAGGGTCAACTACGTACATCACATCTGGGATGCGAGGCATATCTTCGATACCGCCCAAGAATTTTTCAAGACGAGCACGTTGTTTGTTGAGAAGAGCGACTTCTTTCTTAGGAAGAACTTCGAAAGTTCCGTCTTCTTCCATGCGTTTGATTTCTTTCAAACGAGCTACACGTTTTTGGATAGTAGACCAGTTTGTAAGAGTTCCACCCAACCAACGGTGGTTGATGAAGTATTGACCTGAACGTTCTGCTTCTTCTTTGACAGCGTCAGCAGCTTGCTTTTTAGTACCAACGAAGAGGATAACTGCATCGTTAGCAGCAGCATCACGCATAAAATCGTAAGCTTGGTCAGCATACTTTACAGTTTGCTGCAAGTCGATTACGTGGATGCCATTACGCTCAGTGAAGATGTACTTAGCCATCTTAGGGTTCCAGCGACGAGTTTGGTGACCAAAGTGAACACCAGCCTCAAGAAGTTGTTTCATTGAAATTACTGCCATGAGTAAATTCTCCTTTTTGTTTTTTTCCTCTTTTAGATTTCAGCTCGCAGAACCACCCGAGGGCAACAGTCCCACAATTCATCTAAAATGAGTATTTTGCCATTTACACGGCAACCTCTATTATAACAAAAGCGCAGCTCTTTGACAAGGCATTTACCAGATTTTCTTCCGCTAGCCACTATTCCCACTTCTCAGCAGAACATTTATTCTCCAAATTGTTCAGAATAGGAACATCTAATATTTTCTGCTTTGACTATGAAAGACTCTTGACGAAAGCAAGTATTTACGATAGAATAATAAGAGTCGCGGCGGTATAGCCAAGTGGTAAGGCACGGCTCTGCAAAAGCTTGATCGTCGGTTCAAATCCGTCTACCGCCTTCGTAAATATATTTCTAGAAGTCCCTCAAAGGGCTTTTTTATTGCATTTCCTATTGTTTCTAGCAAATTTTGCTGATATAATATTATAAAAACATCATTCATCATCAGCGAAAGGAAAAAAGATTGATTATGAAAAAAGTCAGCTTCTATGCCCTCAGCCTTCTCTCTCTGCTAGCTCTCTCAGCCTGCATGCCTGCCAAGCAGACACAGCAAAGAAAAAAGACGCCTAGCTCCCTCAAAGCTTCGAAAAGTTCAACCTCAACAAAGGAATCTAGCAAAAAAAGTTCCTCTTCTAGTGAAGATGATGAAGACTACTCTACTTCTTCTAGCTCTAATACTCGCAAGGACCCTAATGCTCAAATCAGCCTAATTGATCAGGGAGAGGCTCTGGAAGCTCTTGGGGATATCCCTGAAATTCCAAAATGGGCTGAATTTAAAACCATAAAAGTTGAGTCCCTTATAGGATCTGCTGGTCCTACTCCCAGCACCAAAGATGAGGTTGTCAGCAAAATGGGACCCGCTGACTCAGATATGGGAAGTGGCGGCTTTTGGCGAGGAACTGATTACAGCATCTTGATAAGTTTTAGTGACCAGGGAGCAGTAACTACCAAGACAGCCAGCCTACCTAATCCTAAGAAAATCAACAATCTCAAGGATGTGCAACCTGGGATGTCCGCGCAGGAGGTCGTTGCTAAACATGGACGCCCAGAAACAATCGCAGTCTTTGGCCACTCAACTGTTTTTGGATGGAAAGGTCAAGATGGCAAAGATTACAGCGTCATGTTCGATCAAGATAAAGTCTATCAGATTGTTGAACCGTAAAATGTAAATTTGCTATTTTAAACTTTAGATTTTATAGAACTCTATTAATTTCTCTACCCAGAACAATCAAATCGTTGGGGTAATGTCTACCTATCAAATGAAACAAACTAAAGACATTATTGACTCCGTCATTAAGGATAAGTAATCTCACACTTCGTTCCAAAAACACAAAAATCCAAGACTGAAAAAGTCTTGGATTTTATTTTTGACGAGGATAGCGGCTTCGTCAATTAAAGCTCTGCAATTTGGCTAAGATTAACTTCGGCCACGGTGTCATTACCAAACATGGAAATAATCATCTTGACTTTGTTATTATCAATCTCCGTAATCTTACCTGTATAGTCAGTAAAGGCACCATCGATGATTCGAACGGTATCCCCAACCTTGACATCCAAGTCAAATTCCTGCACTGTTTGACCCATGGAGATGAGAATGTTGCGAATCTCTTCTTCCAAGAGCGGCGTTGGTTTAGAGCGGTTTCCGTGTGACCCGACAAATCCTGTTACATTCGGAGTGTTCCGCACGACAAACCAAGCTTCATCTGTCATGACCATTTCCACCAAAACATAACCAGGGAAGCGATTTTCTTCGATTTCCTTGGTCTTGCCATTTTTCTCTACTTGCACGGTCTGAGTAGGGATTTCCACGCGCAAGATATTTTCCAGCATATTATAAGTCTGAGCGCGCTGCAAAAGATTTTCTTTTACCTTGTTTTCATAGCCTGAATAGGTCTGCAGTACAAACCAACCTTTGTCAAAACTGTCCATGAGTTCATCCTTTCCTAAATAAAAAAGCCTGCGGGCTTCTGCTTCTTTCTAGCCCTATTATACCATAATTTCCTCAAATGCAAAGGAATTTAATAACTATTTTCCTGACAAATCAAAGTCTTGCAATTCTGCCCAAAAATTCTTGAATCAGCGTTGTCTAGTATGAGAAATTTTTATTTCAAACGATGAATTATAGATAGATTTGATTTTTTTGAAATTGTCGGCGCGTAAATAAGGACATACGCCAAAAATCCCACCTACTGACAATAGGTGGGACTTTGAATGATATGGCTGCCGCAAGATTCTTCTCTATTTCTACTTCAGTTGTTAAGAGAAAATATTCAGAATCTGGAATAGACCGCTTGCCACTACTTTGTCAAAGATATAGATGATCACTACAAAGAATGCAGTGTATTCCATGACAGAGATAAAATCTGTCCATCTTTCTTTTCGGGTAGGCCAAGTTGTATCTTTCAATAATTTAAAAACGTCTTTAAAGAATTTCACAACAATCTCCTATCTAGTTTCTTTATGCAAGGTGTATTTACTACAATGCTTACAAAATTTATTAACTTCTAAACGCGTTGGTTTTGGAGTGCTACTGAGCTTAACCGAGTAGTTCCTAGAACCACAGACTGTACACGCTAGACTCGCTTTTTTTAATGCCATAACGCCTCCATCTTTCTTATTATAGCAGGATTCTATGCTTTTGACAAGCCGTTCAGCTCTTTTAAATCCTATTGAAACCAGCTGGTAACAGTATCCCAGAGATTCTTAGCTTTCTCAGGAATACCAGTGTCATCAATGGCTTTCTTGGCTTCATCCACCAGATTTTGAGCTCGGTCCTGAACGTCCTGCAGGAAGTCTTTGTTTTCAGTTGTAGTACCCGTTTCCTCCGTACCATAGGTGTCCACAGGGGCAATGCCGTTGGCAGCATAGGCATTCTTCTGCCCTTCAAAGGAAGTTCCTTCTGTATATGGCAGGATACTATTGGCAACATTTCGGAAAACCGCCGAGGCTTCATTCGCACTGGTCCCAGTTAGATAGTGGGTTTCATCAGTTTTTGGAAAGCCTAGCCACTGGCTGATAACCACATCCGGCGTATAACCAATAACCCATTGATCACCAGATAGATCTGGGTTAAAGTCCGTTTCAGTCGTACCGGTCTTACCAGCCATAGTATAGCCATACGGAGCCGCATAGATACCTGTACCGTTCGAGAAAGTCCCCAGCATCATGCTGTTCATCTTGTCAGTCGTTGAGCTATTGAGGACCCGAGTAGAGGTTTGGCGATGGGTCTTGACGACCTGACCGCTGGCATTTTCAATTTTTGTAATGAGATGGGCATCATTCATCACACCGCCGTTGGCAAAGACTGAATAGGCCTGCGCCATCTGCATTGGATTGGTTGTAACTCCGCTTCCTAGTGCTACTCCCAAAGTCTTATCAACCTTGTCCATATTCAGACCAAACTTTTTCCCGTACTCAAAGGCCTTGTTGATGCCTAGCTCGTCTACAGTTGAAACAGCTGGAATGTTCAGAGATTCTGCCAAGGCTTGATACATTGGAACTTTGGGGGAGCTTTGGATATTGCCGTAGTTGTTAATGGTATAGTCGCCAAAGGTGGTTCTAGTATTATCCAGCTCCTTATCTGTCGGCCAACCAGCAGCGACGGCCGGGCTGTATGCAACCAAGGGCTTGATAGTAGAGCCAGGGCTGCGGGAGGACTGGGTTGCATAGTTAAAGCTTCTGAAAGTCGAGCCTTCTGCACTATTGACTCGCCCGACTAGTGCTCGCACACCGCCGGTTTTTGGATCCAAGGCAACACTGCCCGACTCAGCCATAGTGCCATCTTCTGCTACAGGAAAGAGAGAGACATTGCTGTAAATAACCTGCATGCTGGCTTGGTAGTTCTGATCCAATTCAGTGTAAATGCGATAGCCATTATTAACAATCTCTTCTTCTGTCAAGCCGTAGTCATTGACCGCTTCATTGATGACCGCATCGAAATAGGACGGATAGCGATAGTCTTCTGACTTACCGGCATACGCATCAACCAGCTGACCACCGATTCCTACAGCGGCAGCCTGATCGGCTGTCCCCTGATCAATAAAGCCTGCAGCAACCATATTTTGCAGCACCGTATTACGACGATTGGTCGCATTTTCAACTGAATACAGTGGATTATAAATCTCCGGACCCTTGAGCATACCAGCCAGAACAGCCGACTGGTCCAGACTAAGCTGACTAGCCGAAACTCCGAAATATTTCTTAGAGGCATCCTCCACACCCCAGACCCCATTCCCAAAATAGGAATTATTGAGGTACATGGTCAGGATTTCCTGCTTGCTGTATTTCTTATTGATTTCCAGAGCCAGGAAAAATTCCTTGGCCTTCCGCTCAATGGTCTGGTCCTGAGACAGATAGGCATTCTTGGCCAGCTGCTGGGTGATGGTAGAACCCCCACCCGAGCGACCGGCTGTCAGGATAGCTAGGATAAAACGACTGTAGTTAATCCCGCCATTCTCATAGAAAGTCCGGTCCTCTGTCGCGATGACAGCATTCTGCAGGTCTTGACTAATCTCGGTCAGCTCAACATAAGTTCCTTTCTGACCAGACAGGCTTCCCGCTTCATTACCATCCTTGTCAAAGATGAGCGTGGTAGCTTTGAGGGCATTCTGCAAATCCTTGACATTGGTCGTCTTAGCCACATAAAAGAGATAGCCACCGACCACCAGACCAAAGGTCAAGCCGAGAATCAGGAATATCTTGGTCAGATGAAACCTGCGCCAAAAACGACGGATAGGGTGCTGAGAGAGAGGTTTCTTCTTGGTCTTGCCCGAACGGCTGAGTCCAGACTTAGCCTGCTCTTCTGTCAGCTCTACCTCCTCTGCTGCTTCTTTTTGAGGTTTCTGTATGGTAAAATAATCTACTAATTTTTCAAACAAATCTTTTAAATTCTTCATAAACCTTATTTTATCACCTTATTTAGGTGCAGACAAGAAAGTACCCTATTTCCCGTCTGATTTTTAGTTATTTTTAAGAAAAAGGGTATATTAAATAGCCGTTTAAAAGCCTCTGCAGCAAGTCTTATCCGACACTGCCTATTTTCAAAGTTATAGCTTTCTGCTACAATAAATGTATGAAATTTACACTGACTATCCCAGATGGACTGCCCGCCATGACAGTCAAAGAGCTGCTGGAAGAACAATTTCTCATTCCGCGAAAAATTCGGCACTTTCTGCGGACCAAAAAGCATGTGTCCGTCAACGGCCTAGCTATCAACTGGCAGACTGTAGTCAACCCCGGAGATGACATCTGCCTGATATTTGATGAAGAGGATTATCCTCAAAAGACAATCTTATTTGGAAATGGCGAACTCGTAGAGGAGCTCTATCAGGACCAACATCTCATTATCGTCAATAAACCTGAGGGTATGAAAACCCACGCTAATGAACCAACAGAGTTGGCCCTGCTTAATCATGTTTCTGCTTACGTCGGTGAGACCTGCTATGTCGTTCACCGGCTGGATAAGGAAACCAGCGGTGCTGTCCTCTTTGCCAAGAATCCCTTTGTCCTGCCCATCCTCAATCGACTGCTGGAAAAGCGAGAAATCAGCCGTGAATATTGGGCTTTGGTCCAAGGCAAGTTCCCAGCTAAAAAGCTTATCTATAAAGACAAGATTGGCCGCGACCGCCATGATCGCAGGAAACGGCTGGTCGACCCCCGAAAAGGACTCTATGCAGAGACCCATGTGACTAGGGTCAAGCAATTTGGGCAGGCTGCCTTGGTCAAATGCCAACTCAAGACTGGACGCACCCATCAGATCCGTGTTCATCTAGCTCACCACGGACACCCACTTATCGGTGACCCCCTTTATCATCCGCAGCCCCAAGGGCGGCTTATGCTTCACGCCCATCGGCTGACCTTCACCCACCCTTTTACGCTGGAAAAAATCACCGTCGAAGCCCACTCTGACAGTTTTGAAAAAGTATTGAGCAGTCTGAACGCAAGATAGACTAAGAAAAGCAACAGTATGGTCTGTTGCTTTTAGTTTGGAGTCAAAGCGAGGATAAGCTATGACAGCTTACATCACTGAGCCGGAAGTGCACTGATAAGTCTGGGCCGGATGGCTTTCTGAAAAACTATGCTCAGCAAGTAAGACAGTAAGAAAATGATAAAAAAGCCAAAACTATAAATGGTATTCCGAGGCATTATCGACCTGAAAATGAAGATAATAAAAGGATGGATGATATAAATCATGGTGGCGTACTTTTTGGCAATATTATTCAAAATCGGAATATCAATATTGGTCCCGTTTCTGACCGCATAGAGGAAAATTGCACTGGAAGACAAAAGGGTACTGGGATAGAGGTCGTACTCCGTACCCATGAAACAGTACTCAAGCAAAATCAAAGCCGCTATTCCCAAGCCAATCGCCCATTTCCTGACAGAAGACAAGTCGTAGGCTAAAATCCGGTCCCGATGCTTGGCAAACTGCATGCCTAAAATGAAAAAGGGAAGCCCCATAAACAGGAAGTTGCGATAGTAAAATTCACTGTCTGTATTGAACTCGATACAAAAGGCCAAAACTAACAAGAATAAGGACACACCAAAGCTAGTTAAACGGTGGAAATGATTATAAAAAACCAGATAAAGCGTGTAGATATAGGAGATAGCCAGCAAATACCAAGTCGGTGTAGCAGCTGAACCAATCAAGTCTCTGGGACTGTTAAAGAGGAAAAAGTCTGCAAAATCAGACAGGTCTATAGATGCCATCTTTTCTGTTAGTTCTCTGGTCAGCACTAGGTTGACAAAATGCACGATTGTGTAAAATAGGAGACTGGCAGCTGTCAAAAGGAGCATCTGCTTGAGACGATACTTGACCTTATCCCTGGAAATATTAAAGGAAAAATAGCCCGACAGCATCATGAAAAAGGGAACTGCAAAGCGGGCCACAATTTGATAAAAAACGCCAAATTGCCCCGGCAGCAGAAAGTGTAAGGAAACAATACTAAAGCAAGCTAGGGCCTTAAAAGCGTGCAAAGTTGTGTTTTCAGTCTTCATGCAGACATTATAGCATGTTTATTATTACAGCTCATCAAGACCAGATTACACGCCCATTAAAAAACATATCAATTGATGACATTCTTTAAAAAGTTTTGCATCTGCAGGAGAAGACAGCTCTTATATAGAAAAACTCTTCTGCACTATTACATGAGAGTTTTATTCACCTGACTGATATTCTATGTTAGCTTTCATAGCCATTAGGATTTGAGCTTTGCCATCTCCAAGAATCTCGCATCATATCTTGGAGAGTTTTCTCAGCTTTCCAGCCCAAAATGTCATGCGCTTTGCTTGCATCAGCATAGCAAGTCGCCACATCTCCAGGTCGTCTATTCTTGATAACATAAGGAATTTTCACACCATTGACATTTTCAAAGGCCTTAACCATATCCAGTACACTATAACTAGTTCCTGTACCAAGATTGAAAACAGCGACGCCCTTGTTTTCTAAATTATGTTTCAAAGACAAAACATGGCCCTTGGCTAAATCGACTACATGGATATAATCTCGCACTCCTGTACCATCATGCGTATCATAATCATTTCCGAAAATGCTAAGCTCTTGCAATTTACCGACCGCAACCTGAGTAATATAAGGCATGAGGTTATGAGGAATTCCATTTGGTGCCTCACCAATCAGACCAGACTCATGAGCACCAATTGGATTGAAGTAACGAAGATTAGTTACAGACCAATCTGAATGTGCAAGAGCAAGATCCGTCAAAATCTGTTCCATCATCAGCTTGGTGTAACCATATGGATTGGTCGCTGAAATAGATAAATCTCCTGTCAAGGATGAACAATGATTCATTCCATAGACCGTGGCACTGGAGCTAAAGATAATATGTTCTACCTTGTGCTCTTTCATAACTTCAAGAAGAGCAATACCAGCACTGACATTATTTTCGTAATATTTAAGTGGTTCCCGCACCGATTCTTCTACTGACTTATAGGCCGCTAAATGAATGACTGCATCAATGTGATTGTCTTTGAAAATCTGGTCCATCAGATTTTTATCAGAAATCGAACCCTTGAAAAACGGAATATTCTTACCAGTGATAGTTTCTAAGCGCTCTAGCACTTCTGGAGAGCTATTCGAAAAGTTATCCACGATAATGGCTTCATAGCCTGCTACGACTAGTTCAACCACTGTGTGACTTCCTATATACCCCGCTCCACCTGTGACTAAAATTTTTTTCATAGGACACCTCTTCTTGCTAATCCTCAAGTTCTCTTTAATTTTACTATTGCAACTAACAGGTATTTCTCTTTCTAAAGTTGACCGCCGAATTCTGCACCTACTTAAAATACCAAAAACTAGCCCAATTTGCTATCCTAGCAGCTCTGCTCTCCTGATGCCTTTTGAAATCTCTTCATGGTAGAATAACTTGCAAAACCATTTATATTCCCAGGCATAAAGAACGGAATTATTTTAGCTAATTTCTAGTTATCCTCAAAAATACCATAATCCGCAATAAGTTACTGGAAAAATTGTCTTTCATTTCCACTATATACAATGTATAGTTCAGCAAACTGATTGTAGCCAGAGTAACTTTACAAGTAGCTTTGTATGCTAACGCTACATTACAAACCTAAAAAGCCCGGACAGGGCTTAGCGTTTAGATTGTTAAACTATTTATAATTTCTCGAGCATCAACGAGCCCGCAATTGTTGGAGCAGACCTTTCAAACTTTTGTATTTGTAAATGCTGTAGGTCAGATAGACAAATCCGTAAGCTGCAGCAGCTAGATAAACTGATAAAAACCAATTCGAAGCAATAAATACAAGCGTCATTAGCAACTCAACCCAGATATCTTTGACGACTTCGATCTGCATCCTCTTGGCTAAGATTAGCTCTGCCAGTATACTCCTAGTCGCCAGCAGCAGCACGATAGATAGTACTGTGGCATTCAGATTGCGCAAAGAAACTGCAAAAATCAAGGTAGTAGCAAAGCTTAAAAGCATGGCAATAACATTTACTTTAAAAATCTGCCTCTCCATTCGTAAGGCTTTTAAGTAGGTATTGATAAGCAGAGCCATCTTGCCCTCGTAGACAGACATAGGAAAGACCAGAGCCATAAATATCAAGGACTCTCTGTAAGCCGGCAGCCAGCTGTCCAAAGCTATTTTCAGGGGATAATACAGCAAAAGCACACCAAACATAAGAACCATAAGGACATTCCGCAACTGATTGTAAATCTTAGGCAACTTGCTTTCGTCCGTCCGTTTCAAAATCGGAAAGATGACCAAACCGATAGCGTTGATAAAGGTCATCAGCAGATTGGAAATGCTCAGGGTCAAGGATACTTTCCCAAATGTAGCAATGTTCCATACCTTTTGAATCCCCATTCGAACCGTCCCGATAATGAGCATACTGGCTACATTGGATAGCATCAGCTTGATCCCGACAGCAATATTGCAAACCGTTTCCCGTACATCAAGCTTAAACTGATGGAGAGGTCGCAGAGCCATATCTCGGCATAGATACATGGCATAAAAAAGAGAAACAACTCTACCAATCAAATCTGCATAGACCATAATCTTGAAGTCTCGAAAACCCATGAAAATAAAGACTAGTAAGAGCAGTAAATAGAGGAGTCGGTCTCCACTGACAACATAGGAACTTTCCTTTAGTCGATTAGTCATCTGCAGAATGTACACAAAGAGAAAGCGCAGATTGGTGACCAACATAGTATAAACCAAAAGTATAAAAACAAACCGACTGCTCTCATCTCTAATAAAGGCAGAAGTTCCTAAGAAAAATAAAATTCCAATCCCTGTCAGATAGATCAAAAGCATGAGAAACTGAGAGAAAAACTTTTCTTTATCCAGATCGGCATACTCTAAACCACCGTAGCGAAGGTAGATTCCGTCCACCCAACCCAGATGAACAAAACCGGCATAGGATAAATAAAAAATATAGAGTTGCCAGTAGCCATACTCCTCTACACCCATAATCTTAGGCAAAATCAAGACAACCAGAGAAGAAACTATTACTGTCAGCAAATTGGACAAGACAACATAGGAAAAATTAGCTATTATTTTTTTAAATCCACCAGACAAATTTGCCCTCCTATTCCTTCCTATCTGCTGCCATGCTCTCAATCAACCGTAAAAACATGGTTTCTAAATCAGTATGAGCTTGCCAGCCCAAACTCTCAAGCTTGTCCGTATTGAGACGAATCTTGACTGTCGGATTATATCCTAGCTTTTCCACATCATCTGCCAAATCAAAGACCAACTTCGTTTCATTGCTACCACTTCGTTCAATAACCATTTCCGCCATCTCACGAATGGAAATAGCCGTCTCTTTATTGGCGACATTATAAGCTTGACCTGCTTGGCCTTTCAGCAGAATGTAAAATATGGCTTCAATAGCATCTTTGGTATAGCAGTAGTTCCGAACAGTCTCCCCTTTAGTTCGGAGAATAATATCACTCTTTTCAAGGACAGCACGCGCAAACTGCGCAAAAACTCTGTTGTCTTCATAGCTCACACCTGGGCCAAAAGTTTGTGACAAACGAGCCATTTTCACTGGCACCTGATACTGATGACAATAGCCTACACACAAGGACTCTGCCATGCGCTTGCTTTCCGAATAACTGCTACGGACACTGGTTGGATCCAAATAACCGTAATCTTTCTCGTTAATGCTGGAAGCATCAGGACTTGTCGTCCCATAGACTTCCAGAGAAGAGAGATAGACCATACTGTGAACTTTCTTATTTTTAGCCAGCTCAAGCATTTTTTTCGTTCCATTTACGGCTAGATCAATTGTCTCCACAGGATGCTCAACGAAAAAAGAGGAGTCCGTCGCACTGGCTCCATGGATAATATAATCCAAATCCTCCTCTATCTGCCAATCTGACAGCAAGTCAGCATACACTAGCTGCAGATTGTCACTATGTAAAAAATCTTGAAATAGATCTTCCGCTTTTTTCTGATTTCGCGCCAAGGCCACTACTCTGATATTGGCATCGTACAAATCATTTAAAGCCATCAAAGCGGAAATGCAGTGTCTGCCTATAAGTCCGGTTGCTCCGGTTACCAAGACTGTAACATTTCTCAACTCTCTAAGAATAGGACTGACAGCAGCTAGCTCTTCCATATCCTTTTGTAAAATCGTATTTTTTCCCATATCAACCAAAAATTTGTGCATTTTCACGCGCTTCGTAAATCGCTCTAAAGATATAAAAATCAGATGGAGTCGTAATTTTGATATTTTCGCTGCCCCCCATGACTGTATGCAGAGGGAGACCAAAATAACGAGCCAACGTCGCAGAATCCGTCATATCAAACTGATTCTCTGCCTGGGCTTTTAAATGCAGGGAGTAAATCTTTGAAAGCGCAAAGGTTTGAGGGGCGACAGCTGTCTGACAAGTGGAACGCTCAATAACCTGATTAATAACATCCGCCTCATCGACCTGAATGACCGTTTCGATAACCGGCTTAACCGTAATAGCTGCCCCATACTTTTTGGCTGCCTCAATATTTTTAGAAATGATTCCCCCGTCAATCAAGGGGCGAACACCATCATGAATCAAAACATAGTCGTCATCGTTCTTGTACTTTTCCCGTAAGATAGATAGACCATTAAAAATAGACATTTGTCCAGTCTCTCCACCAGGAACCACTTGACTGACTTTTTTAATATTGAATCGAGCTAATAAATCTCTGCAATAATCCAGCCAGCCGTCTACACAGACAACCACAATGTCCGATACTGCCGGATGGTCTTCAAAGTGCTCAATCGTATGAATAATAATAGGCTTACCGTGCAACTCTAAAAACTGCTTGGGTAAGGTCTTGGTATTCATGCGGCTGCCTGTGCCGCCTGCGAATATCAGAGCTGATGTCGTCATACCGATACTTTCCTTCCTCTCGTTGTAAATCGTACTCTACTCAGTAAATCAGCTGCCATATAAATCACAAAAGCATAAATAATCCGATTAATATGGGTTGTCAGCAATGACAGCAACGTTTCCTGAAAGAATGAAATGACCAAAGGATACGCAAATAAAGCGAAAACAATAACCTTTAGCGGGGTGAAATAGCGTTTTTTGATAGAATAGTAGAAACTTCCGTAAAAGAAGCCATATAAAAGCTGAAAGATAAGGACTGAAAAATAACCAAAATCCTTGATAAAGTAGTAATAAATTGTGTAAACATTGGTTTTATCGTCGTTAAAATGAACAACAGGCAGGAAAGGTGTCAACTCATGGCTAGACAGACCGAGGGATTTCAATGTTCCATAGATAGCAATAAGAGTATTTTCTCCAAAGACTTGATTATCGCTATAAAGAGTAGGATTTTTCAGATAATAGTCTAAAGCCTGAATGGGAGAACCCATATACTTAACCAAATTATCCAAAATTCCGAACTCTGCTCGACTATCCACTCGATTGAGAACAAAGGTTCCAACCGCCATAAATAAGACAAGGAATACAAATCCAATTATCAGCAAAGAGCGAAAAAGCTTCACACCATACCTGCTATCTCTCCACGAATAATACTTCGAGAAAAACAGCATATACACAATAGCATAGCCTGCAACCAAGCCCAGCAACTCCGTACGTCCGGTAGACAAGAGGGAAACACCTAAAGAAATCAGACTAACCAGCAGTATCTTGCCCTTGTAGAAAATGCCATCTTTTCCTGAAAAAAGAGATTCACAGAAAAAGTAGAAGAAAACAATTCCTAAGGAAAAGTTAACTCGCAGCAAATTGAGGCTAAGGCGACTAAGAGAGAAATCATAATTTGTAGTCATATGCCGAGCCAATTCAATAGTTTTAAACAATCCCCCAGGTACCTGCTTGCTCTGTGCCGCCAAGTAAAGCAAATCGGAATAAATAAACCTGACCGCATAAGCCAAAAACAAGAGAACTAAAATAATGAAAAAATTACTCACCTTTATTTGACTTGGTTTGGCGTCCAACTTTCTCTCAGCAAACAAATTCGATGACAAGAGGACTCCCATTAAAAAAATGGCATTTCCAACAAAGATAACAGTGACCGTTATCAGAGAAAGTCCCTCTCCCCATTTGGATGAATAAAATGCAGTAAAAATGCTTGCTATCATCCATATTGCCAAATATATAAAAGCCGGGTTAGCATAGTCTCTTCCTACTGTTTTCATTGTCAAAAACAATAGGAAAAGGCCACCCAAAATTAGTAAAAAAACCATTATCTTCCTTCTATTAATTCAACCCAATTATCTCTCAATCTGACATGACGTTCTGTCTGTTCTTTTCTTTCAGGCGGTGTCATGTAATCACCGTAGCGATTGGTCAGATACTTGTCCGCATCATTGGGTCCATCGAACTCATAGCCTTCGAAGGAATACTTCTTAGCTGGATAGAAACTTTCATAGTCAATAGTCTCTCCCAAATAGCCTTTTACACCATAAGCAATGGTTATTTTTGAAGTCTTCTTATTAGACTGGATGAGTTTTTCCATCAACTTATACATATTAGCCGGCCCCATGATAAAAGAAGGGAAGCCTATCAGTCTTCTAATCCAAAGATTTTGTCTGAGTTCTTTGGATTCTTTAGCCATATAGGTCAGATGCGGAGTAAACTTCGTATAGCAGCGTGAGCTATTGTGTGACAAATCCAAGGCTCTGAATAGAAGACCCTTGAGCTTGCGAAGCATGTTATTCTCTGGGACAAAGTCAATTGGCAGCATATCAAGATAGAGATGTTTCTTTTTACTGAAACCTTCTCCCAAAACATCATAGTAGGTCAATGACTTGCTCTGCAGCTTTAGAACCTTAAAGACACTGTCTGTCGCATCCGCAGGAGAAATCAGCTCGAAGTCCTCGCTGTCCGCAAAGATTTCCTGCAGACGATTGTAGTCCTCTCTGAACATCACTAAGTCGATATCATCGTCCCAAGGGATATAGCCCCCATGTCGCAAAGAACCAATCAAGGTCCCTGCAACCATGTAGGAATGAATATGATGCCGACGACACTCTGCATCAAATTTTTTATACATTTGTAAATAGGCTTTTTGTAAAACCTTTAATTTATCATCCGTAATTTTCTGATACATGGGGCTGAAGCGTTCTCCCAAAGCCAACTCCCATTCAATCTTACTGGTTCCTCTCATTTTTCTTACCTCCCAAACTTTTTCAATAATCTCCTAGCAACTCCATTCAGTGAGTAGGTGTATACCAAATCACTGATGAAATCTTTTATTGTTCGATACTCCCTTATTTGAAACATCAGGCCCAAAGCCCAAAATGGATTTCTAGACTGTAATAATTTCAGTCTAAGATTGGTCAAGGCCAAAGCCCTAGCAAGCTGGCGATGATCCGCCTCAGAAATCTGGCGCTCTTCTGCGATTTTTTGCACGGACTCATAGCGACTGATGACCTTCTGTAAATAGTTAATCCTAGATAACCTTGTTTTATTAAAACTGAGCGACGACGCAGACTGGGTTACATTTGCCTGATGAATGCGATGCTGATCTAGTAGCTGGTCCAAGCAAACAACTTTTCCATACAATGGAGCCAGCATACCAAATAAAACATCATGATAATCAAATCCAGGATAATCCGTATACTGCTGCTGCAAAATATCTGTCAGTACCGACTTTCTAAAAGCTGTCTGATAACCTGACGGCCAATTTTTCAGGAGCCAAGCTAGATTTCTTTCTGGCCTTTCTCCTGAAACCTTGGGCTCCTTGATGACCTGACCATTTTGATCAATCAAGTAAGACTGGCCATACACCATAGCAGCACCTGTTTCTAACAGTACTTTCTGCAAGGCAGCTGTTTTATCAGGCAACCATTTATCATCCTGATCAGCGAAAAAAACAATATCATGCTCAGCCAAACTCGCTAATTTTATAAAAGTTCGATAATGACCCAAATTTTCCTGATTTTCAATTAGCTGCCAATCAGTCAGTTGGTGCTTGGTGATGTAGTCCCTGATTAGCACCACTGTCTGATCTGTCGAACAGTCATCACAGATAATGACCTGATCAGGCTTCAGCTTTTGAGTGCGGATAGAGTCTAGTTGCTCCAAAATAAAATCCGCCCCATTATAGGTCGCCATCACGACAGAAATCATTTCTCCCTCCTTCCTAAACTTTTCATCCTATATCCCCCTAACTTTTAGCTTTCTCCCTGTCTAAGCTAGACTGCTCTGTCTGTGAAGAAGATTACTTTCTTCTAAGCAGATACTTATAAATAAACGCTTTTATCCAAATAGGCGTTCCCACAAAAGCACGAATCATCAACATATTTTGATAATATTGTCCTCGGTTCAACATACCATGTGACAGCAAAAAAGTATTGACTACTTTCCAGCTGGCAATCTGATTTGTCTGGCTTCTTCTCGTATGCATGCCATTTCCGACACGAGCATAAACCAAGACCCGATTAATATTAGCGAAACGACATCCCTGAGCAGCCATTCTCGCCCAAAGATAATAGTCTTCCACTAAAGGCAGGGGCTTGTAATTGCCTGCTTTTAAAACAGATGATTTCTTGAAAAATACCGTCATGTGACAGAAAGGATTTCTCCGCTGCAACCTTTTGATAATCTCTTCATGAGAAAGCGGCATTTGTTTCTCTGCCACTATTTGATCTGGTTCCGCGTCAAATTCTATGATATTGCCACCCAGAACATCTAACTGCGGATGCTGCTCAATATAGTCCACTTGTTGCTGAAAACGGTCCGGTGTCGCAATGTCGTCTGAATCCATTCTAGCAATCCAGTCATAAGAGCAAGCCTCAACTCCCCGATGCAAAGCTTCTCCCAATCCGACATTTTCCTTTAAGGGTAGAACTTTCATCTCTGGAAATGTTCCCTGGAAATCTTGAATCGTCTGATAAAGCTCTTCTGTCAGCGGCCCATCCTCTACAAGGACAAGCTCATCTGGCTTGCGGCTCTGCTCTATAAGAACGCTATTTAGACTCTTTCTTAAGAAATCGGGATTCTCCTTCTGATAGACAGACATCAATACCGAAAATTTCACTAACAATCCCCCCCATTCATCCTAAACTAGTTTCCCTTCTCCGTCTTCTCAATAGACCTCCTAAAATCTGCTACCTGATAAGACTGAGGATAGCTAGACATCTCTTTTTCATAAGTTAAATCCGAAAACAGCTTATTCAGAGTCGAAACATGGTGAGACAGTCCTTTTAAAATCCAGTTAAATGCAGGCAGCAAGGCTACTCTCTGGCCATGAGTCCGTTTTATTTCTTTGACTAGCTGAGAGGTATTGACATAGTCCTGATTTTGAGGATAGAAGACACCACTGTCTTGATTCTGAACAATCAGTCTGATAAACTCACAAAGGTTATCAATATAAATCATACTACGTTCGTTCTGGACCAAAGGGAAAACTGGTAGTTTCTGAGCCAACTTTGACAGTCGCTTATAATTTCCCTTAGCTTGATAACCATAAACCATGGGCGGTCGTAAAACTGCCAATTTGAAATCTTCGCTCTCCAATTCCGCCAGAAGTTGCTCAGCAGCTAGTTTGCTTTTGCCATAAAAAGAATCAGGACGCTCTTCTGTATCCTTTGTGATAACCCGATCTCCCAAAACTTCGCCATAGACGCTCATGCTACTCATAAAGATAAACTGTTTGACGCCTTCGCGTTTAGCCTTTTGAGCCAATTCATACGGTAGCTGAGTATTGACTTGATTATATTCCGACTCCATCTCTTTTGATGGGTTAGAGATATGGACAATCGCCGCCAAATGCAAAATTACATCAAAAGACGAAAAATCTTTCTCCTTCCAGGTTTCTCCGCGGACGTCCAGCTCATCAACCTGAACATCCTCCCGTGAAGAAACATACCTCTTAAAGCTCCGGCCGATATAGCTACCCTCTCCCGCAATTAATATTCTTTTCATCAGCCTTTAATCTTTCTTTTCCATATTTCCCGTGCCGCCTTCGACAACACCTTCGCTCTTGGCCACACTCTTAATGGTGCCAAAGAAACAGCGGACATCTAATCCAAAAGACAAATGCTGGACGTAGTAGCCGTCCAATTCAGCTTTCTTGGCAATCGGCAACTCATCTCGCCCGTGAATCTGAGCCCATCCCGTCAGACCTGGCAAAACATCATTAGCTCCATAGCGGTCTCGCTCTTCAATCAAATCATACTGATTCCAAAGAGCCGGTCTTGGACCTATGATACTCATGTCACCGACAAAAATATTCCAAATCTGAGGCAACTCATCCAGAGATGTCCTCCTAAGAAATTTCCCAACCTTTGTAATCCATTGCTCAGGATTTTCCAGTAAATGAGTTGGGGTATCTTTAGGGGTGTCAATTCGCATCGTTCTGAATTTCAAAATATAGAAGTGTTTCTTATGCAGACCGACCCGCTTCTGTTTGAACAAAACTGGTCCTTTTGAATCCAATTTAATAGCGAGTACTAGAAGCAGAAAAAATGGTGATAAGACAAGCATTCCTAAGAATGACAAGACTATATCTAATGTTCGTTTAAAAAATTTATACATGATTATCCTAAAAACTTATTGCTGTGCAAACTTTACCAGGCTATCCTTGAGGTCATTTGCACCAAGAGTCAGAAGAGAGTCCACATAGGAATCCACCTCTATCTTAGGCAGCGACTGAACATTCCCTACAAAAATCTTTTCATAGACTTGATCATTGACCTTTTCCTTGGCAGACAAGAGCTCTTCATAAAGTTTTTCGCCCGGTCGAATGCCTGCTTCTTGAATCTGAATCTCCTCTTCAGTATGGCCGCTGAGCGTGATCATCTTTTTAGCCAAGTCCAAAATTTTCACAGGCTCGCCCATATCCAAGACAAAAACCTCTCCCCCTTGCATCAAGGCTCCAGCCTGAATCACCAAGCGGCTGGCTTCTGGTATCGTCATGAAATAACGTGTCATTCGAAAGTCCGTCACGGTGATAGGACCTCCCTTAGCAATCTGCTCCTTGAACAAAGGAACAACACTACCTCGGCTGCCCAAAACATTCCCAAAGCGTACGGCTGAGAAAAGAGTCTTTCCTTCTTCATTTAAACTGGTCACGACCATTTCCGCCACACGCTTAGTTGCCCCCATAACATTAGGCGGATTGACTGCCTTATCTGTAGAAATCATGACAAATTTCGCGACACCAGCTGCCTTTGCTGCTTCTGCTACATTTCGCGTGCCATAGATATTATTTTTGACCGCTTCTGTCGGATTGTACTCCATCAAGGGAACATGCTTGTGAGCAGCTGCATGATACACTCGATCAGGACGATAGGTTTCCATAATATGGAAAATTCTCTCTCTATCTTGAATATCTGCAATGATTGGAATCAACTCAATATCATCTTTATAACGGCTTGACAGCTCCTTGTGAATCAAATAAATTGAATTTTCTCCATGACCTAGAAGCAGGAGCCTTGCTGGGCAGAATTGAGCAATCTGACGGCAAAGTTCCGAGCCGATAGAGCCACCGGCCCCCGTAACAAGCACTGTCTTGCATTTAAGATTGGACTTCAAACTTTGCTGATCCAGCTTAACTTCTTTACGTCCCAACAGATCTGCAATATCAATTTCCTGAAGTTTGCTGACAGATAGTTTCCCCGTAATCACCTGTTCATACTTAGGCATGGCATTGACCTTGACCTCCGTTTGTTGGCAATACTCTACGATTCGCTCGTAATCATCCGGAGCCAATGAAGGAATGGCAATGACAATTTGTTCGACTTCATAATTTCCCACAATTTCAGGTATCTGCTCGGTTGTTCCTACAACTTTTACTCCATGAAGATAGGTATTTTGCTTATTCTTATCGTCATCTACAATCGCGACTATCTTTAAATCTTTTGATTTTTGCTGGGCTGTCTTGATAAAAAGACTAGCACCATCCCCTGAACCAACAACAAGGGTTTTCGTCCCATCTACTTTCTTTCCCAGTAAGGCTGACGGGTGCTGCACGAATTCATGAATCTCCCGCCAAGTCAGCCTTGAAGCAATAACCAACAAAAAAGATAGCAGCATAGAAAGGACGATATATCTACTGTTTGTGGATTCGTAAAAAATTTTCTCTGCAATGTATACAATTGAGTAAGCTCCTAAAATTGAGCCCCCCACTCGAAACATTGTTTTGTAATCTGTATACCTTGTAATGGTAGAAAAGACATTCGACAGTGTTGCAAATGTCAAATACAATACAATAATCCCCATTAAAATAGAGACAAAAGATAAATCCGTTATCCCGACATATTTTGCTAAGAAGAATTTTGAAATCCCCTGACTTATACTGAGCAAAATAATATCAACAATAATTAAGATGACTCTTTTTCTCGCTCTTGTCATGTTCCTAATCTCCCAATTATCCTAAAACTCTTTAATCCCTATTATTTCCCATAATTGCCATAGCTGCCGTATCCTCCATAAGTTCCGTAGGCACCATAGCGTTCCAAATCAATGTTATATTTATTGAGGACAACACCTAAAAAAGGAGTTCCCGTTTGTTCCAACTGCTCTTTAGCTTTCATGACTGCTTTTCGTTTGATATGGCCTGCTTGTGTCACCAAGAAGCTGGCATCGCATTTCTGAGCGATGATAGCCGCATCAATGACCAGACCAATCGGTGAAGTATCTACGATGATGTAGTCATAGCGGACACGCAGGTCAGTCAAAAGCGCTTCAAACTGCTTGCTTTGCAAAAGCCCAGTCGGATTAGGTGATACTGGACCAGACAAGATCACATCTAGGTTGTCCAAATCTGTATCGTTGATGACTTCATGCAGGGCAGCCTGTCCTGACAAATAGTCCGTCAGTCCTGATACTTTTCTCTGACTGCTAAACACACCGGACATGACTGAGTTGCGGATATCCGCATC
Source organism: Streptococcus sp. SN3 (assembly GCF_030439905.1). Lineage (NCBI taxonomy): Bacteria > Bacillati > Bacillota > Bacilli > Lactobacillales > Streptococcaceae > Streptococcus > Streptococcus sp. SN3. The sequence goes on from NZ_JAQFJF010000003.1 coordinate 349,695, forward strand.
GATCATCAAGGTCTTATGACCAGCTCTGGCAAAGGCGGCCGCGAGATTCACTGAGGTTGTAGACTTTCCTTCATTTGCCGTCACCGAGCTTATTTCGACCATCTTGATATTGGCGCCGCTCAGCTGTACATTAGTACTTAGAGCGTTGTAGTATTCCTCGGTTAGTTTGACAAGGTTCCTTTTTTTCCTAACTAATTCTAAGGTTGCCATTTTCTCTCCCTTACATTCTGTTCATATCTGGGATAACGCCCAATAACGTCAAGCCCATGACTTCTTCAATGTCCTCTGGCTTCTTCACCCGATCATCCAGGATTTCTACAGCGATGATAAAGATCGACATCAGGACGCTGCCCCCTAAAAATCCTAAGATAACATTACGCCGAATATTTGGTGAAGAAGGCTCTGCTGGGACTGTTGCTTCTTCCAAAGTTGTCACATCAGAAACTTTTGTCACCTCGATGATTTTCTCAGCGGCGATATTCCGAAAGGCATTGGCAATGCGTGCCGCTTCCTCTGGATTGTCATCTTTAACCGTAATCGAAACGATACGAGTATCCGCCGGAACGGAAACGGTGATGTGACGCGTCAGCTCTCTTGGTGACGTTTGCAGTTTCAACTCACTAATTGCCTGTGACAGAACCGCCTGTGACAGAATGATTTCTTTAAAATCCTTAACAAGGTATGAACCCGCCTGCAGGTCCTGATTAGTCAAAGCTGCCTGTGTTTCGTTCTGACGGCTGACCACATAGATGCGCGTGGTACTCTGATACATTTTCTTAGCAATAAAGACGCTGTAGCCAAAAGCCAGCAAAGAAAAGAGCACAGCTCCCAATACGATGGTGAACTTTTTCAGCCATAAGGCTCTGAGCAAGGACAGAATATCGATTTCTACGATTTGCTTTTCTTGTTTTTCCATTTTTCCCCTAAATCAATTCATTTTTCAATAATAATGCTTGGTTGCCGCCAAAGAGGGCCTCTGCCCGGCGGGAACCGTATTTCTTAGCGACGATGTCAAAGGCCTCCTTCATAAAGGGCGGTCTCTGGCTTAGATTGTGCATGTCGCTGGCAACAAAGTGGACTAAGTCCTTCTCCAAAAAGAACTGAGCCCGTTTTTTCATAAATTTATGCGAGTCTCCAAGCAGCTTGGGCTTCAGAACACTGGAGCTATTAATCTGAGTATAGCAGCCCATATTAATGAGTTCCTGCACCTTCTTTTCATCATTTTCCAGGCAGTGATAGCGCTCAATATGAGCCACGACCGGTGTTAGACCTAAGCGCAGAATCTGAGCCAAACCTTTATGGATGTCCTTATAAGGAGTCGCCATGCTAAACTCAATCAGCACATAGCGTGTGCCAGCTAGACTGGGGAAAATCCCCTTTTCCAACTTATCCGCCACATCACTGGTGTAGTAAATCTCTGCCCCATAGAGAACCGTCAAGTCAGGCGCCACAAGCTCTGCCAGTTCTTTTACCATTTTAAAGTTAGAGCTAATGGTCTCTTCAGGCGTTTCAAACATGCCCTTTCTGCGATGAGAAGTAGAGATAATAGTCCGAACTCCCTGTCGATAGCTTTCTTCCAGCAGTTTTTTAGAATCCTCAAAATTCTTAGGACCATCGTCCACATCAAAGATAATATGAGAATGGATATCAATCATGGTGTTTTTCCTTCCATTACCTGCTGAATCGCTGCCTTAGCATTATCAAGGCTTTCTGGCTGGATTTCCATCATGTAGAGATTGGAATCTGGCATAGCGTAGGATGGTAGATCCATGCGTCCGTTTCCGCTGATAGCTTGTGACTGAACTTGATAGCTTCCACCTGACTCCAGCTGGGTATTGACCAGATTCATAAGAACAGGCAGCTCCATATTGGTCTGGATAGAATCCTGCAAGCCGGAAATAATCTCGTTGTAGTTCTTCAAAGCACTGGTTGAAGTCAGCTTTTTAATGACTGCTTCGATAACCTTTTCTTGATTTTTTCCGCGGTCATTGTCACCACCCTGAAGGGAGTAACGCTCGCGAACAAAACCTAGTGCCTGATCTGAGTTCATATGGACTTTCCCTACTGGGAAATGATGATTGCCGTGTCGGCTGGTAAATTCTTGGTCATTTTCAACATCAATCCCTCCCAGCAGGTCTACCAGCTTGAGGAAGGAAGTGAAGTTCAGACGAACATAGTAGTCAATGCGAATGCCGTATAGATTTTCCAGAGTGTGGACAGAAGCATCCACGCCATAAATCCCAGCATGGGTCAGCTTGTCCATCTGTCCGCCTCCTCCATCTGCAATCGCCACATAAGAATCACGAGGAGTCGTAGTCAAGAGGACTTTCTTGGTCTTGCGATTAACTGTCATGATGATATTGACATCTGAGCGTGAGACAGATGAGATAGACCCATAAGTGTCAATACCGCTGACATAGATATTGAAGACATCCGCATTGGCATCATCCCTGCGCTTGCCGGTCTCTACTTGACGAGTGATTTTATAAGTATAGATTTTCTTTATCTTTGAAGCATAATCAGCATCGTGAGAAGCCAGCATATCTCCAAATGAACTATTGAGGGCAATGGCCTCGGTCTCTTGATTGATGAGTGCCTTGTAAGCTGCGATATAAGACGAGCTGTTTTCCACTGTGAGTTCTGTCTTTTTAGTCTTCTTGATGTGGTCCAGAAGAGCCGTTACATTGTCCTTGTCTCCATTTTCAGTCGGAGCCGTCAGCTTCTGCAGCTGAGTCACATCTGATTTATCGCTGTCCGCCCGGACATAAACGGCCATTTCAATTTCAGAGTAATTTGAGGTGGAGTTCACACCTCTAGATAAGTCCATCAGCTCCTTGACCCCGTACATGGCTCCTGAAGATACCAGCAAAGTCACAAGCAAAAGTAAGGTTGTCAGGACTTTGAACTTATTTTTCCATACAAAGAAGGCTGCCAGTAAAATAACAGCCGCCAAAAGAGCAGACAAAATAAGGTTCAGGTGATGAAACGCCAGAACATTATTTTTAAATATAGAAAAAATAAGCAAACCTGAAACCAAGCTTACCAATGTCAGTAAAGCTGCATTAAAGAGCCTCAGCTTCTTCCCCTTTTTAGAAGCAGGCACATTTCTCCTATGATGATTCATAATTCTCCCTTTTTCTCCCCTGAGATATAAATACATTTTATTATATCATAAATGCATTATGATACACTAAAATATTTAAAAATATTTTAGTTTTTTTCAAATTTTGTTGACAAAAAAGGACAGTCTGTATTAATTTTCAGTAAATTCCTTCTTCATTCTCGAAAAACCGATATTTTATACTGTTTTTGGCAACAGAAAAAGAGGTGAACCCTCTTTTATATCAGTATTTTACTTGTTTTTTAAAGTATCTTATCTCTGTCAACTTGCTCATAGGCCTGCAAGCCATCATTGAGCTTCTCCCAGATGATAACCTTGCCTGCCTCAAGGGATTTCTGCACATCGATGATCCGCTGATTGGAAGAACCGCGGAACTGCAGCATGAGATTCTTCTTGGTAAGGTCAAAACGGCCATCTACTAGGATGTCAATCAGACTCAGCAGCTCCAGCTTATCCTCCGTTTCCAGCATCATCTCCTCCCAGGTGTAGCCCGTCCAGGACCAGATATCCTTGTCTGGAAGCTCTCTCCGAATCCGCTTGACCAAGGGCAGGAGAATGCCTGTATTGAGAAAAGGCTCGCCGCCTAGGAGGGTCAGCCCCTGCACATAGGGTTCCGCCAAGTCTTTCATAATCTGATCCTCCAACTCTTGGGTATAAGGAATGCCAGCGTTAAAAGACCAGGTTGCTGCATTATAGCAGCCCTCACAGTGAAACATACAGCCACTGACATAGAGGGAGTTGCGGACACCTTCGCCATCTACAAAGTTAAAAGCCTTATAGTCAATGATTCGCCCCTTGCTCAGCTCCTCACTTTTCCATTCTTGAGGTTTAGGATTGTTCATCTTCATCCTCCAAATCAATCCAGTAGCGCTGACTTCTGTCGATTGTATTTTCGTAAACACCGCCAGCAGAGAGAATCGTGCGTCGACTGGCTTCGTTGTCTTCATCGCAGGTAATCAGCACTCGTTCCAATCCTTGTTGCTTTCGGGCCTCTGCCAGCCCTAGCTCTAGCTGCATCTTAGCCAAGCCCTTTCTGCGTTGACTGGGGCGGATAGAATAGCCAATATGCCCGCCCTCCACAAATAATTTGTCATTCAAAGACAAGCGCAGAGCTAAAAAGCCCAGAGGCAAGCCGGTCTCATCAAAGGATAAAAATTGAATGGCAGGAACCCAGCCTGCTAGCAAATTAGCAGCATCCTCCTGCTGCTCTACAATCTTTAACCAATCCTCATAATCCTTTGCTCGTTTCCAAGTGGAGCCCATGCCACCGTGCATATAGGATTTTGCTGCATCGAACTCAGCAATCATCTCTAAAATCGCATCTTTATCTTCCAAAGTTGGTCGTCTTAGCTCCATGCTCCCTCCTTAATTGACATCAATCCAGTAGCGCTGACTTCTGTCGATTGTATTTTCGTAAACACCGCCAGCAGAGAGAATGGTGCGACGACTGGCTTCGTTGTCTTCATCGCAGGTAATCAGCACTCGTTCCAGTCCTTGCTTTCGAGCCTCTGCTAGTCCTAGCTCTAGCTGCATCTTAGCCAAGCCCTTTCTGCGTTGACTGGGCCGTATAGAATAGCCAATATGCCCACCCTCCACAAATAATTTGTCATTTAAGGACAGGCGTAAAGCTAAAAAGCCCAGAGGCAAGCCGGTCTCATCAAAGGATAAAAATTTGATTGCAGGAACCCAGCCTGCTGGCAAATTGGCAGCATCCTCCTGCTGCTCTACAATCTTTAACCAATCCTCATAATCCTTTGCTCGCTTCCAAGCGGAGCCCATGCCACCATGCATATAGGATTTTGCTGCATCGAACTCCGCAATCATCTCTAAAATCGCGTCTTTATCTTCCAAAGTTGGTCGTCGTAACTTCATAGGCTTTCCTCAATCTATATCAATCCAATAACGCTCTTTCCCGCCTCGAATATCCTCTAAAGCCCCGCCATTCGCCAGAATCACTGACCGGCTGGCAGCATTATCACAATCGCAAGTCACTAGGACTCGTTTAATATTTTTACTTTTGGCTACTTGCAATCCTTGTCGCAGCTGCTCTTTGGCCAATCCTTTCCCACGCGCAGAGGGACGGATACTATAGCCGATATGCCCGCCTTCTTGGAGCAAATAGTCATTGAGCCGCAAGCGCAGATTGAGAAAGCCCACAGCCTGACCATCCGCAGCAAAAGAGATTAGTTGGATGTAAGGCACAAACCCTTGCGGCAAGCCTAGACCTGCCTCAGCTAGCTGAATAGTCTCTAACCAATCCTCATAGACAAAATCCGCTCCGCCAAAGAAGCCATCCTGCCGACTACCAGCTGCTTCAAAGTCAGCCAGCATCTCTAAAATTTTTTCCTTGTCTTCTAGTTTCGGTCGTCTCAGCTCCATAGTGCCTCCTGATACGAAGAGAGTGAGACCGCCTTGCGCCCCACTCTGACTTCTATTCTTTCTTGTTCTTTTCTAAAAATTGCTGACGCAGTTTGGCCAATCGTTCTTTCTTACCGCTGCCACCCTGCGAATGTTTTTCATGGAAACGCTGCACCTGAGCCTTTCCTTTGTCGTCCAATTGATACTTTCCCATCTTAATTTCCTTCGTACTTAATAGTCGAGCCATTCATGTGCTTGACCCGAGCTGATATTTCCTTGTGTCGTCCATTGACCATTGGGCGGGCTTGCGGATTTCCTAAGTAACCGCAGGTCCGCTTGACCACATCGACCGTCTTGGGATCGCTGTTGCCACATTTTGGACAGGTGAAGCCCCGCTCGGTCGGCGTGAAATCTCCCTCAAAGTTACACTTGTAACAGCGGTCAATCGGTGTATTTGTACCTAAGTAACCAACTCGGTCATAGGCATAGTCCCAGACAGCTTCCAGTGCCTTGGGATTTTGCTGAAGAACAGGATATTCACAGTAATGGATAAAGCCGCCTGAAGCACCCACTTCAGGATAAATCTTCTCAAAGTCCAGCTTTTCAAAAGGCGTTGGATTCTTGCGCACATCGTAGTGGAAAGAGTTAGTATAGTATTCCTTGTCAGTAATATCCGGAACAACGCCAAACTTCTCTGTGTCCAAACGGCAGAAACGGTCCGTCAGACTTTCAGATGGTGTCGAGTAAACAGAGAAATGATAGTCATACTGATCTGACCACTCTTGCACCCGACGCTTCATATCTTTGACAATAGCAATCGTAAAGTCCTTGGCTTCAGGATTAGTTTCCCAGTCGCCGCCGTAAAAGACTGCTGCCACTTCATATAGGCCGATATAACCTAGGGAAACCGTCGCACGACGGTGAGTAAAGAGCTGGTCAACCTGATCATACTTGCCCAGACGTTGGCCAAAAGCCCCATACTGATAAAGAATCGGTGCATTGGCTGGACTGGCTTCCTTTGTCCGCTCCACTCGGTAAACCAAAGCATCCTCAGCGATATTCATCCGCTCATTAAAGAGTTCCCAGAATTTATCCAGATCCCCCTCGGACTCAAGCGCAATCCGCGGCAGATTGACAGTAACAACACCTAGATTCATACGGCCGGAGTTGACTTCCTGACCATTTTCATCCTTCCAGCCTTGCAGGAAAGAACGGCAGCCCATCGGCACCTTGAACGATCCAGTCAAGTCGATAATCTTGTCATAGGAAAGCACATCTGGATACATGCGCTTAGTGGCACACTCTAGAGCCAGTTCTTTGATGTCGTAGTTAGGCGTTCCCGGCTCGAGATTGAGTCCACGCTTAAGGGTGAAAATCAGCTTAGGGAAAATTGCTGTGCGGTGCTCGCTTCCCAGTCCCTTGATACGGATATTGAGAATGGCCTTTTGAATTTCCCGCTCAAAACGATTGGTCCCAAGACCAAAGCCCAGCGAGGTAAAAGGAGTTTGACCGTTAGAGGTAAAGAGAGTATTAATCTCATACTCCAGCGACTGCATGGCATCGTAGATGTCCTTCTTGGTCTTCGCCCAAGCGTACTCTTCCTGCTTATCCGGCAAAACCCATTGCTCCGCATCCTTAAGATGCTTTTGGTAATTAAGCTTAGCATAGGGCGCCAAGACTTCGTCAATCCGGTCCGCTGAGCAACCTCCATACTGACTCGAAGCCACATTGGCAATAATCTGCGAGATTTGCGCCGTCGCAGTCTGGATAGACTTGGGACTCTCTACTTCTGCATTCCCAATCTTGAAGCCATTTTTCAGCATGCCGTCAAAGTCAATCAAACAACAGTTCGTCATTGGCGTATAAGGGCTGTAGTCCAAATCATGGTAGTGGATGTCCCCCTTCTGGTGGGCATTGGCCACATGAGGCGGCAGCATCTTAAGCCCAATGGACTTGCCGACAATCCCTGCGGTCAAATCCCGTTGGGTATTGAAAACATCGCTGTCTTTATTAGCATTCTCATTGACTACTGTACGATCTTTGTTGAGGAGCTTGTCAATGGTAAAATTGATATCTGTCGCTTTTGAGCGCTCAAAATCCCGTTGGGTGCGGTAAGTGATGTAGTTCTCTGCAATGGCATATTCCTTGGCATTCAAAAGCTCATGCTCAACGATGTTCTGAATCTCATAGATTTTGACATACTTAGCGAAGCGACTGCTGATTTCTGCCACAATGCGGTCTGTGATAGCTTCTAGCTTAGCTTCCAGCATCGGATTCAGCGGACCGACTTCCTGAGCTGCCCGCACCATAGCCTTATAGATCTTTGACACATCAAAAGCCACCCTACGGCCATCCCGCTTCTCCACATAAATCGCTGGAGCAGTTTCAAACTTCTCTTCCCTTAAAATCATCATGAACACTTCCTTTTCCTGCCCTTAGGACAAATAAAGCCTCTTCAGACCAGATAGCTAGGGAGATATTTCTAGGAATTCTCCGATAGCTCTTCATCCAAAGAACAGTATTTTTTAAATAAGTCGATACAAGTCTCATTATAGCACGTTAAAATTAAAAATCAATATGTTGTGGCAAAAAAGTTAATTTTTAACTTTAGACACAACATATTGATTTTTTACTACTTGAGTTGATAAAGCTCGAAATGGTTGAGTTTGAGGTCGGTTTCCTTGTAATTTTGGGAAATTAACTGCTTCACATCCGACAGCAATTTGACATCATTGTTAACCAAAATATACTTGGGCTGGCTGTTTTCAAGTCCCTTCTGAAGACCTAGACGATTTTCAGCCGTTCCCACATACAAAGTTGGAGACAAAAGAGAAACAGCTGATAGGCGGCCACTCTTTTGATACAGACTAGCCGAGGTATCCCAAGCATAGATAGCATCCCCATCCTTGGTCTTTTCCTTAATGTACTGGGCCGCTTCACTTCTTTCAGCAGATACACCGTTGGAAAGGATATACTCATTCACCAAAGGATAGCCAATCAGATAAAAGATGGCTAAGAGCGGCAGAAAGAACTGGCCTGAGAGATAGGAAGTCCACATGGTAGGGCGACGGCGATCCCGGCGGTGACGCCCTGGTGCCTGCTGCTTGCCTTTATTGAACCACAAAGCAAAAAGAATCATGGCAAAAGGCAGGGCCGGAAGCAGTTGATAACTGCCTTGATCTGGCAGGATAAAAGCTGCAAAGACAGTAATGAAGAGTCCTAGCAGACCGATAAAGCGCAAGACGCGCAAGCTGGTTGCTTGCCCCTTTTCCCTTGAAAAGAGATTGGCACCCAAAGCAGAAATGAAACCTAGACCAACCGTCAGCAAGCCATAATAAACTAAATTAGAAATACTATGACTGCCAATCAAGCTGATGGAATCCCAAGTATAGGTCACCTGACTGATAGCCTGGCCAAAGGTTCGATTAGCAACAGTAAAATAGCCGATAGGATAAAAAATCACTGAGAAGCCAAAGAGACCAGCTAAAAGCTGATAGAAGCCTCGAGCCGCACGCTTGGCTGCGATATTGTAGACCAAAAGCACCAGAGCAGTCAAAGAATAGAAGACTAGGCTGGAAACCGGATCAATCATAAAAGCAAGAGCTCCAAAAGCTCCATAGATAATGAACTTTTCATCCTTGATTGAATCCTGCAGATAGCGCACCAAGAAAGATAGATTCCAAAAAATAAAAGGCAGAACAAAAATACTAGAGTAAAGACCGCCAAATCCAAGAGCAAAGACTAGCAGGTAAAAGAGCAGCAGGAGGCTGCGCGATAAATCCTGTTTAGGCTGTAAGAGCACCAAGGTCTTGTGCAGGAAAAGTCCAGCCAGCCACAGAGCCAGCGTCTGAAAGACCATCCACAAAAGCTGCCCAAAAGCTAGACTGCTGGTCCAAGCCATCAGATAGTAAAGCAGGCCACTAGTTCCATATATTTGCGAATAAGGCACCTGCCCCTGAGCCATGGCCCAACCGGCATAGAGATTCTGACTTTGTAAATTCGTTGCTAGATTGGTCAAAAAAGGATTGACCACACTTAGCAGGCTGATAGCCAAACTGCACAAGAGCGTCAAAAAATAGGGCGTCGGCTCTGGCTTGGTAATTTTTTGCTCAGACCTTTCAGCCCTAGTCAGCTGTTCCTCTGAAACCTCTAAAACTTTTTCTTCCGTTGTATCATGCATATAAAATATTCTCCTTGATATCAGTCCCATCTAGTATATCAAATTCCTGTCCTCCTGTCAGCTTTCTCTTGCCCCTTCTTCTGAGCATTATAGCTTCTAGCCAGCTCCTCCAATTCTCGAAAACAGCGGTATTCTCTCGTTTCATAAGCAAGCGGCTGACTGGAAATTTTCTCCATTGTCATCTTAAAAAATTCCTTTATTTTTTACATTCGTAAAAATAAAGCAAAAATCCGTCCCTACATAAAAGCAAAAATGACAAGAACACATCTCAGCACGATTAGTAAAAGTACATGCAAAAAATCTGAGACTTCCGCCTCAGATTTTCTGTATATTACTGCAGAACTTGTTCACCTCTGGCATTAGAGCATAGGGGCAAAGAGCTGCATGATTTCTTTGATAAAACGACGATACCAGCTGCTATCAAGATTTTCAGGAAGAATTTCCTCAGAAGCTTCAAAAATTGCTTCAAAATCTTCCTTGATAGCTGGGATACTCTCCGTATGGTACATCAGGACTGCATTTTCATAATGGTGCACCAGACTGCGGTAATCAAAGTTAATCGTCCCTACCACAGCAAATTCATCATCGGCCACCACGTTCTTACTATGGATAAAACCTGGCGTGTACTCAAAGATCTTAACCCCTGCTTCCATCAGATCCGGATAGGCTCCGCGAGTGACAATCTGAATCAGCTTCTTATCCGGAATGAAAGGAGTCACGATGCGGACATCCACTCCCCGCATAGCAGCATTCTTGATATCCTCCGTCAGGTCATAGTCAATAATCAGATAAGGCGTGGTAATGTAGACATAGTCCGTAGCCTGACTGATAATATTTTGATAGACCGTTTTGCCAACCTGACCCTTATAAATAGGCTTAGGCCCGCTACCATAGGGAATGTAAAGCCCTTTGCCTTCGACAGCTTTATTTTCCAGATGGTACTTGTCAAAGTCTGTGATTTCCCCGCGGTTGATGTACCAGTTCATGAGAAAGAGTCGCGTCAGAGCCTTGACTGCCCGACCTTCCAAGCGCACACCGCCATCTTTCCAGTGGCCAAAACGAACAATATGATTGATATACTCGTCGGCCAGATTGATGCCGCCAGTATAGCCAACCTGACCGTCAATCACCAAAATCTTGCGGTGGTCACGGTTGTTGTAGGATACCGTCATTCGCGGAATCACCTTGTTAAACCGATAAGCCTCAATGCCCATCTTGCGCAGCTTACGGGTATAATCGCCCGGCAAAGTGGCCATGCAGCCAATATCATCGTAGAGCAGTTTGACTTCAACGCCCTGCGCAGCTTTTTCGACCAAGATTTCCAGAACACTGTCCCACATCAGCCCTTCATCGATGATATAAAATTCCAGAAAAATGAATTTCTCAGCAGCCCGCAGGTCAGCCAGCATGGCCTCAAACATCTCCTCACCGATGGGAAAATAGCGAGAAGCTGTACCGTCATAGACATCCGCATTATTGTCCATACTCAGCAGCGACTTGATAATACCATAGGCTGACTTGTTTTTCTTTTTCAGCTGGACACGAAGATCGTAGCTGTTGTCCTCACGAAATTTCATAGAGTCCATATTTTCCAGCTGAATCATTTCCTTTTTAGACAACCGTCGCTCACCAAACATCAGATAGAGCAGGAAGCCAAATACGGGTACCACAGCAATCAGGAGCCAAGTCACCTTGCTCTCCGGTGGCATATTGCGGTTGACAATCGCTAAAATGGTTCCAATATACAGGAAAACAATCATCGCTACTGACAGCCAGTTGGGTGCAATCTCATTAAAATAGAAGAACGCAACAAAGACAAAGACCAGCTCCAGCAGCATAATAATAATACTGAAACCGTATTTTGACATTAATAAGCGGAATTTCCTGAAAGTCATACACTCTCCTATCTCATTGCATATATTCTAGTATATCAGTAAAACTGCCTTAAAACAACGTTTATATCAATGCAAATCGTATTTCTGGTGGATGAAAATTCAAGCACAGCTTTTGAATACCACTATCCTCAAAATTTCACTGCAAGATTCTAACTGCTAAAAGGAAAAGCCCTATTCAAGACAGGGCTCTTTCATCATTGTTTCGTAAAGACCAGTGTGTCATCATCATAAGGCTCTTGGGAAAGATCCTCAATTGTCAGCTGATTGCCCTCAATGCGATAGCGCTTGACATCATCTCCGATGATCATGGTCTGGTTGGTAGCATCAATCTGAACCTGTTCAATCTCCTGCTCACCATCCGACTCGACCTTAGTCAGCTGGCCAGTGGTGCCTGAAATCTGCAAGGTCAGCTGATCACCTTCATGACTTGTATGGTAGCTGCCATCCAGCTCGCCATTGGCTGCTTGCTCGGAAGAGGAGGCTGAAGCAGATGAGCTACTATTGGCCGCACTAGACGTGCTAGCTACCGACGAAGACTCTGCTGGCTTGCTGGAAGCGACTGACTGAGACTGAGAGGAAGGTGCCGTCTGGTTCTGATTAGAACCGCAAGCTGCCAAGACCAAAACAGCCGCAGCAGTTAGACCCGAAAAGATTAACTTTTTAGAAATTGCCATAGTGTTCTCCTTTTTCTTCTGTCTTTATTGTACCAAAGCGGGACTCTGGCGGTCAATTTATAAACTTGTCAAATAAGCTCTGATTTCCGCAATAAAATAGAGAGAGCCCGTAATGAAAAGCAGCTGATTATCGTTTTGCCTCTCCTGAAAATTCTGAATAAGCTGCCGATAATCCTCTATGTATAAGAAGCTTTCCGCTTCAGCTTGACCAAGGGAATCTCCATCAGAAAAGGAAGTAACCGTCAACTGAACATTTGGCAGAGCCTCTCGCAGATAAGACAGCATAGCGCTATAGTCCTTACGCTTGAGAGCACCGAAAAGAAGCAGGCACTCTTTGTCATTCTGGCTCTGGATGAACTCCACTAACCTTTCCAGTGCAGGAAGATTATGGGCCCCATCAAGATAAATACCTGGACTTGCTTCTTCCAAGCGCCCTGCCCATCGAGTCTCCTGCAAGGCCGTCCGAATCTTAGCAGAATCTATTTCCCAGTCTTGCTGCTGCATGAAGAGCAGGAATGCCTGCAGAGCCAACGCTGCATTTTCCTCCTGATAGCCTCCCTTGAGGCCCAGTTCAAGATTGGATAGGGTCATAGTCGAATTGGAAAAAGTCTGATGTGCCAGAGAAAAATCGCGACTATACTGATAGAGTTCTATTCCCAGCTCCTGAGCTCGCTGTTCACAAAGCAATCGCGCTTCCTCTGGCAGGGGTCCGATGACCGCTGGTCGCCCCGGCTTGAAAATCCCTGCCTTTTGCTCCGCAATCGCCGTCAAGCTCCTTCCCAGAGTCTCCTGATGGTCCAAGCCCACAGAACTGATGACCGCAATATCTCCCGTAATGACATTAGTCGTGTCTAAGAGTCCGCCGATCCCCACCTCAATTAGGGCTATGTCCACTTCCTGCTCCTTGAAATAGAGAAAGGCAATCAAGGTCAGAATTTCAAAATAGGACAGCTGGTCATGACTTTTGAGCAGTTCTTGCTCCATCTTTTGCACCTCTTGACCCAGACGGATAAAATCAGCTGGAGCAATCGGTTGACCGTTAATACAAATTCGATCGTGAATACTAATCATATGAGGCGAGGTAAAACTCCCTGTCTTGCGACCATGCCCCGCAAACAGCTGACGCATGAAAGCAATAGTAGAGCCTTTGCCATTTGTACCAGTTACATGAATCGTTGGATAGCTCCGCTCAGGATTCCCCAAAAGAGTCACTGCCTGCCGCATCCGCCCTAGACCCGAACGAAAGTTTAGACCAATTCGGCTGTTCAGCCATTCTTCAATTTCATTCATTTTTTTTACCTAAAAAAGAGCAGCGAAGCAGAACTCAAATCTGAATTGCAACTCGCTCCTCTTTCTAATCTTTATGATATGAGATGGAAAATAGCCAAGCCTTGGCTACTTCCTTCCTCTGTCAAGTTCAGCTAGCACTTGCCTGCACTTGTCCATTTTTGGAAGCGAGGCTAGGCCAGTATTACTCTTCCATAAAGCTGTTGAAGACTTCTTCAATCATATCCCACTCAGCATCTGAGTCCTCTGGGATTGGCTGCAGGTCGCCTTCTGTGCCATCTTCATTTTCAGTAAAGGAATAAGCTTGAATCTCTACCTCACCGTTCTCATCTTCTTCCGCATTAGCCGGAATTAAAAGAACATAATTCTTGCCAAACTCTTCCTTACCGTCAATGGTCAAAAGAATTTCAAATAAAGTTTCGTTTCCTTGCTCGTCAACCAAGGTGATTAATTCACGCTCTTCATGCTCGTGGTCATGGTTATGATCATGTGTCATACTAGTGTCTCCTTCATTTCTTTTCTAAAAATTTCGATCCAGATAATTCTGCAAAATCAGCTGCGCCGCCAGCTTATCAATAACTTTCTTACGCTTGCTGCGGCTAATGTCCGCCTGCTCCACCAGCATGCGCTCAGCAGCCACTGTCGTCAGGCGCTCATCCTGATAGTCAACCGGCAGGCCAAATAGCTCAGCAACCCGCTGGCCATAAGCCTGACTAGCCTCCACCCGAGGCCCGCTGGTATTGTTCATATTCTTAGGCAGGCCAATAACGAACTTATCAACCTTATACTCTTTCACCAGCTCGCCCAAGCGCTCTAGGCCAAATTCGCCCTTATCTTCATGAATCGGAATAATCTCCAGTCCTTGAGCCGTAAAACCAAGAGGATCACTAATGGCAACCCCAACCGTTTTCGAGCCCACATCTAATCCCATAATTCTCATTAGAGATCGACGCCTTGTCCTTTCAAATAATAACGAACCAACTCCTCAACAATCTCATCGCGCTCGTATTTGCGGATTTGATTGCGGGCATTGTTATAGCGAGGTACGTACGCAGGATCGCCACTGAGTACGTATCCCACGATTTGATTGATTGGATTGTATCCTTTTTCATTGAGCGACTTGTAGACATCGGTCAAAGTCTCGCTAATTTCCTTTTTATTTGAATCATCGAGATTAAAACGTACTGTTTCATCTGTAAATCCCACAATTACACCCTCTTTCTTTAGAATATCCCTATTATAGCATAATTATAGGCTTTTCACAAATTTAATTCACCTGAATTCTCCTAATTTTTCAATAAGCTTTAGCTAATATTTATCCGAAGTCTAGCTCTGAAATCCAGCAAAAATCCAGCTCTCTTCAGAGAACTGGATGGAAACTTCCTAATTTGAAGCCGGCACTTCCACGCCGTCGCTTCCCTTAAACTTGTTGAGCAATTCTTCTGGAGTCAGGGTCTCGATTTGCTCAAACAGCTGCGCGTAGTTTGGAAGCTTTTTGGCTGCTTCGTAGTCTAGATTCTCCGGATCGATAGTCATCTCCAGAGAAATCTCTTCCGCTGTCATATCTGTTTTCAAATCAAGACCGGTGATATTCACCGCCTCTTTCAGCCCCAGTGCTTCCTCGATCAAAGACAGCATTTCCTTCTTTACAGTGGAAACATCCTGTTTTGACAGAGCTTCCTTGATGTTGTCAGGAATAGCCTTGCTGACATGCAGGACAACCTTATCATACTTCTGTCCGCTGTAGCTGACTGTTAAGATTCTGGTTTCTTTTCCATGTTCTAATTGCTTCTCAGTTTTATAGGACTTAGTGACAATATCTCCTTTTCCAGCTCCTCCCTGTGAGGATGAACTGTTATTTGACTGCTGACTGCAGGCTGTTAAGATTGCCAAAGCTGCCAGCAAAAAGACAATTAATTTTCTCATGTCTTATCTCCTTCAATATTGAGCTGATTTTATCATATCATTATAAAAATGGCGCTGTCAAACTGATTGTCACTCTGTCATTAAAATGTAATAAAAAAGAGCAGCTTATTTCTGCTCTTCTGCTCCATTCATCAGGAGATTGTTGATATATTCTTCTGGCGTCAGCTTAATCATTTCTTTGAGCTTGAGATTTTGAAAATAAGGCATAGACGCTGCTTTTTCGATATCTAGGCTCTCAAAATCATAGGTAGAAGTCATTTTCAGCTCGTTCTCATTCAAAATTGTCACTGAGCCACTAAAGCCTTGAAGTCCACGAGCCTGCACATAGTCTGCATCCTGCTCCAGCGACTCATTGAGCGACTTCTGCGCTTCCTCCAGTCCCATCTGCTTGATAGCTTCTTTCATCTCATTATCAGTCGCGGTCAGCCTTTCAATAACCAAGCGTTTAAAATGCTCCCCCTGATAAGTCACTGTCTGGCTCTGCTGGTTTCCTCGTTCATCCTTTGGAAAAACAAGCGTCCGAGTAATCACTTCCTGCTGCTTGGCATTATCAATGATAGGCAGATTATTGCTGATCTCTTTCTTGTCAGCCGCATTCGAATTTGTCTCTGTCTTTTTATGTCCACAGCCTGCTAGCAGTGCCACACTCAATCCCAGTCCTAATAAAATTTTCTTCATCTTCCATCCTCCTCAGAGATATTGTATCACAGTTCTGCTCCTTGTCAATCCATCCAGTCGCCAAAGCCTCTGTCAACCTAAACAAAAAGAAGAGCCGAGATTCTCTTCCCGACTCTTTCAGTTATATTCAAAGATTAGAGAGCTGCCCGCAGACGAGCTTCTGCATTTTCAACATTGCGAACAGAACGTGGCAGAAAAGCACGGATATCATCTTCTTTGTAACCAACTTGGAGACGTTTATCATCCACTAAGATAGGGCTTTTCAAAATACGCGGGGTCTCCATGATGATGTCAAGAACTTCGTTGACACTCAACTCTTCAATGTCAACACCCAAGCCTTTAGCATAGCGGTTTTTTGATGAAACAATGCTCGCGATACCATTTTCTGTTTTAGTTAAAATATCCAGAAGTTCTTCTTTGGTGATGCCTTCTTTGCCTAAATTTTGTTCTTTATAAGTTAATTGATGAGCGTTTAGCCAGGTTTTTGCTTTTTTACAACTAGTACAACTTGAGACAGTATAGATTGTGATCATGTAAGTACTCCTTTCGCTACACGATACTAATATCGTAGTCTATTATATCACAAAAACCATCGGTCTTGCGACCTATTTTGCAAAATTACTCTTCAATTTCGATGGCATCGTCCAAATCCAGAGTGACTTCTTCCATCGTTTCTACAGGACTGTCAGCCTTGTTGCCAACCACTTCTGCCAAGTCATCGCCTTCAATCAAACCATAGCGTACACGAACCTGGCGGTCAATTTCATCAAAGACTTCTGGATGATCAGCCAAGTACTTCTTAGCATTTTCAGATCCTTGACCAATCTTTTCATCATTGTAGGAGTACCAAGCACCAGCTTTTTTGATGATATCCAAATCAGTCGCAATCTTAATCAACTCACCTGTCTTAGAAATACCTTCCCCGTACATGATTTCTACAAAGGCTTCCTTGAATGGCGGAGCTACCTTATTTTTAACAACCTTGATCTTGGTTTCTTTACCAACATTGGTATCTTTCTCATCACCAGTTCCCTTGATTTGAGTATTACCACGGACATCCAAACGGACAGAAGCATAGAACTTCAGTGCACGGCCACCTGGTGTTGTTTCAGGATTACCAAACATAACGCCAACTTTTTCACGCAGCTGGTTAATGAAAATCGCAATCGTCTTCGTTTTGTTGATAGAAGCAGACAGCTTGCGCATAGCCTGGCTCATCATCCGAGCCTGCAAGCCGACATGGCTGTCACCAATATCGCCATCGATTTCCGCACGTGGTACTAGGGCTGCAACGGAGTCCACAACCACCAAGTCCACCGCACCTGAGTCAATCAGCTTACCAGCAATTTCCAGTCCCTGTTCACCAGAGTCTGGTTGAGACAGCAGCAACTCATCAATATTAACACCCAGAGCAGCCGCGTATGACGGATCCAAAGCATGCTCAGCATCGATAAAGGCTGCGATACCACCTTCTTTTTGCGCTTGAGCAACTGCGTGAAGAGCAACGGTTGTCTTACCAGAAGACTCCGGACCATAGATTTCAATAATCCGTCCCTTAGGATAACCCCCAGCGCCAAGAGCAATATCTAAAGCCAAAGAGCCAGAACTCATAACTTGAACCTTTTGCTCTGCCCGCTCGCCCAGACGCATAATGGCTCCCTTACCAAAATCCTTTTCAATGTTTTTAAGAGCATTATCCAAGGCTTTTTGGCGCTCATCGCCGAATTTCTTTGAGATTTCGTCTAATTTTTTTTGTTTCTTTGCCATTTATTTCTCCTGTTTTTTCTAAAATATCTTTTGGCCATCTTCGTCATTATACCAAAAATCAGCTATTTAATAAAGTTTTTCGTACTAGGTTGAAGGCGTGCAGAACAGCAATTTTCCTCACATCACGACGACTGCGTCCAGCAATATTGACCTTAATAATTTCCGTTCCAGCAGCGCTAGCTAAGCCGATAAAAACAGTCCCTGCTGGATGATCTTCCAGTGACTCTGGGCCAGCCACACCTGTCAGACTGACAGCTAGGTCACTTTCGGTCAGCTTTCTAGCCTGCTCTGCCATTTTCCCAGCCGTAAAAGCTGAAACGACACCGTGCTTCTCCAGGTCTCCCAACGGAATATCCAACATCCGGCTCTTTTCCTCCATGCTGTAGGTGACAAAGCCACCTGAAAAAATGGAAGAGGCTCCAGCAAAATCAGCCAAAGTCGCTTGAAAGAGGCCAGCTGTCAGACTCTCTGCCGCTGAAATCGTCTTCCCTTGACTCTTCAGCAACTCAAAAGCCACCTGTGCCAAGGAATTGTCATCCCCGTAACCATAGAAAATCTCTGACAAGGGCTGTCCCTCAAAAGTCTTATGTTCCAAAATTTCCTTTTCCACAGCCTCGAACTTGGTGTCAGCTTCTGCCTGACTCAAGGCCTTGGTGGACAATCGCAAAGTAACTTCCCCTGTCTTTGCATAAGGAGCAATGGTGGGGTCACTCTGCTGCTCAATCATCTCTGACAAAATAGTCACTAGCTGACTCTCTCCGATACCAAAGAAACGCAGCACCCGTGAGTACAATTTCTGACCTGTGGATAAGAGGGGAACCAGCTCATTATTGACCATAGGTTTAAGCTCGCTAGGCGGGCCAGGCAAGACTACATAGGTCACTCCGTCTGCTTCTAACAATCCTCCAACAGCTAAGCCGGTCGCATTTGGTAACGGCGTCGAGCCTTCGACCAGCTGAGCCTGACGCTCATTGTTAGGTGTTCGAGCATAATCTGGTCGGCTAGCAAAAAAGCAATCTAGCTTTTCCACAGCTTGTGAGTCAAAATTAAGCTCACGCCCTAAGAACTTAGCCAAGGTCTGCTTGGTCAAATCATCCTCTGTTGGCCCCAAGCCTCCTGTTAGAATAATCAGATTACTACGCCTTTGGGCAATTTCCAAAACAGAGAGGAGACGATTTTCATTGTCCCCCACTGCTGTTTGAAAATAGACATCAATCCCCAGACTCGCCAGTTTTTCAGATAAAAATTGGGCATTGGTATTGACAATCTGACCTGTCAGAATCTCGGTGCCCACAGCAATAATTTCTGCTTTCATAGAACCTCCTATCTTACTATTCGGAATTGGCTTTATTTTATCACAAAAAATCTTAAAAAAGTTGATTTTCATTTCAGGAAATAAAAAGAACTGTCAAGTTCCTTGACAAACTTGTCAACATACTGTGGAAAACTTTTAAGAATGACTGGTGTTATGCAGAATAACTGGATTGTTAGGGAAATGCTATTGGCAAATGGTTTGAATCTTTTTATAATGGAGAGATAAATTCCAATAAAAAGAGTTTGGGACAAAAAGATTTCAATTTTTAAAAATCTTAATTATTAAGCCCTTCAAATCTATAATTAAATACGAAAAGCGAACAAAGCAGAATTCTGATTACCAGAAAACTAGTTTTGTTCGCTTTTTATATTTGAGGTTGGACTTTTGTCCCAGGTTCTTTTAAATACAACTAAAACCAGCTAAAAAAACTAATCCAGCCCCTGTAAAAATTACTTTCCCTTTGCAAGAAGGTCTGTAAGTCTACTAATTCTTTTGAAGGGGCAGACAATAGATACTGATTTAAAAAAGGGATTAGACGGACACACTCAATTGAAGCATTCTTACCATTTTCAATCTTATAAACAGTAGATAAGATTAGCTGTGAAAATTTCTCATCCTTTTTAGTCGTATCTAAATGGTATACTTCTTGCAATAGATGTAAAAGCTCTTTTTCTTTAGCTTTTCTCACAGCAGCTACCTCCTTATCTATAAACACGCGGTACCCACGGTCCGTATCTAGCCCAACCATCAAACATAACATTTACCATGTGCTGTAAAGTGGGTATTACTTGAACCATTTTCCACTCACCTGTATAAGGATTATAATAAAAATCATAAGGTTTCGCTGTATATCTATAGTAAAACTGATTGGCCGGGTCAGTATATCGTGGAACCTCTCCTTGTATTTTTACCTCTCCGCTGTTCACTATATCAGCTCTGATACTTGCTACAGGTGCAAATAAAACAAATACCAACAAAACAACGGAATAAAACCATTTTATTCTGCTTTTCCTCATTTTTAGTACCTCACTGACTACTTGTTTTCAAAGGTAATATAATTTAATGTAAAGTCTTATTTAGCCTTTTGGGCTCACCCTCCTCTCTTTCATATTTAGACCTATTCCCAAGGCCACCACCATGGAAATACATTAACAATAATCATTACTAGCAAAATAAATTTGCGCTTTGTTTTTCCCACCTTTGCCCTCCTTTTTATTTCATGATATACTATTTTAAAATATTTTTTCAAAATGTAGCTTTTAGTAACATTTTAAAAAGGAGTTCTTATGCGCTGGGATTATGGAAAAATCTATAAAGAAATTAGGAAATCAAAAGGGTTGACTCAAGAAGAAATTTGTGGAGATTTTTTAGCTCGCTCAACTTTGTCACGAATTGAAAGCGGACAAGTCGTGCCAAAGTTCGATACCATGATTTTTTTACTTCGCCAGATAGATATGACACTAGAAGAATTTAAATACATTTGTGATTATTATCAACCTAGTCAGAGACAGAACATTTTAAATTCTCTTTACAACCAAGGTGAGTCTATTGTAGGGACAGAAGGTTTGTTACAACTAAAGAGAGAATGCGAGGCATATCTATATAAACATTCCGATATTCCGATTAAACATGCTTTAGATAGCATCAATATTACTATTCATCTGAGACAAAATGGAATTTCTGAGACAAAAGAAATTAATGCTACTACCAATAAAATTTGGGCGTATTTAGAAAAACAGGACACTTGGTATGAAAGTGATTTTCGACTGCTTTCTACCATCCTTTATTTCTTCCCTTTAGAAAATATCAAACAATTTACCCAAAAGATTTTAAATAGCATAAAAAAATACCAATCATTTCGCAATGGGAATAATCTACAAATCGGACTCTTAGTCAACCTTTCTACCATCTATCTTTATAATGGATTAAAGAGAGAATGCGCTGAAATTACTACGTACATTTACGATTTGTCAAAAAAAGAAAAACGTTATGATTCCCTCGGGCTTTCACAGATTCGACTTGGAATTTGCAAAAATAATAACGAATTAATAAAAAAAGGGATTGCTCTACTACAACTTGCCGATGAAAAAGAGCTAGTAAAATCTCTAAAAGAAGAAATTGAAAAATACCGTTGAGAATCTTTTTCAAACGGTATTTTTATGTGGATTAAAGTCACAATCATTTTCATGATCATTGATAAGGCCAGCTGCTTCTAGGAATGAATAGACACAAACGGGACCGACAAATTTGAAGCCCTGCTTTTTCAGCGCCTTGGACATAGTTTCTGACAGCTCTGTCTTGGCTGGCGCTTCCTCGTAGTCCAAAATTTCATTGTCAATAGTTTTGAAATCTACAAAGGACCAGACATAGTCATTAAAAGAGCCAAACTGCTTTTGAACAGCCAAAAAAGCTTGGGCATTAGCTCTGGTTGCATAAATCTTCATCTTGTTACGGATGATGTCGGGATTGCCCAACAAACCATCCAGATCTGCATCCGTCATCTGAGCAATTTTCTGGGCATCATAGAAATGAAAAGCTTCCCGAAAAGCTTGACGTTTATTGAGAATGGTCTCCCAAGAAAGTCCAGCCTGATAGGTCTCCATGCAGAGCAATTCAAATAACTTCTGATCATCATGGAGGGGCTTGCCCCACTCCTCATCATGATAGGCCACATATAAAGGGTTGTTCATCTTTACCCAACCGCAGCGTTTGGTCATATTTGGTCTCCTATTTCACCAACATCTTAAGAGCAGACTTGATATAGTTTTCTGCTGTATCCGTCGTTCCTTCAAAGAATTTCTTGATTTTCTTGAGTTCAGCAGCTTTGTAGCCCAGAGCCAGCATAGCTTCCATGGCTTCCTCCAGCTCCTGATTATCCGCAGTCTGGACGGGTGCCTTACTTTCTGCCATACCATCCGCCGCCACTACCTTTCCTTCCAAGTCCAGCACCATCTGCTGGGCTGTCTTCTTGCCAATCTTAGGAAACTTGGTCAGGTAGGTGATGTTTTTCTGCTCAATGGCTTGCACTAAGCCAGCATTATCATCCGCCGCAATGATAGCCAGAGCAGACACTGGGCCGATACCTGAGACTGAAATCAAGCTGAGAAAGAGTTGCTTCTCCTCCTCGGTCGCAAAACCGTACAGGAGCTCCGCATCTTCTCTCACTACTTGGTGAACATAGACCTTGGCTTCCTGATGAAGCTGCCCTGAGTAAGCATAGGGGTTGGCCACATGAAGAATATAGCCGATAGAGTTGACTTCCAATACAATGTATTTGGCTGTGATTTTACTGATGATTCCTTTAAAATATTCGTACATAATCTTCCTTCTTGTTGTATCATTTTGCTTATCTAGTATATCATATTTTCTGTCTAGAAACTGCAAACAGAAGTGCAACTAGCGGTTGACAAAATATACAGGAAGCTGTATTCTCAAGATAACTAAAAGCTGTTAGGATAGAGTTAGCAAAGAAAAGGAGGCTGCGATTATGAAACTCGCTGATAAATTATTTGAACTAAGAAAAGAAAAAGGCTGGTCACAAGAAAAGCTAGCTGAACAAATCAATGTCTCTCGCCAGAGCATTTCCAAGTGGGAGTCTGGCCAAGCGCTGCCAGAGCTAGAAAAAATTGTAGAGCTGAGCAAAATATTCCAGGTGACGACAGATTATCTGCTTTTAGAAGAAAGCGACAAACCAGAAATAAACCCCGTCCTCTCAGAAGACGAAAAGAACCGCTACTATAAGGAAGTGAAATCTTATAGCTTTTGGCAGGTTCTGTATATTTTTGTATCAGCTCTGGCTATCTTTCTCTTTTTCGCAGGTTCTAGCTTTCCAGCAAAATTTACTGCCCTGGTCTGGTTGAGCTTTTTCCTCTTAATCGCATCAGCAATGGCTATTAACAAGGCGCTAAAGATTAAGAAAAAGTATCTGGACAAGGTTATCGGCCTTGATGATTCTAAGAAAGAAGGTGCTCAAGATGAAACTAAAAACTGACAATCCCATACCTGCCAAAACTCGTCTGAAAGAGCTGATTGGAGACTGGCTCTTCATCTCATTCTATCTCATTTCTCTTTTTTTACTAGCTATGGGCTTTTACAATCTGGTTCTAGGAGGCATTCCTGCATTCACTGAAGCTCAGAGCCAACTTCTGGGTTTTTCTACCTCAGTCCTGCCTCTATCTATCATCTTTGCTTGGCTAGACTATCGAAAAGGAAGTCTTGGCAAGCGTTGGGCAGGTTTACAGTTGGTTTACAAACATAGGAGCCTTTCCCACAGCCTTTTGCGCTCTGCTATCAAGTTTTTCCCTTGGCAGCTGGGACATATGGGAGCTATCCGTAGTGCTTATCAAGCAGATGCCCTGTCAATTTTCTTGTCAACTTCAGCAGGGATTCTCTTCTTGATCTTTCTGCTGATGGGACTGCTTCGCAAGGACAAACGCCATCCAGCTGATTTACTTGCTGGAACGCAAGTTCAGCTCAAAAATTCAAAACAGCTCTAGTTCTATGACTAGGGCTGTTTGATCTTCTATACAGTTTAGTATTTCCCCAACTCCCGCAGGCTAGTATGATTTTCCTGAATGCGGCGGAACATTTTTTCCATATCCGACTTGGTAAAGTTGACTAAGACCGGTCGGCCGTGTGGGCAGTTGTAGGGATTGTCACACTGGGACAGCTGAAAGAGCAAGTCACGCGCAGAGTAGTCATCCAGACTGTGATTGGCCTTGATGGAGCGTTTGCAGCTCATCATAATGGCTAGCTCTGCTCGATATTTCTTGATAGAAACTTCCTTGGTCAGGAGAAGCATATCACACATCTCATAGATACCTGCTTCAATCTCCTCTTCCTTAAACCAAATGGGATGCTCACGGAGGATAAACTGGTTGGCTCCATACTCTTCTAAAAAGATGCCAGCGTCTTCTAACAGCTCTATCCGCTGCTTGATCCGCAGTATATCGTCCGCTGGAAATTCAAAGATATAGGGCACTAAGAGCTGCTGCTGGCTATTGTCCACATCTCCAATCTTCTCCCGATAATACTCATACTTGACCCGCTCCTGGGCAGCATGCTGGTCAATAATGTAAAGACCACCCTTGCCCTGAGCAAAGAGATAAGTGCCATGCATCTGGCCGAAATATTCTAACTCTGGGAAGCTTGACTTCTCTTCCTGCTCCAACTTATCCACAGCCCGCTCCAGACTGACCTGATCAAGCTCTGGATGGTCTAGTTGGTCATAGCTAACTGGCTTTCTCTCTGCAAATTTGACCGAAGTTGGTTGTGGCTCTGCTTTTTCATTTGTCGCTTCATGAATAGGCTCCGCTGATTCTTCGAAGGATAGCTGCTGCTCGGCCACCTGTGGCTTGAGGAAGAAGTCATTCTGCTCCTTATCGTAGTAGAGGCGATTTTCTTTCAGCGGGAGGCTGGTCTGTTCGGGCTTAGTCGCACGCTTAACAGTTGATTTGGCTAGATTTTCCAAAGCATCCGGGATAAGATCCTGCTCCTTGAGACTGGTTGCAATAGCTTGCGAAATCAAGGCCATGAGTTCCCGCTCTTTAGAAATTCGCACCTCTTGCTTGGTCGGATGGACATTGACATCGGCCAGATAGGGGTCAATCTGAATATTGATGACCGCGAGTGGAAAGCGACCTACCATAAGCTTGCTGCCGTAGCCGTCCAAAATAGCGCGATTGAGCAGGAAATTCTTAATGTAGCGGCCGTTGATGAGAATGGTAATATAATTCCGATTCGCACGAGTCAGCTCAGGCAAACTGACATAGCCACTCACTTCAAAATCCAAATCCGATGCAGAGATTTCCACCATTTTCTTAGCTGTTGCCAAACCATAGATTCCTGCAATAGCCTGACGCAGATTACCACTGCCGGCAGTCCGTGTCATTTCGCGGCCGTCACTGATAAGGGTGAAAGCCACTTCCGGATGGGCCAGACTAAGCCGATTAATCACATCAACGATATGGGACAGCTCAGCCTGCTGACTCTTCATATACTTGAGCCGGGCGGGAGTATTGAAGAAGAGATCTTCTATCTTGATTTTCGTTCCCACCGGACTGCTGGTAGGCTCATGCTCTTCAATTTCACCGCCTTGGGCAACTAGCAGGGTCCCGTGCTGGCCGGCTTCAGTCGCTGTCTCAATGGTAAAACGCGAGACAGAAGCAATGGAAGGAATGGCCTCGCCCCGAAAACCCAGTGTCCGAATCCGAAAGAGATCCGCCTGCTTCTTGATTTTACTGGTAGCATGGCGTCGAAGGGCCAGAGGAACATCTTCGTGGTCTATGCCTTCGCCATTATCCGTTACCTGAATGCTCTTGAGTCCGGCCTCCTCGATTTCGATGGTAATCTGGCTTGCACCCGCATCAATTGAATTTTCCACTAGCTCCTTGACCACGCTGCTAGGCCGCTCAATGACTTCACCGGCCGCAATCTGATTGGCTAGAATTTCTGGAAGTTCGATAATTTTTGACATCTTTTTCTCCGTATTTGTTCTGCTATCTATTATAACACATTGGGCTCTTTCTATCAGAAGGAAGCCTTTTCTCAACCACTATACTCTCAAGCCAAGCCATATAGACACAAATAGCTGCCACATAGACAAAAGGGCTTGTTTTCTCTGCCGTGTTGCGGTTTAATAAAGGTGAAAGGAGGAAGTTATGAAAGTTAAGCTAAGAATCGATTCTCAAGTTACCGAAGACTCCGTCAGCATTGAGGCTCGCCTCATGACAGAAAATATTCAGGAATTGGTCCACTTTGCGCAACATCTGGGTAAAGAGGACAAGATCCATGTCAAGAAAGAAGACGAAATCTATCTGCTGGACGCTAAGGAAATCCACCGAATCTATACAGAAAACCGTCAGGTTCGGGTTCGAACAGCAAAAGACAGCTATAGAGCTCAACAAGCTCTTTATCAGTTGCTGCAGATCCTGCCGGAGTATTTCCTGCAGATTTCTCAGTCGGAGATTATCAACAGCCGACAAATCAGCCACCTCAAGCTGACTCCAAATGGTCTGATTCAAATATTTCTGAAAAACGGTGATCAGACTTACTCGTCCCGCCGCTATCTCAAATCTATCAAAGAAAGGTTGCAATTATGAAAACTCGTCTTAAAGAACTCTTTTTCGGAGGGATTGGAGGGATTTTCATCGGTCTCTTCTTCTCCATGATTGTTTCTTATTTTTACAATCCAGCTTATCTACCGCTTCATCCTCGCTCTCCTATCGGCCACTTCTTTTTGAGCCAGCATGTCCATGTTTCCCTCATCATGCTCTACTGCATGCTTATCTGGTTTATCATGGGAGCTATTTTCAGATGGAGTGGAAGCTTCTTCCAAAGAGACTGGAGCATCCTGCGCTCCATCGCCAGCCACTTTGGCGTGATGATTCTAACCTTTGCACTTTTGGCTAATCTAGCTGGATTTTTCCCAAGAGAAAAAATACTTAGCCTGACACTAACTGCCGTCGGGGAATTCACCCTCATCTATCTAATCATTTCAGGTGCCATCTACTACCGCACTTACCGCAACATTCAAAAAATCAATAGCGGTTTGTCTAGAAAATCGTGAGAAATAAAAAGAGCAGACTTGTTAATTTCACAAGTCTGTTCTTGGTTTTTACAACTTCTTCTTGAGCTCGGCTACCACCGCCATGACTTCCAGGGGAGTCATATTGTAGATGTCCAAGTCTCGGAGTTCAGTCAGGATTGGATTTTCCGTTCCTTCTGCGAAAAGAGACATCTGCTCCGCCACTTGTGACTGCTTCGGTCTGGATGCAGCAGGAAGCTCTGAGCCTAGTCCTGTATCCTGACTCTCCAAATGGCTCAAAATGTTGTCCGCCCGCTCCAGTAATTTCTCAGGAAGTCCGGCAATCTTCGCCACATGGATTCCGTACGACTTGTCAGCCGGACCAGGCTCAATCTTATGCAGGAAAGTCACCTGTCCGTCCTTTTCCAATGTTGCCACATGGACATTTTCCAAATGCTCCAAGCTATTCTCTAAGGCTGTCAGCTCATGATAGTGGGTAGCAAAGAGGGTCTTGGCTCCAGTATAATGATGAATATGCTCAATAATAGCCTGAGCCAGCGCCATCCCATCGTAAGTCGCTGTCCCACGGCCCAGCTCATCAAAGAGAATGAGCGAACGCTCGCTGGCCTGTCGAATGGCCCGATTGGCCTCCATCATCTCCACCATAAAGGTGGACTGGCCAGATACCAAATCATCCGCAGCACCGATACGAGTGAAAATCGCATCGAATAGCGGCAGACTGGCAGACTGAGCAGGCACATAAGAGCCCATTTGTGCCATAATGACGATGATAGCCAGCTGGCGCATATAAGTCGATTTCCCGCTCATATTCGGCCCGGTAATCAGCTGGATGTCCGTTTCCTGGTCCAGCAGAATACTATTTGGAATGTAGCTTTGGGCACCCATGACCTTTTCCACAACAGCATGCCGACCTTTTTCAATCTGCAGACAGCGCTCTGCAGTAAAGACGGGGCGCACCAAATGTAGTTGCTCTGCTACCGCAGCAAAGCTCTGCAGGACATCTACAGCTGCCAGCGTTTGTGCCAAGGCCTGCAAGCGCTGGATGTATTTGCCAGCTTCCTCGCGAATCCGCATGAAAATCTCGTATTCCAAATTAGCAGATTTTTCACGCGCCTCCAACATCTCTCCCTCAATCCGGGCCAGCTCCTCCGTTCCGAAACGCTCCGAATTTTTCAGGGTCGCCTTGCGGAAGAAATGACTGGGCACATGAGCCAGCTGAGAATTGGTCACATGGAAATAGTAACCATCTTTTTTATTATAATCAATCTTCAAATTGCTGATGCCACTGTTAGCACGTTCTTTGACTTCCAGCTCCGCAATCCATCCAGTCCCCTCCCTCAGCACAAGCCGATACTGATCCAAGGTTTCATCAAAACCGGTCTGAATGATATTGCCCTCAGTGATGATATGGGGTGCATCCGGCGAAATGGCCGAGCTAATCAAGCCCGCCAACTCTGAAATAGGATCCAAACCCTCAATCAAACGAGCTAGATGCGGGCTGCCGATTCCTTGCAAGATAGCCTTAATCTGAGGCACATTGCCCAATGTTGCTGCCAACTGCAGCAGATCCTTGGGATTGGTCTTGCCAAAAGACACCCGACTAGCCAACCGCTCGATATCATAGACTCCCTTGAGGCTCTCCGTCAAATCACTCCGCTCAAAGAAATGATCCAGAAAAACCTCGACGACATTCTGCCGCTGGCTAATTCGCGCTTCATCAATCAGCGGACGCTGGATCCAAGAGCGCAGCATGCGGCCGCCCATGGCCGTCTTAGTCTCGTCCATCAGCCAATAAAGACTGCCGTGCTTCTTGCCCGAGCGAGCATTTTCTGTCAAATCCAGACTCGCCTTGGTGGCATAGTCCATTTGCAGAAAGTCCTTGATTTCATAATGCTGAGCCTTCTTTAAATGGCTGAGCTCCCTCATCTGGGTCCGGTGCACATACTCCAGCAATTTCCCCGCTGCCTGACGTTCCATCGGAGACAGTTCCTCTCCCAGCAGCTGGACATCATCCAAGGCCGTCTGTACATAGGACAGTAAAAGGTTCATCTGCCCAGCCAAGACCTGCTCTTCAGCTTCTGGCAAGGCATAGCCCAGCACCACTTCCCTAGCCTTCAAATTACGGATTTCCCCGCAGACCAAGGCAAAGTCCTCTAGACTGGTCACCTGAAACTCACCGGTCACCAAATCCATATAAGCCAGACCATAGAGGCCATCTGAGTAATCCAGAGCCACCAGAAAGTTATTGGCAGAGTCCGGCTTACTGGAGTCCACCACCGTCCCCGGAGTGATAACCTGAACAACCTCCCGCTTAACAACTCCCTTGGCTTCCTTGGGATCTTCCATCTGCTCCGCAATCGCTACCTTATAGCCTGACTCGACCAAAACATCAATATACTGCTGTGCCGAATGATAAGGAACTCCGGCCATGGGAATGGGATTTTCTGCATTTTTATTTCGGCTAGTGAGAGAAATCTCTAAAATCTGGGCGGCATTGACCGCATCATCATAAAACAACTCATAGAAATCCCCCATCCGAAAGAGCAAGAAAGCATCTGGATAGTCCTTTTTGATATCCAAATACTGCTGCATGCCTGGCGATAACTTTTCTACTGCCATCTCTATCCTTTCTAAAAACAAACGAGGTCAGGACATCCGTCTCAAACCTCTCCATTTTTCCTGAAAAAACTGTGACTCTTACATCACTTCCTGTATTTGCTCTTCAATCTCCTGAGCAGCCGCCTGATCCCGGCAAACCACTAAAAGAGTATTGGCACCCGCAACGGTTCCCAGAATACGGCTATCAAACGAGTTATCCACAACATTGGCCAGCACTGTTGCCTCTCCTAGGCCCGTACGAAGAACCAGACTAAACTCTGCCCTGGCTACACTCTCCACATGCTTGGCTAAAAACTCTATAAAATCAATCTCTTCAGTCTCATGCGCCAAAACATAATAAGTCAGCCCCTTCTTCTTAACCTTGGTCAGGCCGATTTCACGGAGGTCACGCGACAGGGTAGTCTGTGTTACATAAATCCCTTGCGCTTCCAGACGATCCTGAATCTCCTTTTGCGTTCCTAGCTTTTCCTCCTTAATCATCGTTTTGACTAACTGATGACGGTCATTCTTTCTCATTTTTACCTCATTGTTGAATATTTAGAAGCTGCATTCATGAAGGGCACTTCAACGGACAAAAGACTGCTTCTCCATCAATCTAGGCAAAGATTTGCAGGAATACTGAGAATAAACAAAAAACTTTAACGAAGAGTAACAGGGAAGGAAGCATTTAGATGAAAAGTCCATCTATAAATACAGGTTCTTATCCCTCTTATTATATCAGAAAAATTCCTATTAGCCCAAAAATTATTCCCAAAAAAATTGAAGATTCCTTGAAAAATGTGATAAAATAATAACAAAAGACACAAAGGAGCAAATATGGATAACAAACAGTTGATTGCCGGCGAATTGGCCAAGGTTATTGACAGCCTTGATCAAGACGCTATTTTAAATTTATTGGAGCAGCCAAAGAGCTCTGAACTTGGTGATATCGCCTTCCCAGCCTTTTCTCTGGCAAAGACTGAGCGCAAAGCTCCTCAAATCATCGCTGCTGACATCGCTGAAAAGATTGATACAGCGCATTTTGATAAAATCGTTGCGACTGGCCCTTATGTCAACTTTTTCCTCAGCAAGGCTGAAATTTCTGGCCAAGTTATCAAAGAAGTCATCAAAGACGGAGCTGACTACGGCCAACAGAATGAAGGAAATGGGGAAAATATCACCATTGACCTGTCCAGTCCAAACATTGCCAAGCCTTTCTCAGTCGGCCACTTGCGTTCTACTGTTATCGGTGACGCTCTTTCCAACATCTTCCGCAAGATTGGCTACAACACCATCAAAATCAACCACTTGGGAGACTGGGGCAAACAGTTTGGCCTCCTGATGGTAGCTTATAAGAAGTGGGGAAGCCAGGAAGCTGTTGAAGCTAACCCTATTGACGAGCTCCTCAAACTTTACGTGCGTATCAATGCCGAGATTGAAAACGACCCATCTCTGGATGAAGAAGGCCGCCTTTGGTTCAAGAAGCTGGAAGATGGCGACCCAGAAGCAACTGAGCTCTGGCAATGGTTCCGCGACGAAAGTCTGACAGAATTCAACCGTATCTACGAACTCCTAGGTGTCGAATTTGACAGTCTAAACGGTGAAGCCTTCTACAATGACAAGATGGACGAAGGGATTCAAATCCTCGAAGAAAAAGGTCTTTTACAGGAATCAAAAGGAGCTAGCATTGTAGACTTGGAAGACTTTAACCTTCCGCCTGCTATGATTAAAAAATCAGACGGCGCTACCCTCTACATTACACGGGATATTGCAACAGCTATCTACCGGGCTCGCACTTACAACTTTGTCAAAAATGTCTATGTTGTAGGTCAAGAGCAGGCCAACCACTTCAGACAGCTTAAAGCCGTTCTGAAAAAGATGGGCTTTGACTGGAGCGATGACATGATTCACGTTGACTTTGGTCTGGTGACTAAAAACCGTCAAAAGCTGTCTACACGTAAAGGAAATATCATCCTTCTCGAACCAACTCTGTTAGAAGCTATCAGCCGGGCTAAGAGCCAGATTGAAGCTAAAAACCCAGATTTGGAAGACAAGGAAGCTGTTGCTCGTGCAGTTGGGGTAGGAGCAGTTAAGTTCTACGACCTCAAAACTGACCGCCGCAATGGTTACGACTTTGATCTGGAAGCTATGGTTTCCTTCGAGGGAGAAACAGGCCCTTACATCCAGTATGCCTATGCTCGTATCCAGTCTATCCTGCGCAAGGCGAACTTCCAGCCTGATGCAGAGGCTACATACAGCCTGAACGATCCAGAAAGCTGGGAAATTATCAAGCTGCTTCAAGACTTCGGTCGCGTTGTCAAGCGTGCTGCTGATAACTATGAGCCATCACTGATTGCCAAATACGCTATTAGCTTGGCTCAAGCCTTTAACAAATATTATGCGCACACGCGGATTCTGGATGAAAGCCCTGAACGCGACAGCCGTCTGGCTCTCAGCTACTCAACAGCTGTTGTCCTCAAAGAAGCTCTACGTCTGCTAGGAGTAGAAGCGCCAGAAAAGATGTAAGCTTAATTTAGAACATCAAAAAACGAAAACCTCACTGGTTTTCGTTTTTTTCAATATGATAGAGCTCCTCAATAATCCCCGCAACCTTCTTAATGTCTCCCAACATGCCGCGCATTTCAAAATCAGCCAAAACCGGAAATCCGAACCGCTCTGAGTATTGCTTGGCTGTCAGACAGTATTGGTTGTTAAAGTTACGATTGCCGCTGCCAATGACCCCCAGACACTTGCTGGCATTCTGACCATAGGCGATAAAATCCCCTACATCGGTTGTCAGAATTTCTACATCGCCATTGTCCACACCATTGCCACCCTCCAGATAAGTCGGCAGAAAAGCGATAAAAGGATTGTCCATTTCAAAAAAGGGAATTCCTTCCTTTACCAGGTCTTTGATATGAATCTTCTCTACTTCTAGGCTTGGATGCTGCTCCAGCAAATAGTCTGTCAGCCGACGGACGAAACTCTCTGTATTGCCGCTCAGGCTGATGTAAACCAAGGAAACCTTTGTCATTTTACTCTCCATTCTAAAAAATAACAGATATTGCTTCTTAAAATTGTAAGCACTTATCTGTTATTTGTCAAATCTTATTCGTTTGCAGCTAGTTCTGCTTTTTCAGCCTCTTTTTGCTGCTGGATTAGCTTAAAGACGACGATGGAAAGATAAATTAAACTGATAATAAAGCCCAGCACTGTTCCTAAAAGAAGACTGTTTGAATGCGTTGCAATGTTCTCAGGGCTTGTAAATACCTTGCCAACAATCCCTTTCGATGAAATATAGACGTAAACTTGAGATAACAAACTGACTAGTATATAAACGATATAGCTAATATTAGCCATCTGCAGATTTTTTCTAACCAAAAAGACGATAGATGCTATTAACAGAGCCGTCATAACGAAAAAAATCAGCATATTCATTCCATTACGAAGAAATTCAAAATAAAGTCTATTAAACTGATTTGTCTGATCACTCAACTCTTTTGAGAAATTTATTTTTGTATAATCTACCTCAGAAAACTTGGAGAAAAAACGACTCCATACTCCCAGTAAAGTTCCGATTGCTGACAAGCCCAGCAAAACATAAAGATAAATTGGTTTCTTTTTCATGAACGCCTCCTGTAAAGAAATATTTTCACTTATTATACACCGAAAAGAAAAAGCTGACAAGACCGAGAGGTTTTCACCTTGCCAGAAGCCCACACAATAGCTAAATCCTTATTCATTTCTTCGACTAAAAAATCAAAGCCGAAACACTGCTGTCTCGGCTTTTGTTTTGATTTAAAGAATATTAGCTATTCAAGTGCCATACTTCTTCTTCGTATTGAGCGATAGTACGGTCAGATGAGAAGAAACCAGCTTTGGCGATATTGACGATAACTTTGTCCATCCAAGCATCGCGGTCTTCATAGTCAGCCAGCATGCGCTCTTTGACTTGGATATAGTCTTCTAGATCCAGCAGGGTCATGAACCAGTCCTTGCTGATCAGTTCATTGTAAAGACGTTCCAAGCGTTCAGCTTTACCAACTGCCAATACTTCATCGCTGACGATAAAGTCAACCAATGGCTTGATAGCTTCACGTGCATAGTACTCACTAGATTTGTAAGCAGATTTTGCGTAGAGGTCAATAACAGTCTCAGAATCTTCACCGAAGATGTAGATGTTGTCTTCGCCAACCAACTCTGCAATCTCAACGTTTGCTCCGTCCATTGTACCAAGAGTCAAAGCACCGTTAAGCATGAACTTCATGTTACCAGTACCAGATGCTTCCTTAGAAGCCAGGGAAATCTGCTCAGAAATGTCACCAGCTGCAATCAAGAAGCTAGACGCTGTAACGTTGTAGTTTTCTACCATAACTACTTGCAGATGTGGAGCCACTTTAGGGTCATTAGCAATCACTTCTGACAAGCAAAGGATGAGGTGGATGATGTCCTGTGCAATCGTGTAAGCAGGAGCAGCCTTACCACCGAAGAAGACAGTGATTGGACGAGCAGGGATGTTGCCAGCCTTGATATCCAGATACTTGTGGATAACGTACAGAGCGTTCATTTGTTGGCGCTTGTACTCATGCAGACGCTTGATTTGGATATCAAAGATAGATTCTGGATTGATTTCCACACCTTGGGCTTCCTTCAAGTGACGAGCCAATTTACGCTTGTTGTGAGCCTTGATGCCTTCCAATTTTTCTTTAACATTTGCAGCGCCAGTGAATTCCAACAAGCCTTCGAGCTTAGTTGCATCATGGTGCCAGTCGCGGCCCAGCAACTCATCTAGGTAATGAGATAGACGTGGGTTGGCATGCATGAGCCAGCGGCGGAAAGTAATACCGTTGGTCTTGTTATTGAATTTTTCAGGGTAGATATCGTAGAAGGCTTTAAGCTCAGAGTTTTTCAGGATTTCTGTATGCAGAGCAGCAACCCCATTGACACTGTATCCGTAGTGGATATCCATGTGAGCCATGTGCACACGATCGTCCTCATCAATGATTTGCACTGCTGGATCTGCGTATTTAGCTTTCACGCGCTTGTCAAGCTCTTTGATGATTGGTACCAGATGCGGTACTACTTCTTTCAAGAATTCCAAAGGCCATTTTTCAAGAGCTTCTGCCAAAATCGTGTGATTCGTATAAGCAGTCATCTTCTGTACGATGGCAATTGCTTCATCCAAATCCAAACCACGCTCTGTCAAGAGACGAATCATTTCTGGGATAACCAGAGATGGGTGGGTATCATTGATTTGGATGACAGCGTAGTCTGCCAAATCATGCAGGTTGCTGCCTTTTTCAATCGCTTCGTCAATAATCAGCTGAGCACCATTTGAAACCATGAAATACTGTTGGAAGATACGGAGCAATTCCCCTTGCTTGTCACTATCATCTGGATAGAGGAAGAGGGTCAAGTTGCGAGCGATATCTGTCTTATCAAAGTCAATACCGTCTGTGATGATATCCGCATCCACTGAGTCCAAATCAAAGAGACGAAGACGGTTCTTAGTTTCTGTCTTGTAACCTGGCACATCAATATCATAAAGAGTAGATGTCAGGGTGAAGTGAGCAAATGGCACTTGGTAGCTGCGACTAGAGCGAACCAACCAGTTTTGCTCTGTCAGCCAGAAGTTAGGAATTGTGGTCTGTTCGTTGTTTTTCAAAACCTGTTGGAAGAGACCGAAGTGGTAGTTCAGTCCTACACCATCACCATTGAGACCAAGTGTCGCAATAGAGTCCAAGAAGCAGGCAGCCAGACGGCCCAAGCCTCCGTTACCCAGAGACGGCTCCAACTCAACTTCTTCTACTTCAATCAAGTCTTTACCAGCATCTGCCAACTCTTGCTTCACATCATCGTAAAGTCCAAGGTTGATCAAGTTGTTAGACAAAAGTTTACCAATCAGGAATTCAGCTGAAATGTAGTAAAGTTTTTTCTTACCAGTATTAACTGGCTTTTGAGCGCTGGCTAATTTAGTGTAGTTCAAAAGAGCCAGGTAGAGTTCTTCGTTGCTGCAATCAGCAAGATTTTTTGAATAAGTATTTTTGATATAAGTTTGTAAGTTTGACATGATTACTCCCTTCAAGTCTAATTAGCTGTTCTTTATTTGTTAATTAAATCGGTATTCATACGACGGTAAGTCTTAGTCAAGCTATAAAGCTCACCTTCGACAATTGGATTCAGCTCTTCAGCTGTCATCCGCCAAGTCCAGTTCCCACCAATTGTGGATGGATAGTTCATCCGTGCTGCACTGTCTAATTCCAGCAGGTCTTGCATGGTTGCAATGGCCATAAAGCTGACTGAAGCAAAGATTGTGCGCAGCATTGCATGAGGTACTGTTTCGTACTCCTTACGGTTGGTGTACTGAGCCATGTACTGGCGAGTAGCGTCGTCAATCTCATCCTTGTACCAGCCCAGAACAGTATTGTTATCATGGGTTCCTGTATACATGACTGAGTTGTTTGGCGCTAGATGCGGGCTGTCGATGCTTTCATCATCAGGATTGAAGGCAAATTGTAAGATTTTCATTCCTGGGAAACCAGTGCGCTCGCGCAACTCGATCACTTCATCCGTCATAAAGCCTAGGTCTTCTGCGATGATATTCAAATCACCCAAGGCTTCCTTAACCGCTGCAAAAAGCTTGTAGTCTGGACCTTTGACCCACTTACCAGAAGCAGATGTTTCTGAGCCAGCAGGTACTTCCCAGTAAGATTCAAAGCCGCGGAAGTGGTCGATACGGACAATGTCGTAAATCTTGAAGCTTTCACGCAGGCGCTCAATCCACCAAGCATAACCATCCTTATCCATAGCTTCCCAGTCATAGATAGGATTGCCCCAAAGCTGGCCAGTTTCTGAAAATTCATCTGGCGGACAGCCTGCCACACAAGTCGGCTTACCAACAGCATCTGTCTTAAAGAAGTGCGGCTGTGCCCACACATCGGCACTATCAGCTGCCACATAGATTGGCATATCTCCGACAATCTCGATGTGATGTTCATTAGCATAGGCTTTTAATCTTAACCACTGCTTAAAGAAGAGATACTGGGTTACACGATGGTAGGTCAGCTTGTCAGCCAGCTTCTCACGATAAGAAGCGAGACTAGCAGCCTCACGGCGACGGATAGCTTCATCCGGCCACTCTGTCCAAGCTAGATTATCAAAATGCTCCTTGATAGCCATGTACTCAGCGAAAACTTCCAACCAAGCTGCATTTTGCTTCACAAAGCTCTCATAGTCAGACAGATCAGCTGCTTTCAAGAAGCGAGCTACTGCTTTCTCCATAATTGGACGGCGAGCATCAAAAATCTTTGCATAATCCACTTTTCTAGGATCATCTCCAAATTCAGCTCCCTTGACATCCGCCTCGTTCAGCAAACCTTCTTCTATCAGAATATCAAAATCGATAAAGTAGGTATTCCCCGCAAAAGCAGAGAAAGACTGATAAGGAGAATCACCATAACTGGTCGTTCCCAGTGGCAAAATCTGCCAATAGCGCTGCTTGGTGCGAACCAAGAAGTCTACAAAATCATAAGCACTTTGGCCAAAAGATCCGATACCGTACTTGCCCGGAAGGGATGAAATGTGCATGAGCACGCCGCTTTGACGTTTTTTCATTTTGTCACCTCGTTATTTTTCCTCTACGCCTTTTTATTTTTACTTAATGCAAACGTTTGCGTCGACTTGATTATAACCTATTTTTTTTTTTAGTGCAAGGGGTTTTTGAGATTTTTTTCAATTTATTGGTTTAAGGATATAATGCTCTTTTAGGACTCTCTTACAGCCCCAATTATTTGCCGTTTTTCTCTTCTTGCAAGCGTTCTCTTTTTGTGTTAAAATGTTCTTACAAACAGAAAACGTTTGCGTTTACTGAGAAACTGCTTTATACTTGTCTCTTCAACCATAATAGTTAGGCAATATCACTGGTTATAGTAGCCATTTTGGGCATAGGTTTGCATGACTCATAGAAAGCAAGTGCTTCTACTACTAGATTTAAAATAGTTGATGTTATAGAAAGGATTTCCAGCAAATGCAGGCCTTTAGGAGGTTTTTATGCGAGTTACTATCAAAGAAGTCGCAAAACTAGCAGGCGTGTCGCCCTCTACCGTGACCCGCGTCGTACAAAACAAATCAACCATCAGTGAAGAAACTAAAAAACGGGTCCGTGCCGCTATGAAAGAGCTGGACTATCATCCCAACCTCAATGCCAGAAGTCTGGTCAGCCAGTCCAGCCAGGTCATCGGCTTGGTCCTGCCGGACGACTCAGATGTCTTCTATCAAAACCCTTTTTTCCCAACTGTATTACGGGGGATTTCTCAGATTGCTTCTGACTATGACTATGCCATCCAGATCAGCACGGGGCAAGACGAAGAACATCGCTTGGAAAATATGAAGCAGATGATTTTGGGCAAGCGAGTTGACGGACTGATTTTCCTTTACTCCAAGCAGGACGATCCTTTGGTCGACTTTGCAGTCAGGAACAACTTCCCTTTCCTTATCCTAGGGAAAGCTGTCTCACCTTTCATCTCTCTAGTGGACAACGACAATATCAAGGCTGGCTATGACGCAACCAGATATTTCCTTGACAAGGGCTATCAGAAAATTGCCTTTCTGGCTGGGAATAAGGAGCTGGTTGTTTCTCAAGATCGTTACACAGGCTACAAGCAAGCCCTGAATGAAGCAGAACGGCCTTTGGATGAACGCATTATCAAATTTGCCTTCGGTTTCCTTCTGGAAGACAACAGTTACAAGATTATGGAGGAGCTGCCGCTGGATGAGATTGAAGCTATCGTAACCTCTGATACCTTGGTAGCAGAAGGAGCCCTGCACTATCTCAAAGATCAGGACTACCAGATTCCCATTATCACCTTTGATTCTATCAAACCGCGCATTGATGTGGATGCCTATATCGATATCAATGCCCTCGAGCTTGGGAAAGAGTCTTTCCGGACCCTCTTCCAGATCATCAAGGACAATAAAGAAGACAAGCAGATCTGCTATCGCCAGCTGATTCCGCATAGCATCAGCACTCGCTAATCCGAGTGCTTTTGCTCATTCATCAACGATTCACATATCGGCCTTGTCCTAACCTAGGGAAGAGCCTAAACTCAAAACAATTACACGAATAGAAACTGACAAAGAAAGAGGAAAAACATGGCCTTTCGTATTTTTCAAGCCTATTTAGATGACGAAAATATCATCACCATCGAACTGGAAAAGAGCTTTGAAGCCTACTCCATCCACTTTACACTGGAAGACAAGCACAGCTCCAGCCCTTTGACCATCAAAAATATCAACAATCAGGAAGAGCGGATTATCTACACCGTGTCGGCTAATGAGCCCATTGACCTGACGCAGTCCTACAAGGTCTATGACCAGGATCGCAACCATACTGACCTGCAGTACCGCCATATCGTGAAAAAGCCTATTTTCGATGAAATTTTTGACTATGCAGGCGACGATTTGGGAGCTCAATACAGTCCCCAAGCCACCGATTTCAAACTCTGGGCGCCGATTTCCGAAAAAGTCCTCCTGCATCTCAAAGACCAGGTTCACCATCTCAAACGTCTGGATAAGGGAGTCTGGCATACCCGGATTGAGGGAGATTTAGAGGGAGCCTCCTATTCTTATCTCCATAAGATTAATGGCAAATGGATTGAAGTCCACGATTCCTACGCCCTATCCTCAGATGTCAATTCGGGCAACAGCTATGTCATTGATTTAGAAAAGATTAAAAAGCCTATCAAACGAGCAAAAACACAGTTGGATCCGACAGAAGCCGTCATTTATGAAATGAGCGTCCGCGATTTCTCTATGCAGAAAGAAGCTAGCTTCTCCTATCCTGGGAAGTTTGCCTCGCTGAGCGAATCTCCAGTCGTCCACGGTCAGAAGTTCGGTCTGGACTATCTGAAAGAGCTAGGCATCAGCCACGTGCAACTTATGCCTGTCTACGATTTTGGCAGCGTTGATGAAAAGCATCCTGAGCTCGTCTACAACTGGGGCTACGACCCTGTCCAATATAATGTCCCAGACGGCAGTTTTGCCAGTGACCCACGAGACCCTTATGCCCGCATC
Source organism: Streptococcus sp. SN3 (assembly GCF_030439905.1). Classification (NCBI taxonomy): domain Bacteria; kingdom Bacillati; phylum Bacillota; class Bacilli; order Lactobacillales; family Streptococcaceae; genus Streptococcus; species Streptococcus sp. SN3. Next base: position 389,111 of record NZ_JAQFJF010000003.1, read on the forward strand.
TTAGAGCTACAGGCGGCCATTACTGCCTTCCACAATGCTGATATCAGCGTCATCATGGACGTGGTCTACAATCATGTCTATGATGCCAATAGCTATGCTTTTGAAAAAATCGTGCCCGGCTATTTTTTCCGGCTCAATGATATGGGCTACCGGACCAACGGGACCTTCTGTGGCAATGATGTAGCCAGTGAGAAAGCCATGGTTCGCCGCTATATCAAGCAGTCGGTCAAGCAATGGGTCAGCATCTATGGCTTTGACGGTTTCCGCTTTGATCTGATGGGGATTTTAGATATCCAAACCATGCAGCAGATAGCTGACGAACTCAAGACGCTCTATCCTAACATCTACCTCTACGGCGAAGGCTGGCAGATGGATACTGGGCTGGCAAGTGAGCAATTGGCCCATCAGTACAATGCTTCCCAGCTGCCAGATTATGGATTTTTCAGCGATCATTTCCGCGACAGTCTCAAGCAGACCATCGCTCAAGGCCGGCAAATCGAGAGCAAGACTCCTGCCAGTCAGCTTGAAAACGTCCTGACAGCCAATGTCGGACTAAAAGGCGAGGCTCACTTCATAGCGCCCCAGCAGGCTATTAATTATGTGGAGTGCCATGACAATGCAACGGTTTTTGATTACTTTGATATCGTCAACCCTGCTATCACCTTGCGGGATCGGCTGGCCAATTCGCGGCTGGCTCTCCAACTCGTCCTGCTGGCTCAAGGTGTTCCCTTTATCCACAGCGGTCAGGAATTTTTCCGGACTAAAAATCTGATTGACAACACCTACAATATGCCCGACGAGATCAATAAACTAGACTGGCTGCGCTCCCTGCATTACACAGAGGATATTGCTTTTCTTAAAAAGCTGATTTCCTTTCGCAGGGCACATCCGCTGCTGCATCTAAAGACCAGCGCCGCTATCAAGCAAGCCTGTCAGGTCAACTGGCTGACAGACAGTCTATTGGAGTACAAAATTCAAGACAGCAAAGCGAGCATGACCATCGTCATCAACTTCAGCAGCCAAGAGGCTGTCTACGAAAACAAAAACAAGCAAAAGCTGCACCTTCAATATCCAGCCATTGATGTCCAAAAACCAATTGCACCGCTAGCTGACAGTTACAACCTAGCTGGCAAGCAGTTGATTGTTTTGAAATAGATTATAAAACATCAGCCAATGAATAAGCTGATGTTTTTGTTTTTTATAATCCCAAGTAATCCTCGACTGCTGCCTGCATTTGGTCTGCAGCGACCGTCGTTTTGTGGCGCACTGGGGCTGTTTCTAAGCCGTCCACAGCTGGTGGCAGGGCTACGCCAGAAAGTTCGTGCAGTTGCTCCAAAGCCTCGAAGTCACTAAGTCCTGACTGACCAGTCACAGCCTCAACAGCCACGACTGGGAATTTATAAGGGCTAGCGGTAGACGCGATAACAGTCTTGCGCTGATCACCTGTCTCTGCCAAGTATTTTTGATAGACAGCGGACGCAACGGCTGTATGAGGGTCTTCGATGTAGTCAGATGCTTGATAGACCCGCTTGATTTCAGTTACTGTTTCTTCTTCTGTCGCATAATCAGCCGCAAATAGTTCCAAAATCTCAGCGTCAAAGTCCGTTAGTTCATACTGTCCATGCTCATTCAGGGCCGCCATCAAGGCCGCTGTTTTCTCAGCGCTGTTACCAGACAGATGGAAAATCAAGCGCTCCAAGTTAGAGGAAACCAGAATATCCATGGACGGACTAGACGTCACCTTGAAGCTTCGCTTCTTGTCATAAACCTTAGTCTTGAAGAAGTCAGTCAGGACATTGTTTTCATTTGATGCGCAAATCAGCTTGCCAACCGGCAGACCGATTTGCTTGGCATAGTAGGCCGCCAAGATATTGCCAAAGTTCCCTGTCGGAACTGTAAAGTTGACCTTGTCTCCTGCTGTGATTTCTCCCGTCTTCACTAGCTGAGCATAGGCATAGACATAGTAAACAATCTGCGGCACCAAACGGCCGATATTCATGGAATTAGCAGATGACAACTGCAGCTTATGCTCCAAGAGACGAGCTCGTAGGTCTGTGTCATTGAACATGTGCTTGACATTGGTCTGGGCATCGTCAAAGTTGCCATCAATGGCAACCACATGCGTATTGGCACCTGTCTGGGTCGTCATTTGCAGCTCTTGGACCTTGCTGACACCATCTTTCGGATAAAAGACGATAATCTCAGTCCCAGGAACATCCGCAAAGCCTGCCATAGCCGCCTTGCCTGTGTCGCCAGAAGTCGCCGTCAAAATGACAATTTTGTTTTCCAAGCCGTGCTTTTTAGCTGCAGTTGTCATCAACTGAGGCAGGATAGACAAAGCCATGTCCTTGAAGGCAATGGTCGCTCCGTGGAAAAGCTCTAGATTGTACTGACCATCCAGCTTAACCAAGGGAGCGATAGCCGCATCATCAAACTTGCTGTCATAGGCATGGTTGATACAGTAGTCCAGCTCTTCTTCAGAAAAATCGTCCAAAAAAGCAGACAAAACCAGCTTGGCTACTTCCTGATAAGAAGCGTCTTTGAGCTTGGCAAAGTCCAAATCGACCTGCGGATAGGTAATGGGCGTAAAGAGCCCGCCATCTGTTGCCAAGCCTTGTAGAATCGCCTGGCTGGCTGTTACTCTATTCTTTTCGTCGCGTGTTGATTGATAAACTAAGGTCATTCTCTCTCATCCTTTATCTGTAGTTCGCTTTATTATACCAAAATTTATCAGAAAATTCTCGCCTTTTCACAGAGAATATCAGAAAAAGCCCATTTCTGGGCTTGTATCCATCTTATTCATTCATAGATACGTGAACGTGGTCGTAGTGATTTTCAGTTACACTACCACGATCTGGCATTTGGTTCCAAGTATTAGCTGGTCCATAAATGCTTTCAAATGGTGCATAGAACTGCTGCTGCCAGATAACATAAGAGATTCCTCTTTCAGTCATGTTAGAAGTAACATCTGCTGCGACCTGGTTTCCTAATTCAGTATTGTCACCAACGATAAAGTCAGCTGCCAAGCCCTTACCATGATCTCCGCTATCGCCTGGACGATAGAGACTAAATTCTGTAATGCCATATTTAGCTGCTATCTCTTCTTTCAGAGCTGCAGTTTGTGGCTGAAGACCTTCATTAGCAGGATTGTTAGTCGTCACGCTTGCAGCATCTGTTACAGCTGGAGCATTGTAAGTTGTTGGCTCAACAGCGGCAGTTGCTTGACTGACTTGATTTTGTCCTAATTCAGTCACTTCTGGAGCTGCCTCTGCTGGCTGTGGCGCTGCTTCTACAGGAGCTGCTACATTTTCTTCCGCAGCTGGGGCTGCTTCACTTGCAACTTCTGCTACTGGGGCAGGAGCTTCTTCTGCAGGCGCTGGTGCTTGGTCTGCTGGAGCTGCAACAGCTTCCTCAACAGCTGGAGCTGGAGTTTCTGCTGGTTGAGCAGGAGTTGCGGGTGCTGCTTGCTCAGTACCAAAAATCTCGTCAGCTGTATAACTTTCTGTTACATATCCTGCGTTATTTCCTGCTTGGTAGCTTTGGATTTCTACAGAGGCAATTTCATTTTGTCCATTTGTTGTAACGGTCAAAACAGTACCTGGGAAAATCAAGTCAGCATTGGCAATTTGATTGATTTTAGCCAATTCAACAAGGTCAATATTCATCGCTTGAGCGATATTTCCTAAAGTGTCACCATATTGAACAGTGTACGTTTGTTGGTTTTCATTGCTCGTAATATCCGCTTTAATTTGCTCAACTGTTCTGGCAGTCCAGTTTTGTGGCTGCTCCTCAGCTCGTGTTGTCAACAAAGGCAATGCTGACAAAGCAACAGTTGAAGCCAAAAGTAATTTCTTATTCATTTTCATATGCAAAATGCACCTTCCTAATCATTCATGATACGAAAACCATCTTACCATAAATCTTCTAAGAAAAAAGCCTTTTTCGACCTATTTAACAAAACTGTCTGCCCTCTGTAATATGGAGATTTTCTTGTAACATATAAAAAAAGGCAAAAAGCAAAAGAACCCCGTTTAGAGAGGTTCTGTTTTTTCTTTTGGGCTTGTTTGAACTCCTAGTATTCTGCTAAGTTAAACTCGACCTGAGCTCTGGGCAAAAAAGATAAAATCTCCTAGAAGCTGTCGCTTCTTCGCCTATTTTCCTATTTTTGCTGTGAATAGATCTATTCAGTCTAGGTTAGCTCAGCTAAATCGAGCTTCGGCTAAAAACTCGGAAAAAAGAGAACTGGACTTGGATTCATAGAATCCATCGCCCAGTTCCTATTTTTCAGTCGTTTTTTTAACGCCTACGCATCTTACTTCACCTTCATCATTCGGACGAGGCTGGCTCGTTCGGCTTCTTCCAGCTTCATTTCGATGTAGTAGATGGTTTCTTTGAGGTCAGGGATGGTAGCATACTCTAGCCCGTTGACCCGACGGCGGGTTTTCTCGATTTCATCCGCCATAAGCTGACAGCTTTTCTCAATTTCAGCCAGTCGCAGCAGGTCAGGAAGCAGATCGCTCATGCTTTCAATGGTTTCATCCATCTGGCTATTAGACGCCACATAGCTATAAACCACGTCTCCCTCGTCATCAGTATGCGTATTGTCAATATGGGCGTACATCTTGGGCACACGCACACTCATGATATTCTCAGTTTCCACATGCAGATTGACCTCCCGAGTGGGCACAGCGAAAATCTCCTCAACCATGAGGTCGCTCTCCAGCGCCTTAGCCATGACAAAATCCTGCAGATGACCGACCAGAGCGGATTCGACCTTTTGGCGAAGCTGATTGTTCTCACGGACAGACTCAATGAAGCGCCGCATCAGCTCATCCCGCTTGTCCTTGAGCAGTTTATGCCCACGGACAGCCGTTTTGAGACGGGCTTTTAAGTTATTCAGCTCCATCCGAGTCGGCTTGACATTGAGTCGCGTCATCTTTCTTCCTCCTTGGTCTGCGGCAGGTATTGGTCAATCATATCGTCCTTGATCCGCTTAAGTTCTGTTCTTGGCAAGATGGACAGGAGTTCCCAGCCTAGATCCAAGCTTTCCTCAATGGTTCGGTTGGTCTGGAAACCTTGATTGATGTATTCCTGCTCGAAGCGGTCGGTAAAGCGTACATAAAGCTTGTCTGTTTCGGACAGGGCGGATTCCCCCAGAACAACAGCCAACTCCTTAGCCTGCTTGCCTTGCGCATAGGCGGCAAATAATTGGTTCATGGTTGCGGCATGGTCACCTCTGGTCTTGCCCTCACCTGAGCCCTTGTCCTTGAGACGAGATAGAGATGGCAGGACATTGATGGGCGGACGATAGCCGCTGTTGTAAAGGTCGCGTGAAAGGATAATCTGCCCCTCTGTAATATAACCCGTCAAGTCTGGAATCGGATGGGTAATGTCATCCTCTGGCATAGACAGGATCGGAATCTGCGTCACAGAGCCTTTCTTTCCGACCAGACGTCCAGCCCGCTCATAGAGGGTGGACAGGTTAGTATAGAGATAGCCCGGATACCCACGGCGGCCCGGCACCTCACGACGAGCTGCGGAAACTTCCCGTAGGGCTTCGCAATAGTTGGTCATGTCAGTCATGATGACCAGAACGTGCATGTCTTTTTCATAAGCTAGGTACTCGGCTGCTGTCAGGGCAATCCGTGGCGTCGCAATCCGCTCGATAGCCGGATCATTAGCCAGATTGATAAAGAGCACCGAACGGTCAATGGCTCCTGTCTCCCGGAGGTCATTCATGAAGAACTCGGCTTCTTCAAAGGTAATCCCCATAGCCGCAAAGACCACGGCGAAGTTTTCATCAGAATTAAGCACGGTAGCCTGACGGGCGATTTGAGCAGCTAATTCCTTGTGGGGCAGACCAGATCCGGAAAACACTGGCAGTTTTTGCCCCCTAACCAAGGTATTGAGGTGGTCGATGGCTGAAATACCGGTCTGGATAAACTCATCCGGATAGTCGCGAGCTACTGGATTGATGGCTTGACCGTCAATATCCAGATATTTTTCTGGCAAGATAGCTGGGCCGCCATCAATCGGCTTGCCCATCCCATTGAAAATCCGGCCTACCATGTCTTCTGACACTGGCAGCTCTAGCGGACGACCTGTAAAGCGGACCTTGGCTTTTTCCAGATTAATACCGCTAGATCCCTCAAAAAGCTGGACCATAGCCTTGTCTTCTTGGACTTCCAGGACCTGGCCCTGACGCTTGCTGCCGTCATGCAGCTGGATTTCTACCAATTCATTGAAATGCACGCCAGCGACTTGGTCGACAATCATCAGAGGGCCGACAACTTCACTGACGGTGCGGTATTCTTTAATGACGCTCATTGTCTAGTCCTCCTTGGGCAAGAATCTGGTGCAGAGTTTCCTCGATAGTCTGACTGAGAGCCTGAATTTTTTCCAGCTGGTCTTCATGGATAAACTTACTGCGGGCAATTCGGTCACGTAGCTCCACTGTTCCTTCCATGATTTCCCGGAAATAAGCCCCCAGCTCCAAGGCACGATTGGCCTCCGCATCGAAGGTCAGAATATTGCTCAATAAAGCTACCTGTTTTTTGAAAGAAGTATAGGTGTCCACATCATCAAAGGCATTCTGCTGCAGGTAGTCCTCACGAATCATCTTGGCTGCATTCATGGTCAGTCTGTCCTTCTCAGACAAGGAATCCAGGCCCACCAAACGCACGATTTCCTGCAGTTCGCTCTCCTTTTGCAGGATATTCATGGCCTTGGTCACCTTTTCTGCCCAAGCAATCTTCTCATGCTGGTCGATATAGGCTCCCACTTCGTCTAGGTAGAGCGAGTAAGAGCTCAGCCAGTTGATAGCTGGGAAATGCCGGCGTTGAGCCAGCTGGGCATCCAAGCCCCAGAAGACCTTGACAATCCGCAGGGTATTTTGCGTTACCGGCTCAGAAATATCTCCACCCGGAGGTGATACGGCTCCTATAGCAGTTATAGAGCCTTCGCGAGCAGTCGAACCGAGTGTCTTGACCCGGCCAGCCCGCTCGTAGTACTCAGCAATCCGGCTGCCGAGATAGGCAGGATAGCCTTCGTCACCCGGCATTTCTTCCAGACGGCCGGACATTTCCCGCAGGGCTTCTGCCCAGCGAGAGGTGGAGTCCGCCATGATGGCCACGGAGTAGCCCATGTCACGGAAGTATTCTGCAATCGTAATCCCTGTGTAAATCGACGCTTCCCGAGCCGCCACCGGCATATTGGAGGTGTTGGCAATCAGCACCGTCCGCTGCATGATGGACTGGCCTGTCGTTGGGTCAATCAGTTCTGGAAATTCATTGAGTACATCGGTCATCTCATTGCCACGCTCGCCGCAGCCAACATAGATAACGATGTCAACATTGGCAAACTTGGCCACCTGATGCTGAACAACAGTCTTACCGGCTCCGAAAGGTCCTGGTACGGCTGCTGCTCCGCCCTTGGTCACTGGGAAGAAGGTATCAATGACCCGCTGACCTGTCACCAAGGGCTCAACTGGAATCAGCTTCTGAGCAAAAGGACGCCCACGACGGACCGGCCATTTTTGCATGAGAGTCCCTTTAAAGACAGACCCGTCCGCCTGCTCAATCTCGTAAACAGTCTCTTCAACAGTGAAACTGCCAGCTGAGATATTAGCCAAGCGTCCACTGACGCCGACCGGCACCATGATGCGGTGCTCTACCAGATTGGTCTCCTGAACCGTTCCCAGAATATCGCCAGCCTCAACCGCATCTCCGACAGACAGACCTGGAACAAAATCCCACTTAGCCTCTCGGTCTAGATTTGGCAGTTGGACACCGCGGACGAGGAAGTCGCTCGCCGTGATGGTCTGGAAACGCTCCAAAGGCCGCTGAATTCCGTCAAACATCTGGGAAATCAGGCCTGGACCAAGTTCAACAGACAGAGGACTTCCGGTCGTGATGACCGGCTCTCCTGGCCCCAAGCCAGAAGTTTCTTCATAAACCTGAATAGAGGCTTGGTCCCGCCGCATTTCGATAATTTCACCGATCAGCCCCAAATCGCCAACCCGGCAGATATCCTGAATATTCGCTTCCTGCATCCCTGATGCCAGCACCAGAGGACCAGAAACTTTGATAATCTTTCCTTGACTCACAATCTTCCTCCATTCTTGGGAGATTTTTGTTCCTTCTCCATGAAAATCAAAGAGCAAACTAAGTAACAGTTTGAAATTCATTTCCAAAGAGTATTTTTTGATTCTTGCCGCGAGTTTGAAATTCTTCTTAGCTAACTCTAGGGCAAAGATTGTTACTTTTTATTTTAAAAATCAGATAAGGATTTTATTTGCCGGCCCTTTTCGTCGAAATTGTCTGGGCTCAGCCATTTTTCTAGACGGCTCTTGACGGTCGGCCAATCCCTGTCAATCATAGACAGCCAGTCCGTGTCTCGGTTGCGCCCCTTATATACAACAGCCTGACGAAACCTGCCTTCATAGGTGAAACCAAGCCGCTCTGCTGCCCGCCTTGAAGGCTGATTGAGGGCATCGCATTTCCATTCATAGCGGCGATACTCCAGCTCTTCAAAGACATAGCGTGCCAGTAAGTACTGGGCTTCCGTAGCCAGTCTGGTGCGCTTCAGTTTGGGCGAATAGGTCACAGCTCCCACTTCAATGACACGGTTATTTCTGTCAATCCTCATCAAGGCAAAAGTTCCTAGAGCCTTACCGCTCTCCTTATCCACAATCGCATAGTGAAAACGATCCTGTGCTGCCAGCATTTGATCTAGCTTCTGGGACCATTCTGCCTGACTTTGGGAAGGATTTTGAAAAAGATAGGTCCACATATCCGCAGGAGAATCCGGTCCATACACTTCATACAAATCCGCTCCATGCTTGTCCTTGGACAAACGCTCGATAATAACATACTGGCCTTCAATTCGCTCCAGATTGGGTAATTCCCCCAGCTGAAAATCCGGCAGAGCATCCCCAATGGGTTGACCTAGTTGATTGATTCGCATAAAAACCTCACAATATATCTTGTCCGACAGCCTTTTCGACATTTTCATGAATCCGCGAAAGAGCCAGTCCCGTGCTCCCCTTATGGGTAGGAATGAGCACAAGAGCAGGAATCTCCAGCTGGTCATAGTAGGCCAGGGTTTCTGGAATATCCGCAGCCATATCCTCCGTCAGATAGATAATGCCGAAATCTTCACGGGCGAGCCGACGCAGGGTATTGACCGTCTCCTGAGCTTCTTTCACTGGAAAGGTCTGAAAACCAATCAGCTTAAAAGGGAGGATGGTGTCGCGATTCCCCACGACAGCAATCTTGTAGCTAGTCTTGTCCATAAATCGGTCGCATCCTTTCTCTGATAAGCTCTACTGGCAGCTGATTGTCCATACCGGTCAAAATCAGCCGCAGATTCTTGACTTCCAGCTCCTTGCCCAGCAGATAGCGGGCCAGAGGAAGCGGGCCATCTGTCTCAAACTGACCAGTCGCCAGCAACTTGGCCTGCAAGAGGTCCGCTAGATATTCTAGCTCTACTGTCGTCAAGGTCTGGTTCCTCATTTTCTCCTCATAGGAGCGCAGATCCAAATCGTAACCACAGGGATTGATCTGGCTGAACCATGTCAAGAAATCTCCCTGCTCTGCCATGGCAATCCAGTTGGCAGCAGAGAGGCTCCCTTCATCAGACAGGAGCTGCCTCATAAAGCTGTGCGGTTTCTCCAAGCCAACAGCCCGCTTGACCGTGATGGCATTGTAAAAATCAATAGTCAGATTCACCAGCTGCAACAGACGGTCATCTTCCAACTCCTGTGTCAGGCGCTTGAGATGCTGGAAATAAGCCATATCCATGCCAATCTCCAAGACGCGCACATCCTGATAATCCTGGTATTCCTGCCAGGTCGCAAGCACCTCGTCCAGCATGAAATCTGGACAATACTCAGCCGAAAAGGCCATGACTAAGTGCTCCAAAACCTCCAGCGAATAGGTCCCCACTGGCATCAGCAAATGCTCCAGGGACTGACCTGTCGCCCGACCCTTGAGAAAAACTTTGAGATTGTGGTAGGTATAGCGGAGCGTGAAAATCTCCACCAGCTCCTTACTAGGACTAATCTCAAGCGCCCAATTATAGACGGAATACAAATGCTTCATCAGTACTTGCTCAATGGCATTGAGATCCTTAATCGCTTCAGAATCCATGGAGTAGACCGTTCCCTGCAGAAGAGCCGAACGGCTGGCAGGATCGTCAGCCTGCAGCAACTGATCATATTGCTGGGGCGTCAAAAAGGAAGCCTCCTGCACACTAATGGCTGTATTGACTTGAGAGAAGCTTGTTTCACTCATGGTCCGCCTCCTATTCTGCCTGATCTTTGAAAATGTCCTGAGCCAGACGGTAACTTTCCTCCTGCCAGACAGAGTCCAGCAAGTCGCGATAGAGATAACTATCATCCACCCGTCCTTGGCTTAGCACAAAGCCTGCCTGAGCGGCTATGGACTGGTCTGAAAAGTGTACTTGCGGAAAGGATTTTTTCAAGTCTTCTAACTGGCTGGAGCTGAATTTCCCAGCTGATAGAGCACCGAAAGTCAGTGTCAATTCTTCCTCTGGGTATTTAGCCAGGACACTCTTCAGAAAATGTTCCTCTTCAGCTGATGACCATGCCGCCATCTGAGCATAAGCCTCTTCAAAAAGCTCTCTGAGAACCCGCTGCTTGATAACCAAAGTAGACTGGCGCTTTTGATTTTCTAGCTGCTGAATTTCGCGCTGACTGCGCCGGCTGATTTCTTTTAGCTGCTGCTCCCGCTGTCCAAGCTTTTGCCGAACCAGTTGGGTCTCACGTTCCTTGGCTTCATGCTCTATTTTCTCAGTAGCCTCAGCCAAAAGCAAACGCCCCTTTTCGTGAGCCTGCTCCAAGACAGAAGCTTTGAGATCTGATATGTCAGACATAAAAGCCTCCTTACTTCACATTCAGAACCATGATGAAGGATACAACGAAGGCCAAGATGGCGTAGGTTTCAACCATGGCCGCTAGGATAACCCCTTTCATGACCTCTTCCGGACGCTTGGCCAAAATCTGAATACCAGCTGTCGCCACTCGTCCTTGATGCTTGGCTGAAAAGTAACCAACAATGGCAACTGGCAAAGCTGCTAGGAAATAGGCTACTCCTGACTGCAGAGCCAATTCCGGCTTGATATTAAAGAAGACGGTAATCCCGATAACAAAGCCATAGAGACCTTGGGTACCTGGCAAAAGCTGTAAAATCAAAGCTTGAGCGAATTTTTCCGGCTGCTCTTTCAAGAGGGCTGCCGCTGCCTGACCAGTGCTTCCAACACCTAGAGCTGAGCCCATTCCGCTGAGAAAGACCGCCAAAGCTACTCCCAGACCTGCAAAAAAGGCGCCGCCGTAAGTTCCAAAATATGATGCTAAATGTTCCATGATTTACTCCTATGAAAATGCTGTAATCGCCGTAAAACCAACAGCTAGTTGAATGAATAATACTTGTTTTGATGTTGTAGAAAGTGTTTTTCTAAAGATGAGCTTCTCATCTCTTAACATAGTTCCTAATCTTTATTTCTTGCTTTGCTGAACGTATTTTTCGCTAGGCTTGAGCGGAGTGAAAGGCTTGCCACCGCCGTCATAGAATTTTCCGAAGAATTCCACGAAAATCAAACGCGCTCCGTGCACATAGCCGGACAGAAAAGATAGAAACATATTGACCAGATGCAAAGCAATAAAGAGCAGAATGCCAATGCTAAAGCGAGCGACAGGTGGAAAGAGGCTGACAATCAAGTTAAAGGCCGAGCCAATGCTGGCTCCCGAAAGCCCCAGAGCCATCAGCCGCGTAAAGCTGACAAGATCTCCCACATAACCGCTGACATTGTAGAGATTAAAGAGACCTGACCCCAATCCTGCCAAGCTCTTAGCACTGACAATGGATACTGCCAGTATACCCAGAGCGTTGATGATGGCCAGCCATTGACCAATCGTTGCTGCAAAGGCCAAGGATGGGAAGAAATTTCCCAAGGCCAAGAGTAGCAGCCCCAGCAAAATCAGCACCCAAGCAAAGCCTGCATTATAAGCTTCTGCATAATCTTTGAGGCGGATATTTTTCAGACCGCTGAGGAAGAGGCCAGCCAGCACTGTAACAAAGCCAAAGACGACCGAAATAACCAGAATCGTCATGGCGTCGGAGCTGGTGCTAATGAGAGCGAAGGGCAGTTCAAAGCCAAAGAAAGAACCATAAACCAGCCCCCAGATGATGACTGCCACACCCAGCAGGCGGAAGAATCGCAGATTCTTAGCCAGTCCCGACTTGACATGCAAGAAGTGCAGCGCCAGACTGGTGCCCACAAAGAGCAAAAGGCCGTAGCCGATGTCGGCAACCATCATGCCAAAGAATACAAAATAAAATAGGGAAACGACAGGGGTTGGATCCTTATCACCATACTTAGGCAAGGAATACATCTCTGTCACTAGCTCGAAGGGCTCCACCAAGGCATTGTTTTTAAGCTTGGTCGGAACCTTATCTTCCTCATCCTGTCGAATCTCTCTGGTCTGGATGAGAATGCTCTGACCAAACTGCTCTGTCAAGCAAGCCTCAAGAGCTTGAACTTGATTGCTTTCGATCCAGCCTTCCAAGGCTGCCAGATTTTGCGTGCTGGCTAACTGATTCTTACTTTCTTGACGGGAGGAGAGATTGCAGAGATAGTTCAGTTGAACCTTGAGCTGGTCCAGTTCATTCTTGGAAGCTGCCAGACTCTTGGTCATAGCTTCCGCCACAGCCTCCTGCTGTCGAATGTTGGCCTTGAGCAGGGCTATCCGCTCAGCAGGCAGTTCCGCGTGGTCATACTCAAAAGGCTTAAAGCCATACTCTTTCAAGATTTTGCGAACATCTTCCAGAGAGCCTGTCTTGTAAAACATAAGAACCCCATGCTCCGTATCATCGGTAAAGACTTCCTGAAACTTCAGGTCAGGATGTGCTCCCAGAGCCAAGCGCAGAGCATCGTCGTCGGTATTAGGAATCGTCCCAATCAAAGCTCCCAGATGGCTGAAAGTCGCAGCTGCTTGCGGTGTTAGCTCCAGTGGCTCCCACTTCTCCAGCGCAGCCACTTCTAAGCGATCAGCTTCTATCTGACCCTTGGCCTCTTGCAAGACCCTGAGTTGCTTACTGATTCCTTCTAATAGCGCAACCTCATCGCGAGCCTTCCCTGCCTGCTCTAAAGCAGTAAAGGATAATTCTAAAGGCTCTTCTTTTAAGGATTCCAGCAGTTTCTTTTTCGGCATAAAAGGCTCTAGCTCTGCAATCAGCCTCTCGAGCTTTTCCTGACGACCGAGCAAATCCTGCTGAGATAGCTGCTGATCCGGCCGGCCGACTAAAGCCTGCTCAAAAGCTGCCTGCCAGTCCTCTTCCTGCCGCAAGTCATGAATCTGAACCGACTCTAAACCCTGTAGGTAAAAGAGAAGCTGGTCCAGCAGTTCCTTGGGCAGAAGCAGAGACAGCTGCCGCATTTGACTAATGGCCATAGGCTTCTACCACCTTCTCTACAATGGCTCGCGCCAAGTCTGCTTTTTTGTCTGTCAGCGCTGCCGCAACCTTGTCCTCATTTTGCTGGGTTGTCTGCTCCAAGTCTTGCTGCAGGAGCACCAACTTTTGTTGGGAAGACGCGGTTAATTCCTCTGCCAGCTTCTGCGTTTCATTGTCATAAGTCAGAGCCAGCTGCCTGAGATCTTCATCTACTTGCTGTCGCAGCTCCTGAGTCTGCGTTCTGTAGCCCATCAAAACTTCTTCTGCAGCAGTCTCAATTTCCTGCATTTTTTCAAGTGTTTCATTGGCCATCTATTCACCCCCTCGTTTTCAAAAACCTTCGAAAACGGATTTTAAAATCTGCATTCCTGGCTGACAGTCCAACCATCTGGCAAATCATCTTCAGGAATACAGCTTCGTACTTGCATAAATTATAACATATTTTCAGAAAAACAGTCAGAGATTACTAAACAGGCATCTCAAACTGATAGGAAAAGCCGATATAGATTTGATTCATTTCAATACTTACAAATCAGTCTCAACTGTACACTCTTGATAAGTTTCAGTCTTGCAAACGGTTTATTTGTCTATAACTATGTTATAATATAAACACATTCTAAGACAAATATAGAATAGCAGAAAAGTAAAAGTGGCTTCAAATGTACTTTCCAACCAGAACAGCCCTTAAACTTTTACTAAACATTATCCCATAAGAAAGTGATTTTATGAGTCAGCAGAATATCTTGGCCATCATTGAGAGCCATCTTGACAAGATGACCGACTTGGAACAGAGGATTGGTCACTATTTTTTGGATCCAAATAGTATTCAAGAGGATTTATCCTCTTTGCAAGTCGCTCAAACCTTGCACATTTCTCAAGCAGCCTTGACCCGTTTCGCCAAAAAATGCGGCTTTAAAGGTTATCGGGAATTTAGCTTTCAATATTTACAGGACCTACAAAAGGCGCAAACCGAGTCGGATAATATGCAAAGCAGCTTATCCCGTCATGTCTTGTACAACTATAATCAAATCCACCAGCAGACAAAAGAACTGATAGATGAGGAAAAGCTGGAGCGAGTGGCTCAAATCATAGAAGAGGCAGATCGAGTTTATTTCTTTGGAACAGGGAGCTCAGGCTTAGTAGCACGTGATATGAAGCTGCGCTTCATGAGACTGGGAGTCGTTTGTGAAGCCCTAACTGACCAAGATGGCTTCGCTTGGACAACTAGTATTCTGGACAAGAACTGCCTCGTTATCGGATTTTCTCTATCCGGACAGACCCAGTCCATCATTGACAGCTTGATTGACGCTAAAAATATGGGAGCAAAAACCATCTTGGTGACAGGACAGCCTGAAAAGATTCAAGAGGACTTCACTGAAGTCGTTCCTGTTGCTCTTCAAAGCAAGCCTGAGTTTATCCTGCGAATTTCCGCACAATTTCCCATGCTTCTCATGATTGACCTCATCTATGCTTTTTTCCTCGAGATTAACCGCGAGAAGAAAGAAAGAATCTTTAACAGCTATTGGGAAAACCAGAAATTGAATGGCTACTACCGTCGAAATATTCACAAAAGATAAAAACGAATCAGGATTTTCTGACTCGTTTTTCTTTTTCGGTCTAACTTTTTCCTCTTTCTTTCACAAGGGAAGGATTGGCCCGTAGATTTCTAATTGGGGCTGAACTTTTTCCATATGAAAGGCATCGTAGGCACACCACTTTTGATACGTAGTCTGCTCCAGTTTGAGGCTACTAAGACCAATTAAAAAACTAGCACTTTTATGAAATCTTTCAAGAGCAATGAGAAGACAGTTATCCAGAGCCTTGGTTTTCTCCAAACTCCTCAAAATTTCTGCTAAGCACTTATAAAAGCGGATTTCATCACTTGACCGAATTGTCTTCTTTTGAAAATCTTCCATCAAGGAACCTAGAAGCTGAGCAGCTTCCTGAATGAAACTTCTTTCTGTCATTTGATTTTCCTCTTGAAAGACAAGGAACCTGAGAAAAATCTCAGGTTAAACTTGTCTATTTTTGAAATGATAGTAGGCTCCAAACATACCCGCAGTATTTTGATGATGAGCAAAGGCCAGTTTGGTTTTGTCAGCAATACTTGGAACCAAAGCATCCTGCAAAACCGCCTGAATACGCGGTCTAAGAATAGCTTCTTGTCCCATAATGCCGCCTCCTAGGATAACAACTTCTGGATTAACAACATAGCAGATATTGGCAATTCCTTGACCTAGATAGCCAACCATGCGATCGATGCCCTCGATACAGAGTTTATTGCCCTCAGTTGCTTCTTTGAAAATCCGACGGCCATTCCAATGCTCTGCGTCTTCTCCGTGTAGCTCAGCCACATAATTGACTAAAGCAGTTGTAGATGCCACATCCTGAAAGGCTCCGTCTGGTAGATGCAGGTAACCGACCTCACAAGCAGAGTTACTAAAACCATGGAAGACTTGACCATCTACGACTAGACAGCCTCCAATACCTGTACCAATCGTCAAACAAAGGGCAATCTTGGCTCCCTTGCCGCTGCCCGACATAGCCTCCGCCAAGCCAGCACAGTTGACATCATTTTCAATCTCACAAGGCAGGGAGAATTTTTCTTCCAGCACTTTTTTGAACTGGGTGCCAGCGTAATTCGGAATCTGTGGCCCGGCATAGAAAATTTCACCCTTGTCTGGATCCACCATGCCAGCTGAAGAAATACAAATCCCAGCCAGAGGTACTTTTTCTAAATAGGCTGCAACAATTCCTTCAACTTTCTGCATAATTCCCGGACCGCCTTTGCGGGCCTCCGTCGGCATTTCATGTGCTTCCACCAAGGTTTCCGCCTCGTTGATTAAGCCATACTTGATATTGGTGCCGCCAATATCAATAGCAACATAGTGTTTCATAGCACACCTTCTCTCTAGTGTTTATCCTGTTGCTTATAAAAATTGCTCCTTGGTTTGTCTAATCAACTGAGCAGCTTCTTCCACAATTGGCCGATCACTTTCCTGCACTGGTGTCAGAGGAGAGCGGACAGATCCGATGGTCAAGTCTTCGTTAATTTCCAAAACACCCTTAATAACAGCGTACATATTGCCATGGGCGCTGGTTAATTTTCCGATGATGGCATTTATCGCATATTGCAACTCTTTAGCACGTTCCAATTCCTTGTCAGCAATCAGTTGATTGAGTTTGAGGAAGAGTTCTGGCATAGCTCCGTATGTACCACCGATACCGGCGGCAGCACCCATAAGACGGCCACCTAAGAATTGCTCATCTGGACCATTAAAGACTACATGATTTTCTCCCCCAAGAGCTACAAAGGTCTGAATATCCTGCACCGGCATTGAAGAGTTCTTCACACCAATCACGCGCTCATTCTTGAGCATTTCCTTATAAAGACTAGGAGTCAAGGCTACACCAGCCAGCTGAGGGATATTGTAAATCACGAAATCAGTATTAGGCGCCGCCGCACTAATGTCATTCCAATACTGGGCAACCGAATACTCTGGCAGACGGAAATAAATCGGCGGAATAGCTGCAATAGCATCGACACCTAAACTTTCCGCATGACGAGCCAGCTCCACGCTGTCTTTAGTATTGTTACAAGCCACGTGGGCAATGATGGTCAGACGCCCCTTAGCAACTTTCATCACTTCTTCTAGAACCCGTTTTCGGTCCTCTACACTCAGATAGATACACTCGCCCGAAGAACCGTTGACATAAAGACCTTGTACGCCCTTGGCGATGAAATATTCCACTAAAGCGCGAGTCCGCTCCGGGCTGATTTCACCCTCCTCGTCATAGCAGGCGTAGAAAGCAGGAATGACACCTTGGTATTTGGTCATATTTTTCATTTTCTTTTATCTCCAAATCTAGAATTTCTATAAATTAAGGCTTTTCGTATTTGGCAAAAATCTTTTCTAAAACAGTAATCTGCGTGAAGGCCAATCCAGCAAAACCGATTAAAACAAAGAGCGATAGCCCTAGTAAAAGTAAAAGTCCTGAACTAAGAAGCACTGTCAAAATAGCTACTAGAATAGCTATCATCAGGAAAAACCAAGGAAAGTTAAGACTGAGCAAAACTAGACTAGTCTGTAACCCACCTATGAGAGACTGCTCAAATCGGCCAGCCAGTGGATAAACACACAGAAAGAGCGCTGTTGTAAAGATAAGAAGAGCAAAGCAGGCAACTTTCAGTATTTGAAAAGGCAGAGCCTCCTGACCCCAGATAAGAAGGAGGTCAAAAATACTGATAGCAGACAGCATCAGCTCCAGCAGGCCCAATTTGAAGCCCAACTGCCAATTTTCTCGGAAGGCCTTGATATAGACAGCCGTTACTTTTACACGACGACCGCCTTTGATCTCAAAAAGAGTTTGATAGAGGCTTAGCTTCGCAATACCAATGGTTAGAAGAGGCAGAGATGTCAGCAGAAAAAGCAAGTTTACTGTCGCTAAATCAAGGATTTTCTCACAAATCTGCATAAAGAAATTATCCGTATCAAAAATAGTCTCTATCAATCGGGCACCTCTTTTATCCATTGCTAGCCTCCTTTTCAAATATTAATCCAACAAAACTTTAAACACACATTTTTTAACTGTCTCTTCTCTGCCAGCAAATTGATTAGGCTGGTGGGCTTCTTCTGGCAAAAAAGCAGCAAAATTGAGACCGTCTAACAAGAGCGGATAAGTCTGTTCGCAAACAACAAAACCAATATCTCGACCTTCATCATAGGCTTCCTGAACTTCTCTAATCTGACAGCCGTATTGGATCAGCTCATGCCCTTCCAAAAGAAAGTGCAGGTCCAAGTATCTCTGGTGGAATTCAAAGCTTTCCTCTTGCTGCTGACTGAGAGTATTTTCCTGCAAAAAGAAGAAGACCCTATCACCATCTACTTCATAGCGCCCTGAATTTAGATTAGATACATCGTGACTCAGGAGATAATCAATAGCTGTATCGATATTTTTGTGAATCCCTCGATAGCGAACGAGATTCTCTAATTGATCAAAAATCATATTTCTATCCTTTAACAGCTCCCATAGTGATTCCTTGTGTGAAGGATTTTTGGAAGATGAGGAAGACCGCCACAATTGGCACTGCAGCCAAAGCTGCTCCAGCCATAATGAGGCCATAGTTGGTTGCCATTTCAGCCTGCATGGTCGCAACCCCGAGAGAAATTGTCAGATTCTGCCGAGATGTCAACATAACCAATTGCATAAAGTAGTCGTTCCAAGTATTGATAAAGGTGAAAATAGCTAGAGCCGCAAAGCCCGGTTTGACAATCGGAAAAGCAACACTCCAGAAAGTCCGAATTTCGCCACAACCGTCGATTTTAGCAGACTCAAGAAGCTCTGTCGGGATGTTTTCACTGAACTGCTTCATTAGAAAAACTCCGAAAGGCCAGCCAACCAACGGTAAAATTACTGCTGCCAAGGTATCGTGAATTCCCATGAAATTAACAATACGCACTAGTGGTACCAGTACTACTTGCTTAGGCAAAGCCATGGCCGCAATGAAGATGGCAAAAAGAATCCGTTGACCATAGAACCGCTTCTTGGCCAAAACATATCCTGCCAAAGAAGACGTGGCGCAGACCAGAAACATGGTCGCAAGCGAAATGAAAACACTATTCCACATCCATTGCATGGCTGGATTTTGCACCATCAATTGCTGGAAGTTTTCAACCGTTGGCATTTTTGGCCACCATTCTGGCGGAATGACAATCGTTGCTGGTTGAGACTTGAAAGCTCCTGTCAAAATCCAATAGAAAGGAAAGACAAAGAGGATGGTTAATATGGCCAGAACAAAGCCTGATACCACCTTAAAAACGTTCATTTTTTTAGTTTGCATCTTCTTTCTCCTTTCTCTAGTATTCTACATCGTTTCCAAGAATCTTGAATTGGGCGAAGCTGATGATGGCAATCATGACTGCTAAAAAGACTCCCATTGTATTAGCATAGCCGTATTCAGATAACTTGAAGGCTTTTTCATACAGATAGTACATGAGCGTACTGGTTGAGTAATTAGGTCCGCCTGATGTCAAGAGCTGAATCAAGGCAAAACACTGGAATGAGTTAATTGTAGTAATGATAGCAATGTAAAGGGTTGTTGGAAGCAGGCTAGGCCATTTGATCTTCCAGAAGACTTGCAATTCTGTTGCACCATCCACTCGCGCAGCCTCAACTAGAGAATTGTCAATATTTCCCATAGCTGCGATATAGAGAATGATAGGTTGACCCACAGAAGTTGTTAAGAGAATAATGATAATCGCTAGCAATGCCCAATGTTTATCCCCAAGCCAAGAAATATTTTGATTGATGACATGGCCTGACTTCAAAACAAAGTTCAAAATACCAGACAGCGGATCGTAGATCCATTTCCATACGACCGTCACAGCTACGCTCCCTGTAACAACTGGCAGGAAGAATACAAAACGGTAAAAGGAACGAGAGACAGCATTCATCTCATAAGTCTGCGAAGCCACAAACAAAGAGAAGAGAACTACAATCGGCACAGAGCCGACCACGATAATGACCGTATTAATCAGCGATTTCATAAAGACCGGATCTTTAAACATCCGAATATAATTATCAAATCCGACAAAAGTAAAGGAGGTCATCGTATAGTTAAAAAAACTAGTAACAAAACCCATAATCATAGGTGCCAAGACAAATACCGTGAAAAATATCAGAATTGGAGCTAAAAACGCGTATGATACTAGGGTTTCTTTCATTCTGATTTTATTGACTTTCACAATGAGGTACCCCTCTTTCAAGATTTTCTAACAAAATCCCCCTTTTTCTACCTCTAGAAACTGTCAACAGAAAAAGGGGAGGATTTCACATTTGCTTATTTTTTAGTAATTGTTTCGTTTGCTTTTTCTGTAAATGTCTTCAAAGCAGGTTCAACCTTTTCATCACCATTGGATACAGATTGGAGCATTGGGAACCAAAGAGTTCTCATTTCCGCAAAGCCATCAATCGTGTTGTAATATGGTGAATAGTACTGAGTCCATCCACTGATGGTTTCCATACGTTTATCATCATAGAGTTTTCCAAATGAAGTACGAACTGGGAAAGCACCTGTGCGAACTACATTCTTAGGTCCCCACTCTTTGTCATCAGCAATAAATTGGACGAACTTCTTAGAAGCTGCTACTTTCTTTTCATCTTTATTGTTAAAGACTGCAAATCCGTTTACAAGATATTCAAGAGCTGGTTTGCCAGATTCTGATGGGAACGGTACTTCCACTACATCGACTTTGCTGGCTTCTAAAAGTTGTGCTTGAATACCATTTTGAGAAGGAGCCCAAAGAAGAGTGTAGGATGTTTGGCCGTTAGCAAAGTTTTGAATATCTGCTCCACCATCATATTGAGAGCCGTTCATCATCAAACCGTCGTTAATCCAACCAACTGCTTTTTCCAGTCCTTTGACAAACTTAGGATCGTCAGTTGTGTATTTGGTAACTTTTTCGTCTGTAATAGATCCGCCATAAAGATTAGCGATGAAGGCACGAGTTCCTTGGTCTCCACCTTGACCATTACTAAAGAGGGAACCTGGAGTATAGCCTTTATCTTTCAGAGCTTTCAGCACTTTTTCAAAATCAGATGTTGTCCAGCCTTCCTTGACAAGATTTGCTACACCGGCATCTTCCAACATTTTCTTATTGAAAGCCATATAGAATGGAGCAGAGCTGATAGGATACATGTAAGCTTTGTCTCCTGCCTTGCTGGCTTGGATAATATTATCATTATTGACATCTTTGACAAAGTCATCAGTAAATAGATCGTTCAAATCAGCTAATTTACCATTTTTTCCATACTGAATAATCCGACCTGGTGCATCAAATAAAACATCCGGTGCTGTGCCCGCTTCGATAGCTGTCGTAATCTTTTCAGGACCAGATTTAAAGTCAATAGTTTCCAGATTGACATGAATATCTGGGTTCTCTTTTTCAAAAGCCTCGATAATTGATTTTTCATAAGTTCCAACACCATCGTTGGCATTTTCCTGTGTGAAGACTGGGAAAGCCCACCAAGTAATCTCTGTTTTGCCAGAATTACTGCCAGAGCTAGCTGTTTTATCTGATCCGCCATTGTTTCCACAAGCTGCTAAAGAAATAATTGCAGCACCTGTCAATAACGATGCGAATAATTTTCCGAATTTCATATTCTTTTCTCCTTAAAAATGAATTTCTCTTAAATCTAGTCCTTTTCTTTACAAAAACTGAGAGGCTTATTTGTCTTTGTTTTTCCAGTTTCAAGTAAGGATTGGACCTGGTGACAGACATGGACCTGTTAGTCCTTCTTGTTTTACTGTTTCTTCAGAACAGTAAATAAGTATTTTTAGAACCTTAACTCGATAAATTCACTCCCTTTTAATAATTCTCTTTTTAAAGATAGCGTCTTCATTTTTATTTAAAATTCTTAGATTTTGATTCTCTCCTGACTATCAAAATCAAATATATGAGCCTTAGGCATCTTAAAGGTAAAGCGAATTTTAGAGCCAGGCTCCAAATAGTTAGAAGCTTCCACTTTGGCTGAAAATTCTTGTACGCCAGCCTTACAATAGAGAACAGACTCGCTGCCTAGTAACTCAGAAACGGTGACTTCAGCATCTACAGTGCTATCTGGAAAAGTATCTTCTACTATCAACTCAGCTGAGATATCCTCTGGTCGAATGCCCAGTATCACTTTCTTTCCTTGATAGCCTTTTTCTTCTAGGATTTTACGCTGACCGTCTGGGAGTCCAACAGCAAAGCCTTGTCCATCTGTAAGCTGATTGCCCTCTAAGTTCACTTCAAAGAAATTCATGGCTGGACTGCCGATAAAACCTGCCACAAATTTATTAGCTGGCTCGTTATAAAGTTCCTGAGGCGTACCGATTTGCTCGATTCGGCCGATAGTACCTGTTCCTGCTTCATTCTTAGTAGCTGACATGATAACGATGCGGTCAGCCAAGGTCATGGCCTCGGTCTGGTCGTGGGTTACATAGATAGTCGTCGCTCCGATACGGCGGTGAATTTTTGCGATTTCTGCCCGCATGGACACGCGCAGTTTAGCATCCAAGTTAGACAAGGGCTCATCCATAAGGAAGACCTTGGCATCACGAACAATCGCCCGCCCCATAGCTACACGCTGACGCTGACCACCAGATAAGTCGGCCGGTTTACGATCCAGCAGCTCTTTCAGCCCAAGGATTTCCGCCGCTTCCTGGACTCTTTTGTCAATATCAGCCTTGTCATACTTGCGAAGCTTAAGTCCGAATGCCATATTGTCATAAACAGTCATGTGAGGATAAAGGGCATAATTTTGAAAAACCATGGCGATATCCCGATCTTTAGGAGCAATGTCATTGACAAGGTTTTGATCAATATAGAGCTCCCCTTCTGTGATATCCTCAAGTCCTGCAATCATCCGCAAGGTTGTTGATTTCCCGCAACCGGAAGGTCCTACAAAAACGATAAACTCCTTATCCTTAATATCCAAATCAAAATTTTCAACAGAGTAAAAATCACTATTAGGATATTTTTTATATAGTTTATTTAGTGTTAAGGTTGTCATTCATCTACCTCACTTATTTTAATCCTGCAACAAAGCGCTCTGTAATTTCTTTAGGCCGAGTAATGGCTCCTCCGACAACGATGCCTCTTACACCCAAATCATGTATCTGCTTGGCTTGACTCGGATAGTGAATCTTTCCTTCAGCGATGACATCAAAGCCTGCTTGGCACAAGCGGCGGATAAGCTCAATGTCTGGTCCGTCAACCTTAGGGCTGTAGGAAGTGTAGCCCGATAAGGTCGTGCCGACAAAGTCTACACCAGCTTCTACAGCAGCAGCGGCTTCCTCATAGGTGCTGATATCTGCCATCAATAGCTGATGGGGATACTTGGCCTTGACCTGCTTGATGAAATCCGCAATTGTCAGGCCATCATGGCGCTCCCGCTTGGTACAGTCCAGAGCAATGACTTCAATATCCAGAGCAGCCAACTCATCCACTTCCCGCATGGTAGCCGTGATAAAAGGCTCTTGTGGCGGATAGTCGCGTTTGATAATTCCGATGATAGGCAGAGAAGTTACTTCCTTAATCTCCCGAATATCGCGAACGCTATTAGCTCGAATACCTACAGCACCGCCCTGCTCAGCTGCCTTGACCAAGAGAGGAATCACTCCTCCAGCTTCCGTATAAAGCGGCTCCTGGGGCAAGGCTTGACAGGAAACAATGATGCCGTCTTTAATCTTAGCTATCAAGTCATCTTTTAAAATCTGTGACATGAATATACAATCTCCTTTCGTAAGACATCGGTCTGATCAGATAGTCTAACAACTACCTAGGACCTCAGGTGGAGCAGAGAAGAAGGCGCAAACAAATATTTTTACGTCCTTATCCTAGACTCCATTTTTTAACTCGAGTATTTCATAATGTTATTATAAATAATTTTTAAAGCGCTTTCAATATTGTTTGAGATTTAGATTATAGTTTCCGAATTTTCCAGAAAAACAGAAATTCCTGAAAGTACTTTCAGGATTCCGTTTTGTAGAAAAGCCAATGAAAGAGCAAGCAAACTTCTAAAAAGGTTCTCACTTTCTATACTCCCTCAGGCAAGTAAAAAGGGCTAGGCAAAGGCCTAGCCCCAAAGGGGGACAAATATTATCTCTCGGATTTAAAATCCGAAATGAGAGAAAGTCTTTTTATTTTGGTTCCGCAGAGCCAGTTAAAGACAGTATCGCTGACACGGACATTCATAGCCTCATGCCCATACTCAGGCAGGAGATGATACTCCTTTTCTCCAGCCAAGCGGTTATAAATGGCAAATTGTGTGATAGGATAGCAAACATCATCCTCCAGACCAATAATCATCTGCACTGGACAGCTAATACGATGGGCCAGATTTTTCACGTCAATATAAGCAAGTGTCTGCAACAACTGCTCTTCTGTCTCATGAAAAGGATCATGGAATTTGAAATAACGAAAGAGCTCATCATAGGCTTCACTGGTATTGCCAATCTCCAAAACCCGTCTAAAGTCAGCAAGGAAGGGATAGATGGCTACAGTCTGCTTAATCCGAGAATTTAAAGCAGCTGCTACCAAAGCCAAGGCTCCGCCCTGTGAACCACCAAAACTAGACAAACGGTTTTCATCCACAAAGTCCAAATCAGCCACTAGCTCGACCAAGGTGTAAACATCCAGATAGACATCCTTGAAAAAGAGCTGATCCGGTCCATCTAGAGCCCCGCGGATAATATGTCCTTTAACAGTATTGCCGCGAGCTTCTCTATCACCATCCATTGAATAGCCTGACTGACCACGCACATCCATCGACACCACACCCCAGCCCGCTGCCGTATAGGCCAGCATATCAGACCAATCCCAGCCCTGCCCCATATAACCGTGAAAATGAAACAATACCGGAACTTTTTCTGATAACTTAGGCACAACTAGCTTAGCGTAGATTTGTCCACCGTTTCCAGACTTGAAGGTTAGCTCATAGCAAGTCGCATATGCAATTTGAAAATCTTTTTCCAGCAACTGGTAGTCCTGAGGCACTTCCACCTCCGCCACTTGTTTATTCCAAAAGGCATCAAAATCGTCGGGCATTTCATCTCTTCCGCGATAATGTAACATTTCTTTAAGTAAAGTAGGGTTTTTCATGTCTTATCCTCCCAACGATTCTTGAAACCTCTTTCATCATACCATAGAAAGAGGAAATCTTCAATAGGTTAATATATAGATTTTCTGTTTTTTTTGAAATTTTACCGATTCACCTCCTAAGAACCTATATGAAGCAGGAGCAGTAAATAGAACAAACTAAATCCTATATTTAGGCCAGCTCCGTTAAGGTAGGGACGTCCGATTCTCAGCTTTTCTACCAGTAAGATAGTCAACAGACTGAGAGGTAAAGGACTCAGCAACCCCAGATAAGTAGGCAATATTGTCTGACCGGTAACTATTAGCAGTGAGTAAACGAGCCAGCCTAGACCGGTCAGAGCGATAGCTGTCCGCCAGGTTATATCTAGAAAGAGCACTGCTTCATTGATAAGCTCGCTATCTTCGTCTGAGCAGACCTGTCCACCGCTTCGTTTATAAGCCTTTTTGCTGATGATCCCAACGTAGTAAAAGGCCACATGTGCCACTGGCGACAGGGCAAATCCAATTCCTAACAAGGCTATTGACAGATAGGCCCACAAGCCCTTATTTGTCAAACCAAAGAGAGCATAAAGCGAGACTAACATAAGAGGGATTGAGAAGTTAGCCACCAGAGCGCCCAGACGCAGCCGACCGACAGAGCCAGACAGCATCAGCATAGCCAGCTTCTTATTGCCAATCCGACTCTGCTCCGTAAAGGAAGCATAACTTTTCTTGTTTACCTCAAAGCCAACCAGCAGAATATCCCCCAACAACCAGCAAAGACCACTCAACAGCCCAGCCCATAAAGATAAAAAAATCACATTGCTCTCCTTTTTTCCATTGTCCCCTTATCTTAGCACAAAAGCTCGCTCAATAACAAGTAGTTAGAAGGTTTACGTCTTTTTATCCCAGCAAGCTCTTTTCGTTAAGAGATCTAGCACTCACGTCGCTACGCTCCTCAGCATCAATGTCTCTAAGCCCGGCTTCGACCGACGGTCTTGCCTCGCTATGTGTTTCTTCAAGGTATATAGCTTTCTTCCTAACGGACAAAACTGCATCCACTGCTCTATAACTCAACTTTGTCCTACGGACACGTTTCGTTAAGACACATAGCGCTCACGTCACTACGCTCCTCAGCATCAATGTCTCTAAGCTCGGCTTCGACCGACGGTCTTGCCTCGCTAAGACACATAGAAAAATCCCCTACCAAAGGGTAGGGGATAACCGACAAACTGTCTTATTTTTAATTAAGGAAGCTATTCGCTTATTTGCGGCGTCCTGGGCGTTCCTTGTAGCCATAGTATGCGTCTTCGATGATTTCCTGCATGTGGTCAACCATTGGAAGGCGTGGGTTGGCTGGAGAGCATTGGTCTTCATAAGCAAGGAAGGCCAATTCGCGTGAATGTTCTTTCCATTCTTTTTCGTCAATACCTTGAGCCTTGAAGTTCATTTCGATACCGACACGTTCTCCCAGTTCATAAACAGCTTTCGCAAATGATTCAACACCTTCTTCTGGAGTAGAAGCTGGCAAGCCAAGCATACGAGCGATGTCTTGGTATTTCTCATCCGCACGGTAGTAGTTGTACTTAGGCCATGTCGCTGTCTTAGCTGGACGTGTACCGTTGTAGCGGATTACATATGGCAGCAAGATCGCATTGGTACGACCGTGGATCGTATGGAACTGAGCACCAATCTTATGGGCCATAGAGTGGGAAATTCCCAGGAAGGCATTGGCAAAGGCCATACCAGCGATAGTAGAGGCATTGTGCATCTTTTCGCGAGAGTGGAAGTCAGCGTTCTTAACAGAGCTTTCCAGATTTTCAAAGACTAGTTTGATCGCTTGGAGAGCCAAACCATCTGTAAAGTCGCTTGCCATCTGAGATACATAAGCTTCTGTTGCGTGGGTCAGCACGTCCATACCAGTGTCTGCTGCAACAAATCCTGGAACAGTCAGTACCAGAGCTGGGTCTACGATGGCTACAGTTGGAGTCAGAGAGTAGTCAGCGATTGGGTACTTACGGTTGTTAGCCTTGTCAGAGATAACGGCAAACGGTGTTACTTCTGAACCTGTACCAGATGTTGTAGGGATTGCGATAAACTTAGTCTTCTTACCAAGCAACGGGAATTTGAAGGCACGTTTACGGATATCCATGAATTTTTGCACAAGATCACGGAAGTCCACTTCTGGTTGCTCATAGAAGAGCCACATTACTTTAGCTGCGTCCATTGGTGAACCACCACCAAGCGCGATGATTGTATCAGGTTTGAAGGTACGCATAATCTCTGTACCACGTTCAACTGTAGTGATATCTGGATCTGGTTCTACGTCTGCAAAGATTTGGTAAACAACCTTATTACGACGAAGATCAAGTTGTTCGATGATACGATCTAGGAAACCAAGCTCTACCATAGCATGGTCTGTAACGATCATGACACGTTCCACATCACGACATTTTTGCAGGTATTGGATAGAGTCACGCTCGAAGTAAGTTTTTGAAGGGAGTTTCATCCATTGCATATTATTTCTACGTCTTCCTACTTTTTTGATGTTCAAGAGATTCACAGCACTAACGTTATCACCAACTGAGTTGCGACCATAAGATCCACAGCCCAGAGTCAGTGATGGCAGGAAGGCATTATAAACATCTCCGATACCGCCGAAAGTAGAAGGTGAGTTGCAAATAACACGGATAGCACGGACAGCCTTACCAAATTCCTTGGTCAACTCTTCGTCCGCTGTATGGATAGCGGCTGAGTGACCAAGACCATGGAATTCTACCATTTGACGGGCTTTTTCAACACCGTCTTCACGGGATTCAGACTTGAGCACAGCAATGACAGGTGACAGTTTTTCACGTGTCAACGGCTCTTTTTCACCAACTTCTTTACACTCTGCAGCCAAGATATTCGTATCTTCTGGCACGCTGAAACCTGCTTGCTCTGCAATCCAAGTAGCTGGCTTACCAACGATATCCGGATTTAGCTTAGCACCAGCACAGTTCTTGCTATTTGCCTTAGCACCGAAGCAGAATTCTTCCAAGAGAGCTTTTTCTTTCTTATTTACAAAGTAGGTATGATAAGATTTGAACTCTGCTACAAATTCATCATAAACTTCCTTGTCAATGATAACCGCTTGCTCAGAAGCACAGACCATACCATTGTCAAAGGACTTAGACATAACGATATCATGCGCTGCTTGACGGATATTAGCGGATTTTTCCACATAAGCTGGTACGTTTCCGGCACCAACCCCAAGAGCTGGCTTACCACATGAATAAGCTGCCTTCACCATTGCGTTACCACCTGTCGCAAGGATTGTTGCGATTCCTTCGTGGTTCATGAGTGCAGAAGTTGCTTCCATAGATGGCGCTGTAATCCACTGTACACAGTTTTCAGGCGCACCTGCTGCAATCGCTGCATCACGCACGATTTGTGCTGCATGAGCAGAAGATTCTTGAGCTGATGGGTGGAAAGCAAAGATGATCGGATTACGAGTCTTCAAGGAAATCAAAGATTTGAAAATCGCTGTTGAAGTCGGGTTGGTTGTTGGAGTAATTCCGCAGACAACACCCACTGGCTCTGCAATCAAGGTCAGTCCAGTCACATCATCTTCTTCAATAACACCAACTGTCTTCGTATGGCGCATATTATTCACAACGTGTTCACAGGCGAAAAGGTTTTTCGTTGCCTTATCTTCAAAAACTCCACGGCCCGTTTCTTCATAAGCGTGCAGAGCCAACTCACCGTGGGCATCCAAAGCTGCTACAGAGGCCTTGGCTACGATGTAGTCCACCTGTTCCTGATTCAGCTTTCTCATTTCCTCAAGTGCAACCAGACCTTTTTGCACCAATTCATCGACATGCTTTTGCGCTGCCAAAGCCTTGTCTTCTTGTTCTACCGTTTTCTTCTTTTCAGCCATTCTATTCCTCCAATGGTTTTGCCTTAGGTTAGACGAAGAACTCTAACCTTTGTTAAATATTTCACAATTCAATTATAACCCATTTAATGATTTTTGTAAACACTTTCACTTAACATTCACAAACTTTTCTCTATTAATTTGTGAAATAAATAACAAATTCGCCGATTTTACAGTCTATAATTTTAGTTATTGTGAAAAAATTTTTTACATTTTAAAGATTTCACATACTTTTACTTTCACATAATATATGAAAACGCTTTCTTTGCTTAGGTATAAAAAGCTCGGACGAACCGAGCTGATCATTACTTTATAAACATCATAAACATCTAAAAAATGAACCTTAATTTCTATTTTAAATGATAATCTCAATCGTCATCATAAACACGTTCACCATTTATTTTGATATATTCTTCACGTTTCCGATCCAATTCTTCCCAGATGGGGTCGTCAATAGCATCCATCGTCTGAATTTCTTCCAAACTCATCTCATTTGCTTCCTCAAAGGTCAAAGATAAGATATCTTCTTGCTTTTTCTTGAATTCCTCGATTGTTAGCCATGTTTTCTTATCATCTTCACTAATTTGACCGTCAATCGCAGTCGCAATTTCAAGTGCCATAATATACATAGCTCGTTTATCAACTGTTAAAACATCCCGATAATTTGAAGCAATTCTTAAATATTTGCCCTTTTCTCTACCGTCGCTTTCATAACTTCCCTCATAATCCAAATCAATATTTTCATATTTTTGGGAATTGATTGCACTGCCACCTTTAACCTTGACATCTTTCCAACGAGAGCCACTTGCTCCCCACTTATCTAACCGCAAAGATAAATAGAAGTCATTTTGCAACATCTCGTCATCCCCGACATTTGAGAAACTTATTTTTTGGCCATTTCTTTCTTTAAACCACATTTTCCATGCGAGTTCTCTGTAGCCAAATGGCACTTTTCTAGTATAATCACCATTGATGTATAGTCTCATAAATCTGAGATATCGCCTCCATGTGCTAGTATGTATTCTTTTCGACGAGTAGCTTCTTCCTCCCAAAGAGGGTCGTCTACAATATCCATCGTTTGAATTTCTGTCAAACTTAGTTCTTTTGCTTCTCCAAAAGTTAGAGATAGAATAGCCTCATGTTTTCTTTTAAACTCCTCAATTGTCAACCAGCTAGCCTTATCATTTTCGCTAATTTGCCCGTCAATCACCTTTGCAATCTCAAGCGCCATAATATACATAGCACGTTTATCAACTGTCAAAACTTCCAGATGGCTGGTTAAAATTCGGAGATAGTCCCCCTTTTCATTATAATCTGTAGCAACTGCATCTTCAAAATTAATTTCAATACATTCCTTAATATGTGAAAAGAGTCTTCGTACCCCTTCCTTTAGGGGGACACTAGACCATCTCTTATCAGCAGTGCCTTTCCTCAAGGATAAATTTGAGAAAAAATCTTCTTGTAATGCATCATTGTTCCCAGCATTTGAGTAAGAAATTTGCTCATCTTCTGGAAACCACATTTTACCAGCAAGTTCTAAATAACCATAAGGTACTTTTTTTGTGTAATCGCCTTTTAAATATAATTTCATTCGTCCTCGTCGTCCAACTCTACCTCTCCATGGATTTTAATGTACTCCTCATTTCTGCAGTCATCTTCTTCCCAAACTGGGTCTCGAACATCATCCATAAACGGAATTTCTTCAAGGCTCAGCTCATTAGCCTGTTCATAACTCATCGAAAGGATATCTTCATGCCGGTTTTTAAATTCCTCCACACTTAACCAGCTCTCTTTATCATCTTCGCTAATCTGACCATCAATGGCAGTCGCAATGTCAAGTGCCATAATATAGAAGGCACGTTTATCAACAGTGAGAAGTTCAAGGTGGGTAGAAGCTAAACGTAGACAGTCTCCTTTTTCTCGATAGTCTGTTGCTGGATTATCTTCAAAATCTAATTCAAGTTTTTCATATACATGACTTCCAAATTCGTTGGTAATCCCTTCTTTCAACCGAACATTATTCCATCTACTATCATGCATCCACTTATTCAATTTCAAGTGAATAGTTGGGTCTGTTTTAAATGGGCGAGTATTTCCAAAATAAGAAAAATCTACTCGCTTACCATCTTTAGTATCAAACCACATTCTCTTCGCTAGTTCTAAATAATCAAACGGAATTTCTTTGGTGTAATCACCTTTTAAATATAATTTCAATCTTCTTCCTCATCGTCATAAACTCGTTCACCATGGATTTTGATGTATTCTTCATGAAGCCGTTCCTCTTCATCCCACAAAAGGTCCTCTACAGGTTTCATACTTTTCAGTTCCTCCACACTGATATCAGTTGCTTGATCGTAGGTTAGTGATAAGACGTCCTTGTGCAACTCCTTAAAAGTCTCTACATCAATCCAGGTCTCTTTGTCATCCTCACTAATCTGCCCATCAATAGCAGAAGCTATCTCGACTGCCATGATATACATAGCACGTTTATCAACCGTTAAAATATCTGTATGTGTCGTAGCAATCCTAAGGTTTTCTCCACGTTCTCTCCCATCAGTAATAAAATCATTTTCAAATTCCAATTGAATATTTTCATCAGAAAACGAATTCCAAGGATCGCTCTTGTCGTATGGTATATGATTCCATCGTTTATCATTAAATCGCCATTTATCAAATTGAACTCCAAAAAAGAAATCATCTTGTAACATCTCATTATCACCCACATTAGAAGTAGTAATCAAATGGCCATTCCATTCTTTAAACCACATCTTCCAAACAAGCTCTCTAGTAGTAAATGTTATTTTTTTCTTAAAATCACTTTTGATATATAGTCTCATGTTCTCTCCTAATTTCAGTAATTATTTTGAAAAGTTTTCCAAATTCTATCTACAATTTCATTTTTGACACTCTCATTAAGATTTTTCAGTCTCCTTGTTTTATTTACCCAATTCATTACTGAATTTCTATCTGATATTTTTCCTATATCAATATGCTCATCGATAGAATACCCCGACTTTCCACTTCCAGATTGAACCTGGAACACTCCATCACCATTAGTACCACTAGTTGGCTCCCAATCCACACGAAGCTTCACTTTTCGATTTCCTACTCGGGCTTCAATTAGTTTACCACCTCTGCCGGAAATGGTCTTACTCGTCGGTTTATTTGCCTGCCAGCTGTTATAGTTACTAGCTGCACTGAGGGTAACTCCTAAATTCGCTGTATCAATTTCATAAAGAGTTCTAGCAACTGACAAAGTCCCATCTACAACTAGGCCTTCTGCAGTAATATACCCTGCTTCTACAGCTGCTGCTGCTACTAGCGCCGAGCCACCTCCAGTTAGTGGAGCCCACTCCAAAGCAAAAGCTGCTCCTAGAGAAGTACCAGCATAAATACCAAGACCAGCTAAAATTTCTACTACTCCCTTAGCCAAGTCAACAGAATTAGCTTCAAAATTTTCTTGAATAAGTTCTTGGTATTTTTCATTGACCATTCTCGTATAAGCACTATCATACTTTCCATTTTTTAGTACAGAAAAGTTATCATCTTTTTGATAATGACGATCCTTATAAGCTCTAAAATCAAAAATATCAATTATATTGCCTTCATTGTCAATCTTTAGAGTATGATTATAATCATCAACAATCTTATCCCATTCTGAACGCGGTTTCCCCTTTAACTTTTCCTTGAGTTGACTACGATAATAGGCATCCCCTTCATCCGATAGCATCATATTCCGAGAAGCTTCTTGAATCAATCGTTCTTTAGGCTCTAGATATTTTTTCTTCGAAATAGTCTGAATCTTCTGAGCCTTCATCTTAGTAGACCAACTCATATCTATACCATCAGTAGAGTAATTACCCTCACTGTCTACCAATACCTGACTAAGCTGCGTCGCTCCTTGGATAGCTAAACCCAAAACCTGCAGACTATCTGTGAAATACTGGGACACCTGATCCACAAACCATTCCAGTTTGTCTATTTTTTCTTGAATTTCTCGAATACCGATATTTAGTTGAGTTTCAACTTCCATTAAAGCAGATGTCTGAGATAAAAGGTCTCCCAACTTACCTGTCAGCAGAGCTCCTGCATTACGGAAAAAATCTTGATTATCTGCAATCTGCTTTTCTACTTTTGCCAGTTGCTCATTTTTTATTTTCAGCTGTTCCTTCAGTAGATCCAAGTCCAATTCGCCATATCCAGCCACCTCGGAATCAGCACTTTTATAGGAAGCAAGCTCTCCCTGAATATCATCAATAGCCTCTTGCAACTTCTTGATGGCAGGGATGATTACCTCAGTAAATAAGCCTTTCCCCGCTGTATAAGCCGCTCCCTGCAGCTCACCCGACTCCAAAGAGGCAATCAGATGGTCGCAGCCACTAGATAGACGATCGGTCACTTGATTGGCTACTTGAAGGTTGCTGGTCATCGCTTGGATAAGCTGGGCTGAATCTGCTGCACTATATTTTACTCCCATGGCAGACTATTCCTTTCTTTGGTCAGTTTGTCTCGCTCTTCTTCCATAGTCTTTCTTGTTTGACGACTGAGCTTTCCAAGTTCATCCATCTGAACATCCACATAGTTCTTAACCTGTCGGTTAAGATACTGAGTTTCTGATAAATCACGACTGAGGGCAGCAGAGCTTTGAGGGTGTTCATAAAGTAGATGTTCCATTCGGGTCGTCAAGTATTGGAAATCCGTCGCAAAATTCGCCAGGGAAATCTCGTATTGACGTTTCATCGTCATAAATTCGTCTTCTTTTTGGTCGACTTTGAGGATTTTTTCGTAAAGTGCCTGGCGTTCTTTTTCGCTTTTATCTGCCTTCATCTCAACTCTCCCAGCGCTTGGCTTCCTCTATATCGCGTTTCTCAATTTTTGCAGCAATTTCTGGAAATTTATTGGCCTGAGTCAGAACAGCTGAGCTGAAGTCACTGACAGCCTGTAGCATTTGATTGCAGGCCTGACGGCCAGCTTCCATCCCAGCAATCCCTGTTGTATAGGAAAATTCGACTTGTTGATTTTGTGCATTGCTAGTATCAACTCCAACTAGCTCACTGATAGCAGAGCCAGCTGAAATGGCGCTTGATTTAATTTGTCCCATTGTTGCTTCTCCTTTTGGAATTTATGGTTTCACATTGCCAGAATTTGCTTCATCTATGGCTTGCTTAATGGTATTGGCATAGAGAGTTCCCCCCTCAATGATGGACTCTGAGTTTGAGCCAAAGTGGACATAGTCTGTCCCTTCCCAAATCTGCGGATTTTCGATAGCAGTTTGATGCCAGTCAGCCACAAAGACATAGTCGTACTTTTTGGCTAATTCCAGCTCATACTCCCGCTGCTGGGCTAAAACACCGCCCTCTGAGCGACCGTCATAAGGGGTCACGAGGATCAGTTGATGTCCCTTAGGCAGGCTGGAAACATACTCATCCAAAAGCTCATTCGAATAACCAGACGAATTGGTCCCGAGAGCCAGGACAACCTGCTTCTTCAGTACTCTATTAGCAATATCTGTCTTGTAGACCTCTAAGCCTGTGCTCAGACTGCGGCTAACGACAGTATCTAGCTCGATTCCTGGCAAGATCTGCTGCAATTGATCGCTTGAGCGCAGGGCAACCGAGTCACCAATCATGGTAATTCCGTCCGCCACATTATACTCAGTCGCCTTGGACTGATCAACCTGACTGCGAGTTGTCTGCATCTTAGTGTCTGCTTGATTCAGAGCATTGACAATCAAACTTTCCTCAAAAGCTCCTACCTTGGGTGCTGTCACCGAGATAAAGAACATAATCAAAGTCAGCGGAATCATGCTGTAAAAGATTGGCCTAGTAAGAGACGATAGATCCATCTTGGTCCCCATGATAACTGGCTGACGACCAGCAAGAGTTGGCTCCAAGATATAGAAAGACAAGGCTGCAAAGGTAAGAGACAGCAGCGTGGTCAAGAGAACAGCCAAACCGTTACTCATCAGCTGGCTAAAGATAATATAGAATGGCCAGTGGAAGAGATAAACACCATAGCTAGTATCTGCGATAAAGTTGATAAGGCTAGGTTCCTTCACATCTGGGAGCTTGTCATGCAGCATCCTGGCAGCCAAAATCATCAGACAGGCCAAGATAGTCGAAATCAAGAATCCTACCAGGTAGGTCCAAAGGTTATCAAACTTGAGTAGGAAGCTGAGCAAAAGCAAAACAGCTGCACTGCCACCCATAATTCCTAGCACTTGCTTGAGAGCCAGCTTTTCTTCCAGCATCTTAAAGCGACTGCTGACATGGCCGACGCCAGATAAGGTTGCTAGGATGCTTCCTGCAAAGAAAGGAAAGACGTGGGTCAAACTTGAGAAATAAATGTCAGAGTAATTCTTAGTGGTCAAAGCACCAGCAAACATTGATACAAAGCTGAGCAAAAAGAGACCTGCAGAAACTAGTGCAATCATGCCGCGATAGCGGGCCGTTGACTTGGCAACCTTGCCCAAGCCCCAAGCAGCCAGCCCCCAAAGAACATAATAGTGCACTTCTAAAGCCAGACTCCAAGTGTGGATCAGGATGTGCGGCACAAATTGACTCTCATAACTGCCGCCTGAGAGCATTTCATAAAAGTTGGTCACAAAGCCCAAAGCAGCCGCAATCTGCGTCCCAATCCCAGCCACAAAATCCTTACGGATTAAGAAAGTAAAGGGCATAACGACTAAAATCATAAAGACCAGAGGCGGTACAATCCGATAAAAACGCCGTTTGAAAAAGCCTTGGATATCGATTTCTTTCTTCTTGGCAAACTCGTCAATAAGCAGAGATGTAATCAAGAATCCAGAAAAGGTAAAGAAGATATCCACGCCAATAAAACCGCCAGGGAAAACGCCCTGGAAGTAATGATAAAGCAGAACTAGAAGCAGCCCCGTGATTCTGACGAGCGAAAACCATTTAATGCGCATTTTGATAAATTCCTTGTTTAAACGTTCCTTCATAAACGACATTGCCTTCTGTCGTTAGCTTTCCTTGTCCGTCGGCCTGACCCTTGCTGAAGTCCCCTTCATATTTCCAGCCAGCCTGCGAGGTAAAAGTCCCTTTGCCGTCAAAGATGCCATTGCGAAATTGACCGGTATAACTATCCCCATTTTGAAAAGTCATAGTCCCCTGACCGTTCATCTTCCCGCGAACCAAGGTCCCGTCATACTTGATCTTGCCCTGATCCAGCGTTAAAACGCCCTTACCAGGAATCCCCGAGGTAAAGACCAGAATAGCTGACAGCACAATAACCGTTACAGCCAAAAGTTCTAAATTCTGCCGGGTCAGATAGACCTTGTATTTATCGTAAAATTCTTTTACTTTATCCATATTCCTATCCATCCAAACGCTCCAGCCACTTCTTGCAGCCAGCCAAGACCAAATCATAGGTTTGATCAAAATCTCCTGTGTACCAAGGATCTGGCACACTTTCTTCCTCAAACTGATAAATTTTATACTGAAAATCCTCGGGCGCCATCCGCTTCAAATCTCGGACATTGCTTTCATCCATACCGATGACGTAGTCAAAATCCGCAAAATCCGCTGCCGAAATCTGCTGAGAAGTCTTGTCCCTATCATAAGAAATGGCATATTTCTCAAAAATAGCCTGTGTTCCCTGATGAATGGGATTGCCGTGCTCCCAGCTTGAAGTTGCCCGGCTCTCGATTTTCAACTGGTCTGTTAAACTCTTCATGACAAACTCTGCCATCGGACTGCGGCAGATGTTGCCCAAACATACAAATACAATTTTCTTCATAGAATACCTCGCTATCTATTATAACAAAATAATGGCAAAAACTAGCCCTGAATCGTTTACAGTTTCCTGATTCTCGTTGAAAACTGGCAAGCCCTACTCCTATTATGTCTGAAAATAGCAAAAAACCACCGTTTGGTGGCTTTTTGTAGGGAGATTATTTTTTAAAAAGAAAAAAGTTTTAGGAGTTAAGTTAATTTCTTAACTTGGTTATAGTATAATATCCATTTCTTAAAACTTCCTTAAAATAACTTAAACATTTTACTCTTAGCTTATACCTATTTATCAGGATAGTGATATTCCAGCTGCGGCCAGCGTTTCTGCCAGTTCTTCTTAGCCAAGCGCTCAGCATAGACACGCTGACGCTCCTTATTTTCAAGAAAATGAGGAGTCGGTCTAACCTGAAAGTTTAAGATATCCTCCAAACCATAGGGTGCAAAAAGTTCCAGTTTATCATTTGCCAGCAAGCGCAGTCCGATAGCCGTGCAGCGCTCAGGATACTTACTCATGGCTTCGCGAGCATTTTTATAAGGCGCTGTTCCAGGACTATGGCGGTGCATATAGGCTTGATTTCTCAGTTCCCATTGATACTGTGGCCAGTCTGCCTTGAGCTTGGCTTCCAGCTCTACCGTCTCTGCCTCAGCATAAGTCGGATCAAAGAAAATGACATCTACATCCGTGTCTGGGTCAAAACCTGGTCGCTCTGACAATAGATTCCAGATAAAATTCCTCACACATCCAGCTGCTAACCAAGAGTCCTTGAGCTCCAGACTGCGAATAATTTCCAAAATTGCTCGGATGTCTGGATCTTGATCCAAATAATTTAAAACAATCTGTTCAATTTTCGTTTCATGTTGGATATTAGTATCCCCCTTCACTTTATCACTTACCTATATCATCATATTTTACTAGCATATTGGGAACATACATTTCTAATCTTTTTAGGATATTACCCCGGATAGCCGTATCCATCTGACTACTGATATTGGTAATAGTTGTCTTTGTCTCAAGGGCAATTTGCTTGGCTCTAGTCTGAAATTCTTTCTTCACTTTTTCACGAGCTTTCTGCGCAGCCTGAGCTTCTGCTAATGCACGCTTGCGTTCCATTATCCTTCGCATCTCTTTCAAAGCAAATTCATATTCCTTGTCTGTATAATATTCATTTATTGGAGTTCTCATATCTCTTCCTCATCTGATAATATTCTTCTTCTAGCTTATCCCTGTTCTTTCGGAAAGCTTTTTCGCATTCGAGTTGTTCTTCATCTAATTTTATAGTTTGTCGATTATAAACAGTTTGGGATTCCAACATTAGATTTTCCATGTTAGAGAAATAGTCCTGCATATCTTCGGAAGAAACCGAAAAACCCTCCAAAACATAGGTCATTTTCTCTATTTCCTCATTTACTAAATGCCCGAATTCTCTGAAGCGTTCATAAAGTTCTTTCTCACTCCTCTCAAATAACTTTTTTTCATGACGATATTTATCTTCAAGCTCAGTCAATTCTCGTTCTTTTCTGTTTACATCTTCCCAAGTTACATCTCTTTTTTCCATCGTTTAAATTCCTCCGCCAATCCTGCGTCTGTTGCCAGTACTTTTTCAATAGCCTCCTGAAGTTGCCCGTTTAGTTGCTCAAAAGCTGTTGCTGAATCAGCCATTTTAGCAGCTTGATAATTGGTTTCACTCTTAAATCCATCTACATATTGGTTTTTTGTAACACCTTGACCAGCATAGATGGCTTCTACTTCTTCAATAGACAATTCTGTATAGTTAGTAAAGTCAATTTTAGACCAAAGATTCGATACTTGATTGTTTGCCTCTTCAGATAAATTCAATAACTCTTCCGCTCCAATACGCGCTGCGTTCATCATACTAGAAGACAAAATCTGTCCTTGTACAGCATCCAGATAAATCTGTTCTGCTCCACTAATACGATTGGAAGCCCACCTCGTTTTCAATTCCTTATAACGCTGCATTCTACCCAAGCTATCAGCATAAGCCTTATAGACCCCGCTGACTAAAGGTTTACCTCCCTTGCTACCAATCACCTGTCCAGTTACAGGGTCAAATATCCATTCATCGATTCTATGACTAGTTCCATCTATCCAATATATAGTTCTGGGAATAGAATTTGAAATATCATTTTGACTAGTAAACCATTCAGGATGATTAAAATCATTATAGCGGACTACGTCATCATTCTTTCTACGGTAATCCACAAACATAGCAGAGTTCTTTTCAAGAAACTGTTTTTCTTCCTCAGTCAAAGCTCCATATTTAAACCAAGCATTAAAAGTGGTTGTTGGAATATGATACTTAGCCCCCAATTTAAGCATGTATGCTCCTTGAGAATAACCAGATAATTTACTTACTTCATACTGAGGATTATCCATAATCTCTTTGACAAATTGATCCGCCACCTTATATTGAGGAGATAAGTTTGTTTGTCTGGCTTCAACTGCACCAGCGACATCACGCGTAAGCGGACCCAACTTGTTAACTGGACTTTTAGGATCCGTTCCTGCCGCAATCACTGCCACACTCTTATAGTCTGGTAGTCCGTTAACAATTGGCGCAACAGCCATGCCATCAAAACCAGTCTTAGAATCCACCTTAGTCGCAATAACACGAAATTCCTGACCGTCTGAAGTCGTAATAGTGTTGGTTTCGCCTTTTTTCAATTCACTATCTGGTTTAGCAGAGACAATGTTTGTTCTATTTTCTTTACGCTGTGCGTACTCTGGATTAACACTATAAACATTCGGGCCTTGGTTTAATTCATTGAGTTGCTTATCTGTATACATGTATGTAGTCATCACTGCTCCTCCTCTGACCCATCCGAATATCTAACTTTCACTTTTGATTTAGTTAAACCTCTCCTAGACTCTAAAAAATGTTGAAATTCTTCATCTTCATTATTATATACACCTATCCTAATTTTTTTAACATTTTTATCAAAAGCTAAAACGTGTTCCTTTAACGTCCCATCAAAAAATTTGAGCTTCACATCTGCCCCCCACGCTTCTGAAGGAATTGAGGT
Source organism: Streptococcus sp. SN3 (assembly GCF_030439905.1). Taxonomy (NCBI): domain Bacteria; kingdom Bacillati; phylum Bacillota; class Bacilli; order Lactobacillales; family Streptococcaceae; genus Streptococcus; species Streptococcus sp. SN3. Next base: position 428,913 of record NZ_JAQFJF010000003.1, read on the forward strand.
ATATGATGGATTCGAAATATAAATTTCCTCAATTCCCTCATAAGAATTCTTCAAAGCCTTTACTAGACTGACTTCATACTCTCTGTTGCGACGCTCTTCTTCCGATTTTTTGTTCAAGGTAAACATATAAATAACTCCTACAGTAATGATAGTCAATAATACAATAACAATGAGCCATTTGAATCTGCTCATATATCTAGATTTTGCCATAAGATTTTTTCTCCTTTAGCTATATTATACTATAATTTTTAAAGCAAAGTATAATAGAATAATGTTCTTTAGAGCCAATAATTCTACGATATATTGTTCTGACGTATGAAAAAAGAAACAACGTTTCCGTCATTCCTTCATATACTCATATCCTAGATGCTCATAGGCTTTACGGGTAGCCACGCGCCCAGTCCGAGTTCGCATGACAAAGCCTTTCTGAATCAGGTAAGGTTCATACATGTCCTCTACTGTTTCACGCTCCTCAGCAATATTGACCGAGAGGGTTCCCAGCCCTACCGGACCGCCACCGTAGACCTCAATCATAGTCTTCAAAATCTTCTGGTCCACATAGTCCAGCCCCTCTTGATCCACATCCAGCATGGAGAGAGCTTGGTCGGTTATCTTATCATCAATCAGGCCATTGCCCATAATCTGCGCGTAGTCCCGCACCCGCTTGAGCAAACGATTGGCAATCCGCGGTGTGCCTCGGCTACGCAGAGCCAGCTCCTTCGCAGCCTTGTGAGTAATATCCATCTCAAAAATCTCTGCCGTCCGCTCGACGATTTCCGTCAAGTCACCAGCTTCATAATACTCCATGTGACCGGTAATCCCAAAGCGAGCCCGCAGAGGATTGGACAGCATGCCTGCCCGAGTGGTCGCCCCAATCAGAGTGAAAGGCGGCAAATCCAGATGGACGCTGCGACTGGTCTCACCTGAGCCAATCATAATGTCGATGTAAAAGTCTTCCATAGCGCTATACAGCACTTCCTCTACCGCCATTGGCAAGCGGTGAATCTCATCTATAAAGAGGACGTCGCCCGGCTCAAGGTCATTTAAGATCGCAACCAAATCACCGGACTTTTCAATCACCGGACCTGAAGTCTGCTTCAGATTAACGCCTAGTTCATTGGCAATGACAAAGGCCATGGTCGTCTTCCCCAGACCCGGAGGGCCAAAAAGCAGGGTGTGGTCCAGCGCCTCATCCCTCAGCTTGGCCGCTTCAATAAAAATCTTCAGTTGGTCCTTGACCTTGTCCTGGCCGATATACTCCTGTAAATACTGGGGACGCAAGGTGCGCTCCACCAATTCCTCATCACCCATTAATTCATTGTCTAAAATTCTACTCATAGAACTATTATATCAGAAAATAAGGCAGAGGAAGCAAATCTAATTCGCGTCTGAACACAAAAAAAGACCACCGGATTGGGTGGCCTTTATGGGAGATTATTATGAAAAAGTTTAGGATTTCTATCAAATAAAGTTAGGAGGTCTTCATTTGATACTCATAGTATACTGCCCCTAACTTAAAGAAACCTTAACTTTGTATAACGTATCCTTTAAAATTTAACATTTGAGTTACAATCCGATAAACATCCTGTCTTATTCTAAAATTTGAGCAAAAAAAGACCACCGGATTGGGTGGCCTTTATGGGAGATTATTATGAAAAAGTTTAGGATTATCAAACAAAGTTAGGGGGCTTCATTTGATAAGAATAAGTATAGCAGCCTTAGCTTAAGAAAAACTTAAAGTAAAATTCAGTTAGCAAAAAAGATTTTGCTTTTGATAGTGGAGCCTTTTTCCTTGCTTAAGATTAGCTACTTATGAAAACATAGTCTCTGAAAACTGGACCAAGAAAAACGGCAGAAGGAGGTACTGCCGTTTTTTGTGCTCTTTCGCGATTGTTTCTTTATAAAGTTGCTGGTACATCAGCAAAATACACCGTCCTGCTGGTAAAAATCTGACCGGCCTTGAGAATGACATCTGACTGCTGGCTGCTGTGAATGGCATCCGGCAGGGCCTGGGCTTCCAGAGCCAAGCCATTATGCTGAATCATAGGCTGGCCGTCAAACTGAACCGAATCATCCACACAATTCGCTGAATAAATCACTAAGCAGGGCGCCTGAGTCTCAATAGTCAGGCGGCGGCCCGATGCTGGATAATAGAGCGTCCCTGCCTGATCTCGGCTTGGGTTTAGAGCAAAAGGATGATCCAAGCCAGATACCAGCTGGATTTGCTCATCGGTCGCATCGAAAATTTCTTTAAGGGAAGCGCCCTTGGTCAGCTTCTTGACAAAGTCACGCTCTGCATCAGCCTTTTTTTCAGGAAGGCCGTCAGCTGCGATAGGATAGACACCACCAGTATTGAGCTGCAGGATATGGTCATCAATGGGCTGATTGAAACGACCTGACAGGTTGAAATAGCTGTGGTTGGTCGGATTGACCAAGGTATCTTGATCTGTCTGGACTTGATAGGAGATTTCCAGCTTGCCCTTCTCTGTCAGGGTATAGGAAATCCAGATTTTCAGATTGCCCGGGAAGCCGCCAGTTCCGTCAGTCCGCTCTGTATAAAAGGTAAGTCCGTCATTACTGACTTCCTCTACTTCAAAAACGCTACTGTCCCAGCCGCTGGATCCACTATGGTTGCAGTTTAAGCCATTATTGGCCTCTAGCTGAAAGGTCTGACCATTCAGATCAAATGTTGCACCAGCAATACGTCCAGCAACTGGACCAATGCTGGCTCCGTGCTTAGGGCTGTTCCCAATATAGTCCTCAAACTGATCAAAGCCAACGACGATATTGTCAAAGTGATTATTTTTATCAGGAGTGACATACTGGATGACGGTCGCTCCGTAGTTCATGACTGTCAGTCGATAACCTCGATCGTTTTCAAAAGTATAAGCCAGAATCTCCTGACCGCCCAGCTTGCCAAAAATGGATTCTCGGTAAGATTTCATACAAAACCTCTTTTATCTATCCTGCTAAAAATCACGAACTTGCCAAGTCCTGTCTTCAAAAGGCAGGTCAAGCTTGTCCACCCAAGACACCGCTGTTTGGCGCAAGACTTGATTAAGATCCTCGATATTCTGACGGCCTGTCTCGTCCAGCCACGCTTGAGCTGCTGCAGCTCCCTCTTGGGCAAAGACTGAGACTGCATCCTTCCAGGTAGCCCGTCCACACAGAACGCCGTTAAACTGTGAGCCCGCTTCATGGGCTAGCCGCAGCGTTTCTTGGAAAAGCTCGGCACTGACACCAGCGCTGAGGAAAATGAAAGGCAAGTGCGTCGCATCTGACTGTTCTTTAAAGAAAGCTCGGGCTTCCGTCACGCTGTAGACTGGCTGAACTCCTTCTTTTGTGAAGCCCTCGACAAAGTTCATATTGACCGGCACTTCAACCTTTAAGACATCTACATGATAGCGGGAATCTGAAAAGAGTTTGACTGCCTCGTTGACCTTATGCGGCTTAAGCTTGGCATAGTTAGCGTCCAAGACACTGTCACTCTTAGCGTCATAGGTCAAAATCTCCAGAAAATAGGGAATATCCTCAGCTAAGCATTCACTGCCCACGCGCTCAACCCAGGCCTGCTTGATATCGTTGATTTCTGGCTTGTCGTCCACATCATAGTAAATCAAGACCTTAACGGCATCTGCGCCCATGTCTCGGATGCGACTAGCTGACCAGTTAGGCAGCAAGTCCGGCAGGCGGCCCTCGGCTGTCGCATCATAGCCGGTCTTCTCGTAGGCCACTATTAGCCCACAGGACGCAGCTCGCAGCTCGGCTGCTGGCAGACCGAACTCCGGATCCAACAGGATGGAGCTGGCATAGGGCGTCAGCTGACTAGAGATTAATTCTTTAAACTGAACCAGAGCTTGGTCACCAGATGGCGCATCTTCTCCGCTGGCCAGCATTTTCTTGAGCGAGCCACGCTGGTCAATGGCCAAAGCCCCGATAATCCCCTGCTCGTTTGATAGTTTTTTCAAATGGCTCACTTTTTTGTGACTGATTTGTAATTTCTCCATAACTTTTCCTTTTCTTACTGCCCAAAAGGGTGAATGATAACTCCCTGTACTACACGATTGACCGTGCCTGTCGGAGACGGTGTATCTGGACGGTTTTTGACCTTGAGCGAGGACAAGAGGGCAAAGAGCTGAGCGTAAACAATGTAAGGGAAGATGCGATAGCTATCTCCCAGAGGCTCTTGGGTACTTAGCACTACTTGCTCGACTCCTTCCAACTGCTCCTCCCGGTCAGTCAGCATCACCAGCCTGCGGACAATCCCGTCACCAGCCACTTCCCGCACCAAATCCAAATCATAAGCCTTGGTATAGGCATCTGCCGAACCAAAGACCAGAACGACGGTGTCTTGGTTAATCAGCGACTTAGGTCCATGCCGGAAACCGACTGGGCTTTCGTACATGGTCGCAATTTGGCCGGCTGTCAACTCTAAAATCTTAAGCTGGGCTTCATGTGCCAAACCAAAGAAAGGCCCTACCCCCAGATAAATGACCCGACTGAAATCCAAATCAACCAGCTGCTGCACATCTGCAACGCGGCCTAAAACATCTTGACTGAGCTGAATCAAAGCCGCAACCTTAGCTTCCTTCTGGTCTAGTTCAGCCCGGTCAAAGACCAAAAGGGCTGTCAGCATCATAGAGCTGAAGCTAGAGGTCATGGCAAAGCCAGCATCATTAGAAGCTTCCGGCTGCAGGAGCAAAAGATTCTTTTCATCACCTTGGGCCTGCTGGGCTAGCTTGCCTTGGACAGCACAAGTAATGGTAATCTGGTACAAGTCATCTACCAACTGCTTGGCCAAGTCCACGGTCGCTACACTTTCTGGGGAATTTCCGCTGCGGGCAAAGGAAACCAGTACCGTCGGTACTTCTCTCTTCAGATGCACCAAGGGGTTGGCCACGATATCTGTCGTTGCAATGGCGTTGAAATTCCATTTGCGCTCATCATAAATCTGCCTAAAATAAGGAGTCAAAGTATCTCCGACATAGGCTGATGAGCCAGCTCCGGAAAAAATGACCTTGATGTAGTCATGTTTGTTCTCGATTTTTTTCAGAAAAGCAGCGATAGCTGTGGCTTGAGCCTTGTAACTGTCAAAGGCTTCCTGCCAAACCTCAGGCTGCTGATAGATTTCTCTCGTTGTGATGTCAGCCCCCAGACGCTGCAATTCTTCCTGTGAATAATCTAACATTCTCTTTCTCATTCCTTTCCATTATTTTGAAAAAAGGGGGAGCGAGACAGAAATCCAGAAAATCCAAGATTTTCGGCTCGCTGTCCCACCCCCGCGACGATGGCTAGGCTTGAAATATGCTTTTAACAAGCTTTTTCAAACCAGACAGCGACTGCATTTTGCAATGCTGAACCATCCATTTCCCTAGGCCAAGAGGCATCTCCCAAATTCCTCTTAGACCAGTATGCTTGAATCATCCACTGTAGTAAATCCTCACCTATCAGCAATCTCCCATCTGCTGACAGCGCAAGGACTTGACCTAACTAGAAGTGATTGTTCAAGCTTTTATTCATCTTCATCATCCATTAGGCCTGCTAGAACATCATTGACCTTAACAATATTCTCTGCTGCCTTGGATGGATAGCTGACTTCTGCTCCAGTCAAAGAAGCGTTAATAAACTCAATGACCATGGGCAGATTGACCCCCGCATAAAGCTCGATATCCTGTCCTTCCATAATGAAACGGCTGACTACATTACAAGGAGTGCCCCCCAAGAGATCCGCAAAGACCAAGTAATCCTCAAAATCTTTGACCGTCTCTAAGAATTTAGCTGCGAAGTCTTCTGGACCTTCCTCCGGAAGTAGGGCTACTGCATGGATGTCTTCCTGAGGCCCCATAATCATTTCCGTAGTTGTTTTCAGCTCTTCACAAAAGCGACCATGACTAACTAAAACTAATTTCTTACTCATAAATCACTCCATTATTCTGGTACTTGTCCCAGCAGGAAGTAGCCGATAGCAGAGAAGCTTACTGCCATGATAATGATAATGAAGATAGCCTTAGTAGAGTTCATTCCTTTCTTGCCCAAGAGCCAGAAGATAAAGCCTGTAAAGACTGCTGGAATCAAACGTGGGAAAATCAGATTCATCATGTCTTGGAAATCAATAGCTTTTTCACCAATCTTCAGCACCCATGAAACTTCAAAGTTAATCATAGTCGCAACAAGAGCTCCAACCATGAAGATACCCAATACAGAAGCCGCTTCAACAAGAGCTGTCAAAGTGCTTTGCATGTTGGTGATGAGGTTGACCCCTTCTTTGTAGGCAAATTCTAACTGTTTCCAACGGAAAATATCATAAGCAACTGCTACAGCAATCCAAAGGAAAATTCCCCAAGGCTGGCCTGCAATAGCCATGGTAGCAGCGATAGATCCCATGATGGCTGGCACAAGAGAGCCAAAGATAGAGTCTCCAAGAGGAGCAAATGGTCCCATAAGACCTGTCTTGATACCATTGACCGCATCTTTTGATTTAACACCGTCTTTTTCTTCCATAGCTAGGTCAAAACCTGCAATAATGGTGTGGAAGAAAGGTGATGTATTGAAGAATTGCGTATGCAATTTCATCATTTCTTTCAATTCTGGTGTGCCGTCTCCGTACATTTTGCGCAGCTGAGGCAAGAGCATGTAGAGATAGCCAGAACCTTGCATCCGCTCGTAGTTCCAGCCTAATTGGAAAGTGAACAAGCTGCGTTTATTGATTTGTTTAAAATCTTCTTTTGTTAATTTATAATTAGAGTTCGTCATCTTCAATTTCCTCACTTTCTGATTTTGTACTAGCAGCTGGAGCAGCAACTACTGTTCTTTGGCTGTATTTGAAATGCTGTACTGCAAGGAAGATACCAAAGATAGCTACACCAATCATAGACAAGCTTTTGAAGTTGTTGGCAAATGTGATTGCAGCATCTTTTGGAAGAGTTCCAACAATACTAGATACAGCCCCACCCAAAGTTTGAATGTTTGAATAAAGCACAGTCAACATAGCCGTCAAGCCAAAACCAAGAGCTAAGTAGTGAAGATTACGTTTAACTGGAAGGTAACGGAGCAAGATAGCAAACCCGAGTCCTGGAAGCATACGACCAGCCAGCGTCAAACCTGCAGCCAACCATTTCACACCAGCAACACCATCTACTATCGCTTGAACAAATGTTCCACCAAATGCCAGAGCCAGAAAGACTGGGAGGGCACGAGACAGAGCCCAAGGAAGTGCACCTAAGAGATAGTTGCGTTCAATACCTTTATAGTCGAAGCGCTCAATTGCTGCATCCACACGGTGCGCGAAATAAGTCGTTGTCATACGGCCCAAGATATCGAAGTAAGTCAGCAAAGTTGCTACCGGTACTGCGATTGTCGCGATAGCCAACTCTGGCTTAATGCCTTGTGCTACGGAAAAGGCTGTCGCAAGAACGGCACCTGATGTCGCATCAATACGAGAAGCTCCACCAAATGTCCCTACACCAAGAACGAACAATTGCAGGCTACCACCAATAAACAAACCGGTCACTGGTTTCCCCATAATCAAGCCAGTAATAAAGCCAGCAAATACAGGGGATCCTGCTGACGAAACGATGGTCAACTCATCACAGATTTGATAAGCTGAGTACAAAGTGAGTAGTAAAATTTGCCACCATTGTATCATAACAATGTCCTCCTAAAATTTTGTCTTATTTTAATAACTTCATGAAATCCTCAACCGGATCGTTGGGAACCATTTGCGCGGTCAGTTTGACTCCTTTTTCGTGCAGCTTGTGAAAGGCTTCAACATCTGCGTCTACCACGTTGATAGAGCGGGTAATGGAGCGAGTTTCATCTGACTGAGACATATTGCCGACGTTCAGCGTTTCCAGCGGAACACCAGCTTCGACCAACCGCAGGAAGCGGTCTGGCTTGCGAGCGACAATCAAGAGTCGCTGCGAATCATACTTTCCAGCCAAGATATTTTCTGCTGCCTTAGCAATCGGCAAGACACTAAGTTTCACACCAGCTGGCGTTGCGAGCTTGAGTCCGCTCTTTTCGATAGCATTTTCAGCTACCTCATCGTCAATCACCATAATGCGTGAAATGTTGAGCTTGGTAGTCCAAAGATTGGCTACCTGTCCATGGATTAAACGTCCATCGATACGTGCACCTACTATTGTCATAGATTTTCCCCCTTTATTGTTTTAAATGTAGGTTGGTTAACTAAGTGAATGGTTTCGCTGTAGATCCCTTCTGTCTCAAAGATAATGATGCGATTGTCGCCTTCTCTGAGCAGGCTGTGCGGGATATAGAGCGATAGGGTCGGTCCGACATTCCAGAAACGGCCAATGCTGACACCATTGACAAAGACGACGCCCTTGCCAAAGTCGGACAGTTCCAGATAAGTATCTTTAAGCGCTTTCATTTTAAAGTCAAAAGCGTAGAAAGCTGGTTGTTTTTCTTGCCACCCTTTTGAAAAGTCTATCTTTTCTGGATGGTCCAGCGGAAGCGGATAATGCTGCCAGTCAAGCAGGAAGTGCAGATCCTTGCAGACACCCGTACGAATGCCCTTCTGTTGGGTATCTGCCAAGAGTTTGTGCCCATAATTGACCCGGCCCATATTTTCCATCAGAATGTCAAGCTGGTGCTCTGCCTTTTTCTGACCGTCCACCATAATATCCTGACCGATTTCTGTCTGGTACTGGGTTGCTATGTGCTGACCGTCCACATAGAGCTGCATACGGTCGCGGCCGTCAATGACACGGAGTCTTTCCTGATCAGCATCCCAACTAGCCCAAGTCCGATAGAGCAGGTAGCCGACATTTTGCCCCAGCTCCTCCATCTTCATCGGATAGAGACTTTCGATAGGCTCTGCCAAGTCAGGCAGGGTCTCAAAGAGACTGACTTTCTGACTGAGCGGAATATTCCTGAGTTCAAAAGACTCTTTCACCAAGGGCTCCATCTGCGGATACTCTGGATAATGCTCTTTCAGCATCCTCTGGACTGCATAGTACTTGTCCGTCGGATTACCACGCTCATCGAGTAGAGCATCGTAGTCATAGGATGTTACCTGTGGCAGGTCAATGACTCCTCTGGCCGAACAGCCGTTCATAAAGCCAAAATTGGTACCGCCATGAAACATATAGAGATTGATTGAGCCCTGCTGGAGCACTTCGTGAACAGCTTGAGCTAGTTCGTCTGGATCTCGCTTGATGATAGGTTCTTTCCAGCGATTGAACCAGCCGTCCCAGAACTCCATACACATGAGCGGCCACTTTTTGCCATGCTCATCAAAGAATTCCTGCATCTGAGCAAAATTGTAATCTGCCTTAGAGCCGAAATTTCCTGTCACAAAGACATCGTCATCAATCAGCGTACCCGCTTGAAGGGTAGCCCGCCAAGGTCCGTCTGAAGTAAAGAACGGACAGGTTACACCTCGCTCCTCCATGAGCTGTCTGATTGCTTTTAAGTAGGCCTTGTCTTCTCCATAAGAACCGTACTCATTTTCCACCTGCATCATGAGGATGTTTCCCCCATTGTCCAGAAGTCTTGGAGTCAGTCGCGGCAGCAGCTCGTCATAATAGCTGGCTACAGCCTGCAGAAAGGCCTCATCTGATGAGCGGATGCGCATATTTTCATTGAGCAGCCAGGCCGGCAGACCACCGAACTCCCACTCCGCGCAGATAAAAGGCGAAGGGCGGATAATGGCATAAAGTCCCAAATCCTGAGCTGTCTGTAAAAATGCCTCAATATCTAAAATCCCTTGGAAGTCAAAGACACCTTTTTGGGGTTCGTGCATATTCCAGGGAAGATAGGTCTCCACCGTATTAAAGCCCAGAGCTTTGAGATTATAAAGGGAATGATACCAATCCTCAGGCTGTACCCGAAAATAGTGAATGGCTCCCGATAAAATCTTAAACTCCCGATCATCCAAACAGAAGGAATGACCAATTTTGAATCTTGCCATCTGATGCTCCCTCAATTATAAAACCGCTTTCATCTCTTGTTAATATTAATATAATAAATTTTTGCATAAATGTCAACATTTTTTTTAAAAATATGTTAAAATCTTAAGTAAGAGAAGTAAAAAAAGAGAGGTGAACAAAATGGCTATTCCAAAATACCAACAAATCAAAGATGAGCTCAAGCAGCAAATCATTTCTGGCAAATTTGAAAATGGCGATAAGTTTTACACAGAGGCTGAGCTGATTCAGATGTTTAATGTCAGCTCCATTACTGTTGTCCGCGCTTTGAATGAACTGGCCAACGATGGCTACATCATCCGCCAGCAAGGCAAGGGAACCTTCGTTTCACGTGCAAGAAAGCACAAGCTGGTGGAATTTTCTGACGTTGAGACCTTCCCTATCCAAAAAGATAAGGTGACTGTTCTCTCCATTAAACGCGGGAATGACCTGAAAATCTTGGATAAGCTAGAACTAGCACCAACACAGTTCTACTATAAGATTGACCGGATCAGACGGACTGGCAATAAAGTCTATATCTATCACCAAACCTATATCCCTGAGCAGTACATCAATCCTAACTATCCAGATATGGACTACTACAGCTCTATCTACAACCGCTTCAAAACTGACTACCACATTCACATGAATGATGAACATTTTGAAGAGACCAACGAAATTGTCTTCCCAACACCAAAAGATGTTGCGAAAGTGTTGGAAGTTGATACCAACTTCCCAACCGTTCATCAGGTAAAAATTACCCAGCTGGAAAGCACAGGACAGATCTTAGAGTACAGCGAAACTTACAAACGCGGTGACTTCTTCAAGATTAAGTTCATTTCCTGCAATCGGGACCACTAAGATTGAAAACGATGGCTTCTAATCGGCTGTCGTTTTTTGTTTCATCTTGTGTACTTATATCTATTATAAGTCTATCTATACCAATTTGCAATCCATTCTAAAAACTTTTGTTCATTAAAAAGCGAATAGTGTCAAAAATTAAACATATACTATAAATTTGTCCTATTTTTAATCAATTTAAAGAAGAAAAAATTAAGAAATACTGGCTATTTCCCTGAAAATTGGTACAAGGATAAAGCAAAAAAGCTGGGATTAAATCCCAGCTTTTTGATATAAAATGTTCCTTATTTTTCAATTGAAGTCGTTTATTAAGTCTTTAGAAAAACGGCTATTTTTTTATTTCTAATTCACGGACCTGAAGCAAAACATTAGGCAAATCTGCCCCAGCCTGAAGAAGGGCAGCAGCCGTATAAGCGCCCTCTACCAAAGGAACATTATTGATAATGATTTCCTTGTCAGAAAAGTCTGCGACCATTTCTAGATTCATCCGAGCCGAACCCAGATCGAAAAAGGCCAAAATAGTGTCCTTGTCATTGGCATCTAAAGCTGCCTGAATCCCTTCAAAGCTGGTCCCAATGCTACCGTCGTCCAACCCGCCCACATAGCTGATGGCCACATCTGCCGCCACCTGCGAAATGAGGTCAAACAAGCCTTGGGCTAGGTTTTTGGAATGGGAAACGATAAGAATGCCAGTATCTGCCATCAGTCTGCCTCCGTTTCTAGAAGAGCCTCAAAGAGGAGACCAGATGAAGCCGAACCGGGATCGATATGACCGATAGAACGCTCACCGACATAGGAAGCCCGCCCCTTGGTCGCCTTCAAATCCTTGGTCGCTTCCACTAGAGAACCAATCTTTTCATGCGTCAATTCTCCAGACTGCAGAGAAAGAGGAATTCCTGACCAGACATCCACCATGGTCTTCTCACCAGGCACAGCCTTGCCCCGCTTCTGAATCATGTCCAGTCCAGCTTGGATGACTCCTGACAAGTCTTTGCCGTCTTTTTCAGCTTTGGCCATGCCCATGAAGGCCGAACCATAAAGAGGCCCGGAAGCACCGCCGACCTTGCTAATCAGCTGCATGGAAACAACCTGAAAAACCTCAGCCGCACTGGCAAAATCCTTAGCAGCTAGACTCTCTACTGCTGCCGCCATTCCCCTGACCATATTGGCACCATGATCGCCATCTCCGATGGGAGTGTCGAGATCAGACAGATAGTCTTTCTGATTCTGGATCTTTTCGTTAAACAACTGCATCCATTTTTTTGCTCTTGCTGCGTCCATAAGCACCTCCTTACCAAGCGGCTGTCGTGACAGGACTGTTGAGAGCTGTCAGCCAGTCTGGCTGATCCAGCTGGATAAAGGTCAGAGAAATCCCTGCCATATCAATGGAAGTCATGTAATTACCCAGCTTTTTATAGACAACTTCGACTCCAGCTTCTGCCAAAAGATTTGCTACATCGGCTGCAAAGACATACTGCTCCATGAGCGGCGTTGCCCCCATACCATTGATGAGGATCCCAATTTTCTTGCCAGATTTGAGCTCAAAGGACTGACTGAGCTTCTCGACCAATTCCTTGGCTAAGTCCTTAGACGGCTGCATCTTTTCCTTGCGATAGCCGGGCTCACCGTGGATGCCAATACCGAACTCTATCTCATCATCAGCCAAAACAAAACCAGGCTTGCCGACTTCCGGTACGGTTGCTCCGCTCAGAGCCAAGCCGACCGTATGGATATTTTTGACCAGCTCGTCAGCTAGAGCCTTGATTTCAGTCAGAGATTTGCCTGCACGCGCCGCATCCCCTAGAATCTTATGGACAAGGATGGTACCAGCCACTCCGCGGCGGCCTTGCGTATAGAGGCTGTCTTCCACTGCGATATCGTCATCTACGACGACACTAGCCACCTCAATCCCTTCCATCTCAGCCATTTCCTGAGCCATTTCAAAGTTCATAATGTCACCGGAATAATTCTTAATCACCATGAAGACCCCAGCACCCTCATCTGCTTCCTTGATAGCCTGCAAGACCTGGTCAGGTGTGGGTGAAGTAAAGACCGCTCCGCAGATAGCAGCCGACAGCATGCCCTCACCGACAAAGCCAGCGTGGGAAGGCTCATGACCACTGCCTCCGCCAGAAATCAGGCCAACTTTACCTGTCTTCTCACTCTTGCGGGCAATGATGTCAAAGCCCTCCACCCGATAAACCAAATCGCTGTGGATATAGGCCAAGCCGTCCAGCATCTCGTCCACAACCGCTGTTGGATCGTTGATAATTTTCTTCATAGGTGTCCTCCGTTTCTCGGCGCTTCTTTATAATTGAACAATTTGCCCTAAAAAGAAAGCGCTATCATTTCAATGTTATTTTAACATTTTATCTTACCGAAAGCAAATTCTGCCACATCCTAGACTAGAAGAAAGCATCAAATTATTTGACAATAAAAAGTAGACAGTGTATACTAAAGATAGATAAGTAGACAGTGTATACTTTAGGAGAAAATGAATGAAACGCAATACTGCCCAGCTGAAAGAACAGCTCATTCAAACGGGGATTGAAGAAATCGGAAAACACGGAATTGAACAGCTCTCGCTCAGGACTGTTGCCAAGGCCTGCGGTGTAACTCACGGCAGCCCTTACCGCCATTTTGAGAGCAAGGAAGGCTACCTCAAGGTGGTTTTGACCCAGCTTTCGCTCTTTCTCAATCAGGAAATCAATGAAAAGATTGATGCGACAGGTTCTGCGCGTGATCAGCTGACCCAGCTTGGTCTTAATTTCATTATTTTTGCCAAGACCTATCCTCATTTTTTCGAAGCTCTCTTTATCAAATTTCCTTTTAAATATATGAAGGTGACTCAGGACACCATTCTCTTGGAGTCTGATCTGCCTGGATTTGATAAATTTAAGGGGCTTGTTTTAAAGCTTCGTAAGGAGGAAAATTTTAGCAATAGCGAAGCGGAAAGTCTTTTTCACTTTTGGAGCTTTATCACGGGTCTAGCCGTTCTGGCTAACAGTCCTATCGGACAAGACCTTGACCCTCAAGCTATCCAAAGTACTATCGAGCACATGCTTGACATTTATATCAAAGGAGAACGATTATGAAAACCTTGATTATTTACACCTACCCCAGCCCAACTGGCTTCAATGCTGCTATTCTCAAAGAAGTTCAAAGCAACCTTTCTAAGAAGCATGAGGTGAAAACCTTGGACTTGTATGCTGAAAATTTTGACCCGATTTTGCGCTTTGACCAAGAGCATAGACGCCGTGACCTGCATAAAGACCCCGAAATGGCCAAATACCGAGATTTGATTACTTGGGCAGACCACCTGATTTTCATTTTCCCTATCTGGTGGAGTGGTATGCCGGCCATTCTCAAAGGCTTTATCGACCGCGTCTTTGCGGCTGACTTTGCCTACTCTTATAAGAAAGTCGGCATGCAAGGCCATCTGCAAGGCAAGTCCGGCTGGATTATCGTCAGCCATAATACACCAAGTTTTGCCCTGCCTTTTGTCCAAGACTACGGCAAAGTGCTTAAAAATCAAATCTTGAAACTTTGCGGTATTTCTCCCGTCAAACTGACAGAGCTCAACGGAGTAGAACGTAAAACAGACCAACAACGCCAAGAAATGCTCAAGAAAATCGGGCAGCTGGCCAGTCAAATTTAAGATAAAGAAAATAGGCACTTCTTACGAAATGCCTATTTTCTTGTTTAATCCAGTCCCACGCGCTTGAAGATTTCATCTACGCGCTTGGTGTAATAAGTTGGATTGAAGATTTCATCAATCTCCTCTTGAGTCAGACGGGAAGTGACTTCTGGGTCCGCTTCGAGCAGAGGCTTGAAGTCCACTTGATTATCCCAAGACTGAGCAGTCTTTGGCTGCACCAAGTCATAAGCCTGCTCCCGCGTCATGCCTTTTTCGATCAAGGTCAACATAGCCCGCTGGCTGAAGATAAGACCAAAGGTTGAGTTCATGTTCCGCTTCATGTTTTCTGGGAAGACGGTCAAGTTCTTGACGATATTGCCAAAGCGGTTAAGCATGTAGTCGATGAGAATGGTCGTGTCCGGAGCGATAATTCGCTCAGCAGATGAGTGGGAAATGTCGCGCTCATGCCAGAGAGAGACATTCTCAAAGGCTGTCACCATGTGACCACGAATAACACGCGCCAGACCAGTCATATTTTCAGAGCCGATTGGATTGCGCTTATGCGGCATAGCTGAAGAACCTTTTTGCCCCTTGGCAAAGAACTCTTCCACCTCGCGCTGCTCAGACTTTTGCAGACCGCGGATTTCAGTCGCCATGCGCTCTATAGAGGTCGCAATCAAGGCTAGAGCTGAGAAGTATTCAGCGTGGAGGTCACGTGGCAGGACTTGAGTCGATATCTCCTGCGGACGGATGCCTAATTTCTCACAGACATAGCTTTCTACAAATGGCGGAATGTTAGCAAAGTTCCCAACCGCACCAGAGATTTTCCCGGCTTCTATACCGGCAGCAGCAATCTCAAAACGCTCAATATTGCGCTTCATTTCGCTGTACCAAGTCGCGAGCTTAAGACCGAAAGTCGTCGGCTCCGCATGCACCCCGTGGGTCCGTCCCATCATGATGGTGAACTTGTGCTCCCGCGCCCGCTCTGCAATGATGTCGGTGAAGCGGCGCAGATCCTCACGAATAATGTCATTGGCCTGCTTGTAGAGGTAGCCGTAGGCCGTATCCACCACATCGGTCGAGGTCAGGCCATAGTGCACCCACTTGCGCTCTTCACCCAGCGTCTCAGAAACCGCACGCGTAAAGGCCACCACATCGTGGCGCGTCTCCTGCTCAATCTCCAAGATGCGGTCAATGTCAAAGCCCGCCTTCTCACGAATCAAGGCCACATCTTCCTTGGGAATCTCACCCAGCTCAGCCCAAGCCTCGTCAGCCAGAATCTCTACCTCCAGCCAAGCCTTGTACTTATTTTCCTCAGTCCAAATGTTCGCCATTTCAGGGCGAGAGTAACGGTTGATCATGTTGTTTCTCCTTAAAAAATTTTTTAATCTAACAAACCAAACATACTAAATGTATTAACAACATATTCCGGCTTGATATAAGGTAAATGAGATTGAATAACGCCACTTGGTAATTTCCCAACTCTAGTAACACCTCTTGCAACCTCATTTAAAATATTCCCAACATCTTCTTCATGATAGTAAATATTATCTGGTTCAATAGGGGGCATAAGAAATTGAAAATCATTTATATCTATGTTCATAAGATTCAAAAATTCTTCGTTTACTTCTAATTCTAGTATAATGTTATATTTTATATCGAATTGCTTCCACAAAGATTTTATTGATCTTTTGTTTTTTTGAACAAAGGAATAGAAATCGTCAATTCCTACAACTTCACCATTAGAATCCATTTGTGCAAAACAAAATACCAATCCATTTAAATGTGTATTATTAAGAGTACAAAATATATTCAAGAAAACATTATAAAGTCCAGCCATTGCAGGAATTTGCTTTAAATATTCACTTTTATCAAAATTAGGAAAATAAATTTTATCATTTCTTAAAGTCTCAAGAACAGTTTTATCTTGAACAGTCCAAAGTCTCATCATTACTCTCCTCTTTAGAGTTTTATTATAGGGGTAGATAATTTATATATATTCTTTATCTTTTATATAATGGTTAAGCCAACGAATATCAATATATCAGAGTTTTAATTTTTAAAAATGAAATTTTTAGATGTAGCCTTATATATTATTCATTTTTTACAATTCTAAAGACCTTGAGTTTAAAAATTCTTCAGCTTCAATATATGTTTTAAACGATTTATAAACTGCTCCTGAGAACCCTTTTACCTGTTTCTCGGCTTCTTCCCATGTTATGTATATTCCCGAATATGTATTAATTCGTAAGCTTTTTTACTATAATATTGTGATAAAACATCTTCTAAAATTAACATTCTTAAATCATTATACGACTCAACAAAATTATTAATTTCTTTATCTACTAATTCGAGTTGCGAAATATCATTTTCATCTTCAAGGTGTAATATCAATACAAAAAATTGCTTTAAATCTTTTGTTTCTCTTTTTTCAATAAGTTTTAATTCATACTTAAAATACTTTTCGTTGATACAAGTCGAATCAGATTTAAAAGATAACTTTGTTGCATTTTCCAATGATTCTAATAATTCTTTTTTAGAGTTGTGCAATACTCTATTTGAGCTATTAGGTTCTGCAATAATTAAATATTTAGAAATTCTATCCATATTATCCCCTATGATACTCCAAAAATATATTTATTTTTAAAAGAATAAATTTCATTATAATAAACTCCTGTTTAGTCACCTAAGTTATATCGCTGACTTTATCAATTAGTCATCCTTGCAGGGGTAATATAACACACCTTATAATTAGGGTTCTATCTTACTCCCCAAATTCCTTCACCTCATCTGGCTTATCACTAAACAAGATTACATGTCCCATTTTGCAGTTGCACTTGTCTTCTATAATCATTTATTTACCGCCCACTCCGCTGCTTTCTCTGCATGGATCACTGTTGTGTCGTAAAGAGGCAGGTCAGTGTCGGATTGCTTGACGAGGAGACCAATCTCGGTACAACCCAAGATAACAGCTTCTGCGCCAGCTTTTTTCAAATCATCTATAATGGTAAGATAAGTCTGCTTTGAGCTTTCTTTGATATCCCCTAGACAGAGTTCGTCATAAATGATCCGATTGACCTCTGTAATACCAGCTTGGTCTGGAATCAGCACTTCTAACCCAGACTCTATTAATTTCTCCTTGTAAAAATCTTGGGTCATGGTGTACTTAGTCCCTAGAAGACCGACTTTTTGAATACCGTCAGCCAACAAGGCCTGCGCAGTTGCCTGTGCAATATGCAAGATTGGAATCGTAATCTTTTCTTGTATCTGCGGAGCAACCTTGTGCATGGTGTTGGTGCAAATAACAATGAAATCTGCACCAGCTTGCTCCAAGCGCTGAGCAACATCTGCCAACAGTTGACCGCTTTTCTCCCAGTCTCCGACTGCCTGATAATGCTCAATCTCTGCAAAATCAACACTGTAAAGCAGAATTTTAGCAGAATGCAGGCCACCCAGCTCTTTTTTGATGGTTTCATTAATAATTTGGTAGTAAGATGTGGTACTTTCCCAACTCATACCACCAATCAGACCAATAGTTTTCATAGGCTAATTAAACTCCTCCTTACTTATCGCTACCGACGGATAGTGTGGCAAGCTACTTAGATCCGTATCCAAAGGCAAATCATAGATAGCCAGATAATTGTCTGGATATTGAATCTTTAATTCCTGATATTTGGCTTTTACTTTTTCATGGTCGGCACTGGCAAATTAGATCTAAATAGCTTAGAAATTATTGATATAAGTGTTATACAACTTAATTATTTAAATATTTAATAATCATTTCTGTTACAATTCTCACAGGATTTTGTTCAATATTATAAAATGCGTATCCCAGTAAGATGAATAGTGATATACAATAAAAAGCTACAAAACTTTTAGATGATATTTTTAGATTTTCCTTTTTCTGAAATACAGATGTTCCTTCACAAAGTAAAACAAATAAAGTCATTGTCAAAATAGAAAAAATTGAAATATTTCTGATTCTATCAATTTTAAAATTTGTAAATAACTTTAAAAATTCCGGCATAGGAGCTAAAATTGATTCAATGGTTGATTGTAAGCCAGAAAACTTACTAAAATCAATTTTTGTATTTGTTTCCCAAAATTCTTTTACATTGGTTGGTAAAAAATTTAAAAGATAAAAAACTACAATACTTGCTGTTGGAGGAACCAGTTCAAATCTATAGTCAATTCCTAACCTCCAATATCTTAAAATTTTTATCAAAGAAATTACCATTATTATAAAAATCATTAACTTTCCTGCCAATGAATAAAAAAGGTAAGTTCCAAAAAATATCAAAACAGCTATAATCAGAGGAGCATAATCGTTATTATTTGTTGATTTAGAATTATTACTTTCTTTGATATTCTGAGTAAAATAATACTTATCACCAATATCAATATTTACCGATGGAGTAGATGGTTTGAAAAGAAAAACAACACCAATAAATGACATGATTAATTCTAGAATTGGCACAACATAATTAATAAAAATTTCCAAAGCAACCTCCTAAAAATCAATCCCTTCCCCAAACTCAACCACGCTATCCGGCACATCACTAAACAAAGTCACATGCCCCATTTTACGGTTGTGTTTCGCTTCTATTTTACCATACAGGTGGAGGTGGGCGCTTGGATTTTCTGTGACATATTTTTCAGCGGCCGCGACATGCTGGCCAAGAACATTGAGCATGACGGCTGGTGCATGCAGGTGGATAGCTGGCAATGGTGCTCCGAGAACGCCCAAGATATGGGTATCAAACTGCGAGAAGTCGCAGGCTTCGATAGAGTAGTGCCCAGAGTTGTGTGGCCGTGGGGCAATCTCATTGACGATGATATCATCAGCCGTCGCAAACATTTCCACGCAGAGGGTTCCAGACAAGTTAAGTTGTTCTGCGATTCGCACCGCCATGGCTTGGGCCTTGTCAGCCAGACTATCCGAAATGCGGGCTGGCACAATGGTCTTAGATAGGATATTGTTTCGGTGAATATTTTCCTGAACTGGGAAAACCGTAACATCCTTGCCATTTCCAGATACGATGACAGAAATTTCAAGATCAAAGTTGACGAATTCTTCCAAAACGCAGTCTGCTGAGTCAGCTAGTGCATAGGCTTCTTCCAAGTCTGCTTCTGAACGAATGACCTTTTGACCATGTCCGTCGTAGCCACCTGTCGCAGTCTTGAGAACATAGTTTTTAGACAGGTCAATATTTGCCAATTCTTGGCTAGAAGTCACGACCTTGTAGGGTGCCACGGTGACTTGAGCCTTGTTTGCGAGAAAGTCCTTTTCAAAAATCCGATTTTGAGAAATGCGGAGCAGGTCCGTCCCTTGAGGGAGCTGACCATCCTTGATAACGGCATCCAAACCGTCCGCATCGACATTTTCAAACTCATAGGTCAGGACATCGCAACGCTCAGCCAGCTGACGCAGAGCATCCACATCGTTATAAGGCGCCACGATAATCTCTGCCACGCGAGAGGCTGGGCAGTCCGCCGCAGGATCCAGCGCGATGACCTTATGCCCCATGTAGATAGCATAAATGGCCATCATCTGGCCCAGCTGACCGCCACCGATGATTCCGATTGTTTTAGATGAGCTCATTGCTAGACTCCTCAGCGATTTTTCCTTGTTCTTCAGCAAAATCCGCTAGCGCTGCTGCCAGGTCTTGGTCTTCAATGGCCAAGATTCGCAGGGCAGTCAGAGCAGCGTTTGTCGCTCCCGCTTCCCCAATAGCCATAGTTGCAACTGGCACACCGCCCGGCATCTGCACAATCGAATAAAGAGAGTCCAGACCACTGAGCGCGCGTGATTTGACCGGTACGCCGATGACAGGCAGGGTGGTTTTAGCCGCTACCATTCCTGGCAAATGGGCTGCGCCACCTGCACCTGCAATGATGACCTTGATGCCACGACTGCGGGCTTCTTCTGCATGCTGAAACATGAGGTCAGGCGTGCGATGAGCAGAGACGACTTTCTTTTCGTAGGCTACACCGAAGCGATCTAAGACTTGGGCAGTTTTTTGCATAGTTGCCCAGTCGGATTTGGAGCCCATGATGATGGAAATAATTGGTTTCATTGTTAATATCCTTTTTCTTTTTGATAATGGTTTTAAGTAGTGGGTCAGAAGCAAACCTTCGGGTTCATTCCTAAAATTTGAGCCCGAAGTCTCAAATTTTCCCTAGACCAGAACATACACTGTTCTGGTCTTTTCACCACGGCGACCTTTATCGTATTTAGCGACTGCGTCGCCTAAGCTAGCGCTAGTATGAAAATGCTCGAAAAAATTCTCAGAATGACAAGGAAAAGCGATAAAGTTCGAGCTGAAGTTCTTCAAGGGGCTTTAACACAGTCAATCGTAGATTTTAGAAGATTTTTATTTAACCGCCTTGCTTCCTATGTCTGTTCGGTAAAAGAGGCCTGTTGTGTCTTGTTTTTTTAGTTGGTCGTAGATTTTTTTCTGCGCAGCTGAGACGGTATCTGCTGTGGTAACCAGCATGTACACTCGGCCGCCATTTGACAGCAGTGCTCTGCTATTTTCCGCAAACTTAGCCCCAGCATAGTAGGTGATGATGTCGCCGTCTGTCTTGTCCGGCAGAGGCAAGCCTTTCTCATAGTCCAGCGGGTAGCCATTTGATGCGACAACCACGCCAAGTGTCACCCCCTCATCCAGCCAAGTGATAGCAGGCTCTTTCTTGTCCAAAATGTCCGTGATGTTCTGCGCAAAATCAGACGTAAGGCGCGGCAGGATAATCTGGGTCTCTGGGTCGCCAAAACGCGAGTTGAACTCGATAACCTTGGGACCATCGGCTGTCAAAATCAGCCCAGCGTAGAGCACGCCAAGATAAGGTCGGCCCTCAGCTATCATGCCTTTGAGAACCGGCTTGATAATCGTCTCAACTGACTGATCCACCACGCTTTGTGGCAAGTGAGGCACTGGCGCATAGGCTCCCATACCGCCTGTATTGGGCCCCTTATCCCCATCGTAGGCCCTCTTGTGATCCTGAGCCGTCGGCAGGATGTAAAACTTGTCGCCATTGACAAAGGCAAAGAGGGAGAACTCCTCGCCGTCCAAGAACTCTTCGATAACCACACGCGCACCACTGTCGCCGAACTTATTGTCCAAGAGCATATCGTGAGCTGCTTCGACTGCCTGCTCCACGGTCTCCGCTACGACCACACCCTTGCCCAGAGCTAGTCCGTCCGCCTTGACCACGATAGGCGCTCCCTGCTTTTCGATGTAGGCTTTGGCTTTCTCAAAGTCGGAAAATGTGCCATAGGCTGCTGTCGGAACTCCGTATTTAACCATGATCTCCTTGGCAAAATCCTTGGACCACTCCAGCTCCGCTGCTAAACGAGATGGGCCGAAAGCCTTGAGCCCAGCTTGGTTAAAATCATCTACAATTCCAGCTGCCAGAGCATCATCCGGACCGATAAAGGACCAAGCAATATCATTCTCCTTGGCAAATTCGATTAGTCTGGAATGTTCGGAAATTCCAATGTTTACTAAATCCAACCCATCCAAGGTCATCCCGTCATTTCCAGGTGCGACAAACACCTGCTCCACACCCTGAGACTCCAATAACTTCTTAGCAATCGCGTGCTCACGACCGCCTGAACCAACAACCAAAAGCTTCATAGCTGAGATACCTCTATGTTCATATCATAGGTGCTTACGCACCGAGCTAACACATCACGTAAAAATCACCGCATTTTTACGAATTATTTATCTAAATTATATCACAATCGTTCGTTTTATTCCATTCTAATGGGAAAAAGAATATCTCTTCTATAATGATTGCCGTAATTATTGTTGGCTTCAGCCTTCTCCTTCTTGAGTGGATTGTACCCATTTTAGACAGAAAATATTCAGGGCTTGTCAAATTTACTATCATTTTCAAATAAGTTTTCCGAATAATACAGGTGGGCCCATCCAAAACCATTCTCACAAAGGAGTTTTATGAAGAAATATCAAAAACTGTTTTTATTATCCGGAGCTGTCCTAGGTCTCTTTGCAAGTCACTCTACAGCTCATGCGACCGAAACGCCTGAATCTGAAGTCAAAATTCTAGGCCCCACTGATCGTGCCAGCAATGTCGATGTTACTCTGAACGATCGTACAGCCTCTATTAGTTATACCCGTTCCCAAGCTCAAGAACCTCATCGTATTCTCCATGCTGTTTGGTCTGACGAGAACGGACAGGATGATATCAAATGGTATGAAGCACCGTCAACAACTACCACTAACACTGACATTGACCTGAGTAACCATCCAGGTTACGGAACCTTTCATGTTCATACCTATATTGACCTCTATGGAAAATTAATTGGGCTGAATGGAACAACCTTTACTCTCGATAAACCAGCCATTAATGTCACTACTAATATCCTAGGGAAAACTGCTCAAATCCACTTTAATCGCAACAAAGACCAACTAAATTCCAATATTTTACATGCTGTTTGGTCTGACGAGAACGGACAAGATGATATCAAATGGTACAATGCAGGACAAGATATTACTGAATTTGAACTTTCAAATCACAAAGGCTATGGAACTTATCACATTCATACTTATGAAAATAAAGATGGTAAGATGATTGGCTTAAACGGGACCACTTTCAATTTAGAAAAACCTAATCCTACTGTTGAAACCAGCTTCCCTCAAACTGGTATCATGGAAATTACTGTCAAAAATGTGCCAGCCACTATGTATAAAGTAGTTCTTCCTACTTGGTCTGATAAGAAAGGGCAAGATGATCTACAATGGTATGAAGCAAGCAAAAATCCAGATGGTAGCTACAGCGCTCGGGTGGAACTCAGAAAGCATAACTACGACACAGGGATTTACAATATCCACCTTTACGGTGAAAGTTATGTTAAGCCTGACTTAACAGGTCTCTCAGGGGCTACTGCACAAATTGATAGTGGAAAATTGCCTTCTGAAGAGGAGCAAAAGCCACTTTTTACTATAGAAAATATCAACCCCAAACAAGGAACCTATACTGTAAAAATCACTGAAACAGCTTTATCTAAGCCCATAAAGTCTGTCCAAGTTCCCATTTGGAGCACTAGCAATCAGAGCAATCTTAAATGGTATGCAGCCACTCCTAACGGAGATGGCTCCTTCAGCGCAACCTTTGATATCCGTAATCACCAGGCTTTGTCTGGAACCTATAACAACCATGTGTATGTCACCTATAAGGACGGCAGTGAGCATAGCTACGCAGCAGATGCCGTCTCAATGTCTACCGACCAAATCCAAGCCAAGGTTGCAGTCAGGAAAACTGAGGCTAATCGCTATGAGGTGACAGTGACAGACGCCTACGGAGATGGCGATATTATTCTGCCGACTTGGTCAGAAGTCAATGGGCAAGATGATATCAAATGGTATACCGCCAATAAGGTCGGCAATGGAACATACAAGTTTACCGTAGATACTCAGAATCACAAGGGGAGCGGTCTATTTAACACCCATGTCTATCGTAGAAAAGCGGGACAGTTAATCGGCCTGACTGGAACTAGCTATCAGGTTGAGAAATCAAGCGTTCAATCAGCTAATATTCAGCCTAACTATGCCGCTGCTAATGCGACAACTTATCCTGTCGGTCAATGTACTTGGGGAGCCAAAGCTCTAGCTCCTTGGGCTGGAAATTACTGGGGCAACGGCGGTCAATGGGCAGCTAGTGCCAGAAGAGCTGGATTCCGTACCGGCAGTACACCTGAGGTTGGTGCCATCGCCTGCTGGGATGACGGTGGCTACGGCCACGTTGGTGTTGTGACTCATGTCGAATCCAATACCCGCATCCAGATTCAAGAGTCTAACTACCTCGGCAAGCAGTACATCAGCAACTTCCGTGGCTGGTTTGACCCAACTGCTTCCTACTGGGGTCGCCTGACCTATATCTACCCTAAATAAGTCGCTTTCGCATTCCTCAAAATCACTTCAAACCAGTGCTTTGAGCAGACTGCTCCTGCTTAGTTTATTCATGAATTTCATTGAGTATAAGTCTACTCAAAAATCCTCGGCTCATAACGAACCGAGGATTTTTTATGTCTAAAATTTGTCGCTTAAAATTATAACTATTTTTTATAATATTCTCCATATAATATAAACTAGGTAAAAGTCAGACAACATTTTCTTTTCAAGTAGTCATTCAAGCACTCAGGCGTATCTGCACAATTAGTAAACACTGTCATTATAGCTCTATCATCAATAAAAAATTGTTTTTTCAGAATACCTCCACTCTTACCTTCTACGGATAATATAAACTCTTTTAAAAACCATAACAACTGTTTACCTCTAGAATAATCCTCTATGTGAACACGGTATTCCTCTATATCATTTTCGAAAGTGTAGCGTATGTGTTCTCGTCTATCTCTAAAAATAGATAACTCCGAGACATAATCTCTGCCATTCTTTTCACTACCTTTTTTAATTTTCTCACTTAGCATTTTCTCATACATACTTTCAAAAAAATTAAAACTTATATCTTCCACTAATAATTCTATCTTTTTTTCATGCTTGATTTTAACTATTTTATCTGCATTATTTTTTAACCCCAACAAATCAAAGTCTATTTTGACCTCATTTAATTGACAACAAATAGCCCATAGATTCATATCCGTCAGATGTTGAATAAATTCTTTATATCTTTCATTAAAAAAATCTAATACCTTGCTAAACTCTGGATCATCTTCATTTATCCCAAAATGTGTTTTCAGTATTCTCTCGATTACTGTATGACTTACGTAAAAGTTTTCAATTGAGTATTTTGGAGTCATATATACATCCGAATCTAGCCGGTATCTTTCATAGTCTTTATCTATAAAAAATAATTTATTCTTTAATTTATAACCCTCCTCATGAGTAAATTTATCAACTAATTGTAACACTTTGCTCTTACCACCAACCTCATATGCGTTATAATTGTTAGTAAAATTTCGTATTCGACAATCATAATACTGCCTATCTTTTCCTTCATAAAATACAAAATATCTATTGGGATTAATCTTAGCATCTCTCGTATACCTTTCCCAAATAACTGAGGATTCTGTCAAACTTTCTAGGTGGTTTTCTATTGTTACTGATTTCAAATTATCCCCCCCTTATTTAAAAAGGTAATTCATCATCATTATCATCATTTAAAAAGAAAAATGAAAATTCGTTATCACTATTTTGTGAGTTTTCTTTAATACAATCGTCAATCTCTTCTGCATAATCTAGGAGATTTCTATATATAAATGGAGAATGAGTTACTGTTAATAAAAATCTACACTTATTTGCTTGAGAAATATCATAAATAAATTCCTCCTGCCATGGAACAGATAAAGATAACTCAGGTTCATCAAACAGAATAACAAGTTCTTTTTCATCTTCTAAAAATATCTTAGAAAAGGTAGAAATTAATTGTTTTTCTCCCGATGAAAGATTACTTAAATTAATAATATCTTCAACTCTTTCCCCATACTGATCATTCTTAAATATAGTTTCCCCTTTGCTATCAGTCCTTTTTATATCTAACCTTAACGACTGTGGATTATAATAAAATTTTTTCCTAAACAGATATTTATTTACTCTTTTATTAAAATCATTAATTCTACTATCAATGACCGCCAAAGTTTTGTAATTTTTAAGAATACTTGAAACTAGATAATCAAGATATTTATCTTTGTGCAATTCTCCCTTATTTATCTTACTTAAAATTATAGATTTAGTTTCTTTAGTTATTTTATCCCCTAATCTAGAAAGAGCAATATTTACTTCTTCAGGATCAAAATTTTCACCAGAAAGTTTAATATTTTCTCCATTAGAGAAAGTATTTAGTAAACCACTCGTCATATTATTATAACGTTCGTTAGTTTCTTTACTAATCTTATTTAATAGTTCATCTATCCTCTGCTTAACATCCTCCATACCGAAATGGATTAATTCACCACTGGATTTACTATTAAACGCTCTTCCCCCAGGACCTACATTTTCAGGCTCTGTCTTTAGTTTGACTAGATCTTCCTCAATCCTTCTATAAGTTGGGAAGTATAAAATTTTATACTTATTTTTTAATTCCTCTATATAACCTATTAGTTCCATGTACTCTGCAGGATTAATTCTCTCTAAAACCTCAACCATGAGTTCTTGAATAAGAGGTTTAGGATAATTATGTAATGATGGATATTTTTCATATATTTTTCGTACTTCGAAATTAAATAAAAAATCAGTCGAAGTCTCTAATTTCAATAGTTCGTTCATCAAATTTTCGTCTTGTTCAATTTTATTGATTAATTCATCAACTATATATTTCGGATATCGTCCCTTACGACTTCTGACTACTGAATTTATCTGTGTAATATCACTTTTAGTTATTCTTACACTTTTTTTTCCTTCGAATTCAATTTCAAGACTCTCAAAAATATATTTTGATAATCTTTCATAGTTTAGATCAAGCAAATAATACAGCATCGAAAGAATAGTGGTCTTACCAACACCATTTTCACCAATATAAATAGTTTTATCATTTTTAAAATTCAACTCAACATCATAATAATTATGGAGATTATTAATTTTAAATTTCTCAATTAAAGGCATATAATTCCTCCTTATTAGTTTTATTTATTACAATTATATCAGAAAACAAGCCTTTCGGCTTGCTTCCTACAAATATTATTATACCCAATTTTAATTATTTTACTTTTTCCTGATACTTTTGAATTCTCAATGCCTAAAATGCCGTACGCCAGTGAAAATCATGGTCAAGCCATACTTGTCAGCCGCTTCGATAGACTCCTCATCACGGACAGAACCACCCGGCTGGATGATAGCTTTGATACCAGCCGCCGCAATTTCTTCGATATTGTCCGCAAAGGGGAAGAAGGCGTCAGAAGCCAGAGCAGCACCGTCAAGGCGATCTTTGGCTTGCTCAATAGCAATCTTGACAGAAGCCACACGGTTGGTCTGACCGGGACCGACTCCCAGCACCTGACGGTCATTGGTGATGATGATACCATTAGATTTGACATATTTGACGGACTTCCAAGCAAATTCCAAAGCCATACGCTCCTGCTCGTTCGGCTGGCGCTTAGTTACGACTTGCCAATCAGCTGGATTTTCCTCGATAACATCTTGGTTTTGCACGAGGAGACCACCCAGAACACCTGTCACTTCCTTCTCTACTCCAGAAGCTGCCTGCGCATCAAAAGCCAACTCCAAAATCCGCAGATTTTTCTTTTTATTGGTCAAAATCGCTAGTGCTTCTGCCGTGTAGCTCGGTGCGATGATGATTTCCAGGAAAATACCGTGCATCTTCTCAGCTGTCGCAGCATCCACCTGACGGTTGAGGACGACAATCCCACCAAAGATGGACACTGGATCAGACTCATAAGCATAGTCCCAAGCTGTCTCAATATCATCCGCCTGACCGATACCACAAGGATTCATGTGTTTTAGTGCCACAACAGTTGGCCGATCCTTGAAATCTCGAATAATCCGAATAGCCGCATCTGCATCGCGAATGTTGTTGAAGGACAACTCTTTCCCATTCAGCTGCTTGGCCGAAGCAATGGAATAGTCCAGTGGCAAAGCAGTCTGATAAAAATCAGCGTCCTGCTGGGGGTTTTCACCGTAGCGCATGGGCTGCTTGAGTTCATAGGTCAAAGTCAGCTTTTCAGGCTTGCTTTCGCCCACCTGATTTGTGAAATAGTCCGCAATCAAGGCATCATAAGCTGCTGTGTGACGGAAAACCTTGGCTGCCAAACGTTGACGCGTTTCATAGGTCGTTTGGCCATTTGCTGCCAACTCTTCCAGAACAAGAGCATAATCAGCTGGATCTACAACAACCGTCACGCTGGCATGATTTTTAGCCGCAGAGCGAAGCATAGAGGGCCCACCGATGTCAATATTTTCCACCGCGTCCGCATACTCTACACCTGGCTTGAGAATGGTTTCTTTAAAAGGATAAAGGTTGACCACCACAAGGTCAATGAGCTCAATCTGATTGTCCTTAGCCGCTTCCAAGTGGCTATCTAAATCCCGACGAGCCAAGAGACCTCCGTGAATGTTTGGGTGGAGGGTCTTGACACGGCCATCCATCATCTCTGGAAAACCAGTCACATCATCAATAGCAACGGTGCCTACTCCTTCATTGTCTAGAGCCACCTTTGTTCCACCGGTTGAGATGATATCCCAGCCTAATTTTTTTAATTCTTGGGCAAATTCTACAATGCCTGTCTTGTCTGAGACACTGATCAAGGCTTTTTTCGTCATTCTATTCCTCTTTCTTTAGATCCAAGCGCATAGCGACTTCGTTATTTTCTTCTATAAATCCTGTTTCCTGAAAACCCAGACTAGTCAGCAGGTGCTTCATTTTTTCATTTCCAACCACATAATCTGCGATAATATGACTGCAAGCTCTATCCATCTGAGCCTCTTTGATCAGAACTTCCAAGGATTTTCGACCATAACCTCTTCCTTGGTACTGCTGACCAATCATTATCCGCCAGATAAAGTATTCCGCTTCATCCTTGTCTATTTCCAGCAGAAGAAAGCCAACCACTTGCTTATCCCAATAAATTGCCATCGGAAACACATCTTCATTTTTCCGGTAGAGCCATGCGTCAGCTAAAGAGCGCACATTTGGAGCCACGAAACGTGCTCGTTCATCAGCATCAGATATTTTCAAATCCAGCACTGCCTGAAAACTGCTCTCATCTACTAATTTCAGCTCAATCATTTTTCCTCCTAGCAAGATTGCACAATCAAAACTTGATTTACTTCTTACCTTCTCCACACCCCTAAACTCTCCAGCACTTGAGGATAGAGCTGATACTCGGCGGCATGGATGCGTTCTTCAAAGCTGTCAATCGTATCATCAGCTAGTCGCGGCACGCGCACTTGCTGAATGATCTTGCCTGTGTCAACGCCCGAGTCCACCCAATGAATGGTCACACCGCTCTCAGAGACACAAGCCTGCCAAGCATCCTCAATGCCATGAGCCCCTGGAAATTCGGGCAGGTAGGCAGGATGAATGTTGATAATCCGGCCTTCATAAGCACCAAGCAAGGTCGGCCCAACAATTTTCATGTATCCTGCTAGGCAAACCAAGTCAATCTGGTGCGCTTCTAGTAGGTCTACAATAGCTTGCTCGTAAGCCTCCTTACTATCAAACTCTCTAAGCTCAAAGGCATAGCTTTTGACACCTAGCTTATCCGCCCGCTCGAGCACATAGGCATCGCGATGGTCTGAAAAGACAAATTCAACAGGAAACTGCTCAGCAATCACTTGGAAATTTGATCCATTACCCGAAGCAAAAACGGCAATTTTTTTCATTTGATAAGGACACTTTCATTTTCTTTTTTGACAATCCGGCCAACTTCATAAACAGTCTCGGCAAGAAGTTCTTTGACACGATCCACATTTTCAGGCGCTACAGCCAAAATCATCCCTAGCCCCATATTGAAGATTTCAAACATTTCTTGGTGCTTGATGTGACCATATTTTTCTAAGGCCTTAAAAATCGACAAGACTGGAATCTTGTCTTCTTCAATCTCAGCAGCCAAGTCATCGGCAAACATGCGGGGCACATTTTCGATAAAACCGCCACCAGTAATATGGGCAATCCCATGAACCAGCTTTTCCTTAATCAGCGGCAGCAAAGCCTTGACATAGATACGAGTCGGCTCAAGCAACACTTCCTTGAGTTTTTTACCTTCCAATTCTGGCAGTTCTTCCTCACCAGTATAGTCCGCAAAAACACGGCGCACAAGGGAATAACCATTTGAGTGAATGCCACTGGAAGCCAATCCCAGAAGGACATCGCCCTCTGCGACTTTAGAGCCGTCAATAATCTCTGACTTTTCAGCAACCCCGACAGCAAAACCAGCTAGGTCATAATCATCTTCACCGTACATACCAGGCATCTCAGCGGTTTCCCCACCAATCAAAGCAGCTCCAGACTGAACGCAGCCTTCAGCCACACCGGCAACAACTTGCTCCAGCTTTGCTGGTTCATTTTTCCCAGTGGCAATATAGTCCAGGAAGTAAAGGGGCTCAGCTCCTGCAGCAATGATGTCGTTGACACACATGGCTACACAATCCTGCCCAATGGTATCGTGCTTGTCATACTGAATGGCCAACATAAGCTTGGTTCCGACCCCATCCGTACCAGAAATCAGCACTGGCTCCTTGACCCCAGTCTGAGACAGGTCAAACATGCCACCAAAGCCACCCAACGCCCCCATGACGCCAGCCCGCTCTGTACGTGCTACATGTTTTTTGATTCGCTCAACAACTTCATAACCTGCTTCAACATCCACACCGGATTGAGCGTATGCATTTTTATTTGTCATAATTTTCTTCCTTACTCTTATTTTTGAAAAAGATTGCGACAAGAACCGCTGACCTCGTTTCAATAAAAACTCGTCTTCTCCTTCAGGCTTTCCAGATAGCGCTCTTCATAGTCATAGAGCGGAGTTGGGTACTGACCGTCAAAATAAGCCACACAGAGTCCGCCATTCGGAGCATCCGTCTCAATACCGACGGATTCAATGAGGCCTTCCAGAGACAGGTAAGTCAAGCTGTCAGCTCCGATAATCTCACAGACCTCATCAACCGTATGATTGGCCGAGATGAGCTCGCGCCGATTCTGAATATCAATGCCGTAGAAACATGGATATTTAAGTTCTGGACTGCCGATAGCCACATGGACTTCAGCTGCACCTGCATCTCGTAGGAGCTGGACGATACGTCGGCTGGTCGTTCCCCGCACAATAGAATCATCCACCATGACCACGCGCTTGCCCTTGACAATGCTGGAAACAGCAGATAATTTCATACGAACTCCTTGCTCTCGCAACTCCTGCGTCGGCTGGATAAAGGTCCGTTGGATGTATTGATTTTTAATCAGGCCCATTTCATTTGGCAGGCCAGACTCTTCGGAAAAGCCAGAGGCCGCTGACAGGGAAGAATTAGGCACACCGACAACGATATCTGCCTCATGTTGGAATTCCTGAGCCAGTCTGCGGCCCATTCGTTTGCGGGCTGCATGGACATTGACCCCGTGAATGACGCTGTCCGGCCGAGCGAAATAGACATATTCCATTGAGCAAATAGCCAGCTGGGTATCTGTCGTATAGCTGTCGTAGGTCACGCCTTCATCATCGATAATCACGATTTCCCCTGGCTCAAGGTCGCGCACCCATTCGGCACCCACCACTTCAAAAGCACAGGTTTCACTGGAAACGACCCAGGCCCCATTTTTCATGCGGCCGATGGACAAAGGACGAAAGCCATTAGGATCCAGCGCAGCATAGAGCTTGTCCTCTCTCATGATGAGGTAGGCAAAGCCGCCCTGAACTCGTCTCAAGGATTCCTTGAGCTTGTCTAAGAAATTTTCCTGCTTACTATGGCGAATCAAGTGCATGAGAATTTCCGTATCAGATGAGCTGGCAAAGATGGAACCCTTCTTTTCCAACTCCCGTCTCAGTGAATGGGCATTTGTCAGATTCCCATTATGCGCCAAGCCCATCTGCATATCATAGAAACTGAAGAAGAAAGGCTGGACATTGTTGATGGAGGCCCCACCAGACGTCGCATAGCGGACGTGGCCGATGGCTGCTTCTCCTGTCAGATTATCCAAATCTGCTGGGTTTCTAAAAACCTCTGCAACCAGCCCCAAATCTCGGTGGCGTTTGAGCTTTCCGTGGTCGTTTGACAGGATGCCTGCTCCTTCCTGACCGCGGTGCTGCAGGCTATGGAGTCCGAAATAGGTGACCTGAGCCGCCTGTGGATGACCCCAGATTCCAAAAATACCGCACTCTTCATTCAGTGACTTTACTTCGTATGTCATTGTTTTACCTAAATTCTTTTGTCTTGTAAAAGGGAGAAAACCTGGCCTAACAGGCCAAGCAGACTCCTTCTTTGATTGCTTGCTCTTGCAAGCCAGCTTTATTCTTGACTCGCTTGGAAATAACGAACGGCGCTTTCAAACAATTTCTGGTCTTTCTGACCTGGAATATTTTGGAAAAGGCCGTCTTCATAACGTTCTGAGTGACCCATCTTCCCGATGATTTGGCCGTTCTTGCTCATAATTCCTTCGATAGCGTAGAGAGAGCCGTTTGGATTATACTTGCTGTCCATGCTCGGCTGACCGTCAAAGTCTACGTACTGACTCCAAATCTGACCATTATCGCGCAGCTCAGCAAACTCCTCAGCCGTCACAACAAATTTCCCTTCACCATGAGAAACCGGAATGGCATGGATATCTCCCACTTGCACACCAGCCAGCCAAGGCGAGTTGGTATTGACAATGCGGGTTTCAACCATCTTGGCCACGTGCTGGTTGGCATCATTGTAAAAGAGAGTTGGACTGCTAGCCCCTGCTTCTTCAAAGTTTCCGTAAGGAAGAAGACCGGATTTAACCAGAGCCTGGAAGCCATTACAGATACCAATGATGAGACCGCCGCGAGCGATAAAAGCATCAATGGCTTTCTTAACCTTCTCGTTGAGAAGGATGTTGACAATAAACTTAGCTGACCCATCTGGCTCATCTGCAGCAGAGAAGCCGCCTGCAAAGAAGATGATATTGGCCTTGTCAATATTGTCAACCATGCTGTCAACGGACTGAACAATAGCTGCTTCATCCAAAGTAACGAATGGAACTAGATTGACTTTAGCTCCAGTTGCTTCAAAGGCTTTGGCTGAGTCATATTCTGAGTTGGTTCCAGGGAAGACTGGAATATAAACCAGCGGCTCCGCTACTGTCTCTTTGGCTTTGATAACTGTATCAGAGACAAGAGCTGGCACTTCTTCAATAACTGTTTCCTGTTTAAATTCTGTCGGGTAGATAGGATCTAGTCGGCCTTCAAAGCTTGCCAAAAGCTCTGCTCCCTCAAGCTGGACACCATTAACAATCAGTGTAAAGTCTGGCTTGGTCTGACCAATCTTCACTGCGTCTGGAATATCCTGCTTCGGACTAGTAAAGACAAATCCGCCCAGCTGCGCCTGCAAAACGGAAGGCAGATCAGCAACATCCACTTGAGCACCAATACGATTACCGAAGCTCATCAAGGCCAGACTCTCTGCCAGACCACCGTATTTCACAGTGGCTGCTGCTGTAATCTGATACTTGGACTGAATGGCCGCAAAATTTTCAAAGTTATTCTTGATTAAGTCAAAGTCAATATCCTGAGACAGGACCTGTCCTGGCAGATAGTAGATAGACTCTCCTGCCGCCTTAAACTCTGGAGACAGGATGCGCCCAGCAGTTGAAGTAGTCACGCCAAA
The DNA here is from genome assembly GCF_030439905.1 of Streptococcus sp. SN3. Taxonomy (NCBI): domain Bacteria; kingdom Bacillati; phylum Bacillota; class Bacilli; order Lactobacillales; family Streptococcaceae; genus Streptococcus; species Streptococcus sp. SN3. Next base: position 462,608 of record NZ_JAQFJF010000003.1, read on the forward strand.
AGCTACCAAGGTCGGCGGCACGGTCAATTCTTCAAAAGTTCCGCTCATGGAATCCTTACCACCAATAGACGGCAAACCGAGCTGAATCTGAGCTTCAATTGAACCAAGCAGAGCAGAGACCGGCTGTCCAAAACGCTCAGCCTGCTTGTCCATCCGCTCGAAGTATTCCTGATAAGAGAAGCGAGCCTTGGACCAGTCCGAACCAGCAGCAACCAGGCGAGCTGTCGCTTCAATCACTGCATAAGCTGCTCCATGATAAGGTGACCAAGCTGCCACATAAGGATTGTAGCCCTGCGCCATCACAGATACTGTCTCTGTCTTGCCATGCTCAACTGGCAGTTTCTGCACAGAAGCCTCAGTCGGCGTAATTTGGTAGCGCCCGCCAATTGGATGATTAACAGTAGAACGGCCAACAGAGCTATCAAAGATAGTCTGCAGACCCTTTTGACTGGTATGATTGAGGTCGCTGAGCAAGCTCTTGAGGTCCTGCTCCAAAGTCGCTTTAGAAGTTACAGCCTGCCCTGGTAATGCTGCTTGGGCATCCACAACCTTAGCATCCACAACCACGCGCACACCATTAGTGTCCAGAAAACTCCGCTCAATATCAACGATGGTTTCCCCGTTCCAGTGCATAACCAGATTTGGCTTTTCTGTCACTTTAGCCACAACGACTGCCAGCAGATTTTCCTTAGCTGCCGCAGCGATAAATTGTTCCACATCTTCTGGGCGGACCACCACAGCCATTCGCTCCTGCGATTCAGAAATCGCGATTTCTGTACCATTAAGTCCTTGGTATTTGAGCGGTACCTTGTCAAGGTCAATTTCCAGCCCGTCTGCCAATTCACCAATAGCTACGCAGACTCCGCCAGCCCCAAAGTCATTGGATTTCTTGATGAGACGAGTCACATTGCCATCGCGGAAGAGGCGCTGAATCTTGCGCTCCTCTATAGCATTTCCTTTTTGTACTTCCGCACCAGCCGTCTCCACAGACGCAGCTGTCTGTACCTTGGACGAGCCAGTAGCTCCACCAACACCATCACGGCCTGTCTTACCTCCCAGCAAGATGACCACATCACCTGCTGCTGGTTTTTCACGGACAACATTTTCCTTAGGAGCCGCACCGACAACCGCACCCAGCTCCATCCGCTTAGCTACAAAGCCCGGATGGAAATACTCACGGACATAGGTCGTTGCTAGACCAATTTGATTCCCGTAAGAAGAATAGCCATGCGCTGCTGTTTTTGAAATGACCTGCTGAGGGAGCTTGCCAGCCCGCGTTTCAGCAATCGGTTGAGTAATATCGCCCGCACCTGAAATCCGCATAGCCTGATAAACATAAGAACGGCCAGAAAGCGGATCACGAATGGCTCCGCCGATACAGGTCGCAGCCCCTCCAAAAGGTTCAATTTCTGTTGGGTGGTTATGGGTTTCATTTTTGAACATCAGCAGCCAAGGCTCCTTGATACCATCCACATCCACTTCAATCTCCACTGAGCAGGCATTGATCTCATCAGACACTTCCATGTCATCCAGACGGCCATTAGCTCGCTCGTAGCGCCCAAAAATAGTCGCCATATCCATAAGAGTCTGCGGTTTGTCACCACGTCCCAGCTCATCGCGCATAGACAAGTATTTATCATAAGTGGCCTGCAACTGCTTTTCAAACTTAGAAGCCGAAAAATCAATCTTCTTCAACTCCGTCTCAAAGGTCGTGTGTCGACAGTGGTCAGACCAGTAAGTATCCAGAACCTTGAGCTCGGTCTCCGTCGGGAAACGGCCAATCGACTTGAAATAGTCCTGAATGAAGAGCAAATCTGCCACTTCCATAGCCAGACCATGCTCCTGCTTGTAGGCCTTAAAGTCCGCTTCCGTATAGTCCTTAAAGAAGTCTAGAACCGGAATGGTCTTATCTGACTCGGAGAATTGCTCCAGCTGGATCGGCTGCTCAATATCTTTAAAGCGTGAATCAACTGGATTCAGCAAGTATTTCTTGATCGCTGCTAACTCGCTGTCTGAGATGTCTTTATTGACCAAATAAAGCTGAGCGGTCCTCACCAGAACATCTGTCCCAGCGCCGAGCAAAAAGAGAGCCTCCTGAGAGCTGGCTGCCCGCTGGTCAAACTGCCCCGGCAGCGCTTCGATGGCAAAAAACGCTGTCTCTGCAAGTGCAGCCTCTACTTCCTCCGCCGTCAGCAATCTATCTGTCACTTGCTCAGAGAAAATATGCTTTTCAGCCCGAGCGACCAAATCTTCTGCCAGATGAAAGACATCATAAACTTGAATCATCCGAAGATCTGACAATGTTTTCAACTGAAGATTATGCGTCAGCTCTCTCACCAAGCTCTGTGACTTCACACCGAAGTTGCTCTTCTTCTCTACAAAAATACGCTTGTCCATGATTTTTCACACCCTGCCCTTACTTAATCGCCTGCAATTTTTCCCAAACAACCTGATAGACATCTGTCAGTTCACCAAGTCCGCGCCGGAAAACATCCTTGTCCATGTGATGGCCTTCCGCATCCCAGAGGCGGCAATTGTCTGGTGAAAATTCATCTGCCAGAATAATCTTGCCATCTTTGTCAAAGCCGAACTCTAACTTAAAATCAATCAATTTCAGTCCGATTTGGCGGAACCAGTCTGACAAAAGCTCGTTGATTCGACGAGTCTCCTCTTTCAAAAAGGCAATTTCTTTATCGCTGGCAATCTTCAAGAATTCCACATGCTCATCATTGATGAATGGATCGTCCAAATCATCATTTTTGTAGTAAAATTCCACAATCGGAGTTTCAAGCGCGATGCCCTCTTCTACTCCAAAACGCTTGGAAAAAGAACCTGCTGTGTAGTTGCGCAGCACCACTTCCAAAGGAATAATCTCTACTTTTTTATTTAGCTGGTCCGTATCCGAGACCTTCTCAATAAAATGCGTCGCCACTCCAGCCGCATTGAGTTTCTCAAAAATAAAAGATGAAATCTGGTTGTTGAGCACTCCTTTACCAGCAATCTGCTCCTTCTTGACTCCATTAAAAGCCGTTGCCTGGTCCTTGTAGCGCGCCAGAATGACTTGCTCATCATCTGTAGAGAAAATATCCTTAGCCTTTCCCGAATATAACAACTTATTAGACATTTTAATATTCGCCTTTCGTGGTTTTATACCCTCATTTTATCATCTTTGAATACATTTTACAAGAAATTCCGTATAAACTTTCTGTATTCAGTTAAAGAAATCGTTTCCTTTCCAAGATACGAAAAAAAGACCGGAAGATACCGATCTTTGATTTTTAATGTTGCTTCTTCAGCTTCTCGTGGATATAAGCCACCACATCGGAAATTGTTTTGAAATTATCCATATCCTCATCAGGAATCTCAATATCAAAAGCTTCTTCCAGATTGATGATAAATTCCATCAAATCAACAGAGTCCACTCCCAGCTCCTCTTTCAAGCTCAGTTCTGGAGTGATATGCAGCTTGTTGCTGTCATGTTCTTGAATGATTTCGACAATTTTTGCATAAATTTCTTTTTCGCTCATGTTTACTCCTTTGCATCTGAAAATTCAACGACCGATTTACCAACAACATCTGTTTCCAGCATGGTGCGAATCTGACGAATCGTGCTATAAACAGCCTTAGCATCGCTAGAGCCATGCGTTTTGACAACAGGCGCTTTCAAGCCGAATAGAACTGCACCGCCTGCACTAGAATAGTCTAGACTATTTTTGAGCCCTCGCAGGCTATCCTTGAGCAACCAAGCTCCCAATTTAGCTTTGAAACCACCGCCTAAAATAGACTTCTTCAGCTGACCCATGATACTGATAGCAGTTCCTTCGATTGATTTCAGAACAGCATTACCAGTAAAGCCATCTGCAACGACAACATCCGCCACATCATTCATCAAATCACGCGCTTCTACATTGCCGATAAAGTTAAGTGTCGAATCCCCAGCTAAAAGCTCGTAGGCTTCCTTGCGCAGAGGGTCGCCCTTGCTACTTTCTGTTCCGTTATTCAAGAGACCCACCCTCGGCTTCTTGATTCCTCGGACATTTTCAGCATAGAAAGAACCCAAAGTCGCATACTGGTGTAAATGATGGGCTGTGTTTTCAGCATTAGCTCCCAAATCCAGCATATCAAATCCCTGACCTCCAACCGTTGGCATAGTAGATAAGAGCCCCGGTCGGTCAATATTCTTGATACGCCCCACGATAAAGAATCCTGCTGCCAAAAGTGCTCCAGTATTTCCAGCAGATAGCATAGCATCTGCTTCCCCTGCCTTCACAGCCTTGGCTGCCAGTACCATACTAGCCTCTTTCTTCTGACGGATGGCCTTGGTCGGCTCGTCGTCCGAGTCAATCTTCTCCTCCGTGTGGATGATGCGGATCCGCTCACCAGCAGTCAGATAAGGCTTGATTTTCGCTTCATCGCCATAAAGGAGAATTTCAATATCCGAAAACTCCTGTACCGCTCGATTAGCTCCTTCCACCAGAGCCTGAGGGGCATTGTCCCCTCCCATAGCATCAACAGCTATTTTTTTCATTCGATTTATTCCTCGTTCTTATCTTTTAAAATGCTTCCCCAGTCTCCCAGAGAATCTATAAATTTTTTGGATTTGAGATGGATGCCGACATATTCATCATAGAGCAGATCGATAAAATCCCGCAGCTGCTTTTTAATATCTGGCTTCAAAGAAATGGTCTCCAATTCGCTAAAGCGGACCGCCTGAAATTGGTCCAGCAGAAAAGGAAGGTTGGGATTTAGATGACAGCGGCGTTCATCCTGATGGTAATGCTCAGGGCAAAGGACTCCGCTATATTTGAAAGAGAAGTCAAAAGGCAAGCCCGTCCGATGACAAAAAGCACAGTCATGGAAGTTCAGCGAAACCCCAAAACGTGACAAAATTTGAATCTCAAAGATATTGGTCAGCACCTCATAGTCCAGACCATTATTCATCAGCTCCAGGGTTTTCTGCAGAAAAGCAAAGAGAGCAGGATCCGGCTGATTGTCCTGAAGACTGGCATCTGCCAAGGCCGCCACATAACTGGCATAGGCCATGATGAATAAGTCCTCATTGATGCGGTGATAGGTGACTACATCCTGATAATCCTCGATATAGCTAAGACCATCATCATTGATTTTCATCAGCAAGTTCGCCGCAGTCAAAGGCTGAATGACGGGTGCTAGCTTGGACTTCCCAGCATGCTTGACGAAAAACATACGCTTACCAGCCTGTTCCGTAAAAATCTTGACCAGCTTATCATCCTCACGGAAATTACGGTTATAGAGAACCAGACCTTGACTTGTTAGAGATTTAAGCATAGGCCTCCATGTAGTCCTTGAGGCGCTTCAGAGCTTCTCGAATCGTCTCCATACTAGCCGCATAGGACAGACGGATATAACCTTCCCCGTATTGACCAAAAGCTGCTCCCGGGATCAAGGCCACAGCCTTCTTCTCTGCAAAATCCTTCAGAAAAGCAAAAGAATCTTGATTATAACCATCTGGTATCTTAGCAAAGATATAAAAAGCCCCGTCTGGTTTGATAATCTTAAAGCCTAGCTCAGCCATTTTCCCTATGATATAATCGCGGCGCTGTATATACTCAGCCTTCATTGGCTCCGCATCATCTTTCCCAACTATCAGGGCTTCAATGCCTGCAAACTGAGCCATGGTATTGGCTGCTGTTACGAGATACTGATGGCTCTTAATCAGCTGAGCAGTGAAAACTGCTGGAGCAAAGATAAAGCCCAACCGCCAGCCAGTCATGGCATGAGACTTAGACAGGCCGTTAATGACAATGGTTTGGTCTGGCAGATACTCCGCGATGGAGACATGCCCCTGCTCTGTATAGGTCAGCTCAGAATAGACCTCATCGCAGACCACAAAGACTTGGTATTTTCCTAGGACATCCGCCAGAGCTTTTATCTGCTCCCGCGAATAAGTCACGCCGGTTGGATTAGCTGGATAATTGAGAATGACTGCTTTTAGCTGCTCACCCTGCTCCAAAATAGCTGCTTCCAGCATCTCTGGAGTGAGGACAAAGTTATTGGCCGTTGTATCAATCTCGACAATCTCTGCCCCCACTAGATTGACAATAGGCTCATAGCCTGGATAAGCAGGAGCTGGCAGCAAGACCTTGTCTCCTTCTTCTAAAATAGCTGTCAGCGTAGCTGACAAGGCCTCTGTCGCCCCAATTGTGACCAAAACCTCATCTTCTGGGCGATAGTGCAGATTGTACTTTTCTTTCACAAAGCTGCTAGCCGCCTGACGCAGCTCCAAGAGACCGCTCATACCAGTGTAGTGACTTTGATTAGCATCAATCGCCGCCTTGGCTGCTTCGTTGATATGATCCGGTGTTGTAAAGTCCGGCTCCCCTAAGGTTAGCCGAAGAACTCCCGGAATAGCAGAAATTGATTGGTCAAACTGACGAATCAGCGAAATTTCTATTTTTTCTAAGTTTTTATTAAATTTCTTACTTAAATCCATACATACCTCCAGCCGCTCAATAGAACTATTATACTATAAATGCAGAAGCATAGCAAAAGCTATTACATGATTTCTTATGCAGAAAAAGGACTAAGCTTGCACTTAGTCCCTTTTTTCCTTGCCTTAAAATTCTTCTCTGGCAGATAATGGATATAGCCACATCTCACGTGACTGGCCAATCAACGAGTCGGAGTATAGGTCAATTCCTTGCTATGCTTGGCCAGAAAATCTGGCAGTTCTGAATCAGGAATCTGCCGCAAATAAAGGTTAGAACGAATTGTGTCATCTTCCTCACGGCAGGTTGAGAGAACCAAATACCGGTCACTCGCCTTAATCTGGATCTTAGGATCCTTAGTCCGAGCTGCTTCATAGATATTTCTAAGCTGAGTCGTAAAGTCCTCATCATCCTTAAACTCCGTCCGATAAAAAGCTGTCTCTTCCGGCACGATAACCAATCCCATAGCTTGATAATAATACTTACGCTCAGGAGTCTCAATCACGACATATCTATGTTTGTCAAAATAATCCTGACGATCATAGTAGTTGACATCATTAAACATGCGATGATCTCCTGCCTTGCTACCCCGAGCATGCCCGAAAAGCCAAGTCAGACGATCGCTGAAATCTTTATGATTGTCCTTATCCATAAAGACCGCTCCCATATAGGGCTCTTGCTTTCCTTCAAAAGTCTTCAGCAGATAAGTCGCATTATCTTTCGTTTGCACCACTGGCTCATCCAACTGTGTACCAGGAGCATAGACATAGCCTATCGTTTCTGAATTCACAGCCTTCAGTTTAGCAAAACGTTCTGCTAAATAATCCTTTTCTGTCTGACTTGAAGATGCAGATGAGCTTGACGTTTCAATCCTGCTAGGATGCGAAACTCGAAGCTTGCTACCTGATACTGATGAACGGAAAGAATAAAAAACAGAAACAATAACCAGAACAACTAGCAGGAGGCAGATGCCAACAACAAGGAGCTGTTTCTTATTCGAAGCTTGACTCCTATCTTTTTCTTGCATAATCTAAAAATCCTTTATTTTTCATTTTTTACAAAAAATATCACCGAACGAAGGCTCAGTGATATTTAGGCGTTAGCACAAATTAAAGACAGAATTATTTGACTGCACTTGTCTTAGGAAGTGACTTTTCTTCAGAATTTTCCTCATTTTCCTTGTTCTCTTCTTTTGCTTCCGGAGCTTTTTTTGCTTTATTTTCTGATTTTTTAGCCTTCTTTTTACCTGCTGCTGAAGAGGATGCCGCCGAAGATTGAGACGGTGCTGGAAAAGTTGGAACTGATGAAGAGGCTGTGGAGTAAGGTGCTGCCGAATAAGCCGGTGTAGATGGATCTGTAGTAGATGGTGCCACTGAAGGCTGATCCGCATTAGCCGACTCTCCCTCACCAATAACAAGAACTTTGTTACCAGCTTGATCCTCCATCACAGCACTTTTGCCAACCGGAGCTTTCTTAGCTTCAGCAACTTGCTGATCCAAAGCTGATTGTGCATCTCTATAGGCCTGCAATTCATCTATAACTTTATTAGATTCTGAGTCCGTACTGCCTTGGGGAACTTCATTATTATCAATGTCATTAACCCAAAGACTGGCTGTACCCTCAGCAAATACTGGTGCAGCAGCCGCGAAAAGTGAAAGGGCCACAGCACTTGAAAGCAAAACCTTTTTCATTATCTCATCTCCTCGTTACTTTTCAAAAATAATTGTAACTCCCCGTTACCTAATATTACCTACTATTAAGTATAGTTCGAACTCTAAAAAAAGTCAAGAATTTTACTACATAAAAATTTCTAAAATCAAAGAATACCAAGGGATGAGACAAATTGTCAATTTACCAACTATTTAAATGGTCATTTATTTATATTTGAAACATCAAGTAATTTGAGTTTTCTTTCAAAGTGAATGTTGGACTTTTTTAAAAAAGATAGTAGGAATAAAATAAAAAAGAGGCCAGAAATCAAGTATCCCAGCCATATATCTCAGATTATTTTTTACCTATTTCAAACAAGGGTGACAGCGGCCGTTTTTCATGAATACGGACAATGGCTTCCCCTAAAAGATGCGCAATTGAAATCTGCTCAATCTTATCAATCAAGCGCTCTTGAGGCAGATAAATTGTATCCAGCACAACCAATTTTTTAATCGCCGACTTTTGGATATTATCCATAGCTGGACCAGACAAGACTGGATGCGTACAGCTAGCATAGACTTCTACAGCCCCTGCTTCAGCGAGAGCGTCAGCTGCATGGCAGATAGTCCCTGCTGTATCAATCATATCATCAATTAAGATACAAGTTTTTCCTTCCACCTTACCAATGATGTTCATAACTTCACTGCTATTCATCTTGTCCACACTGCGACGCTTATCAATAATCGCAATCGGGGTTTTCAGAAACTCTGCTAACTTACGAGCCCGACTCACACCACCATGGTCAGGACTGACTACCACATAGTCTCCTCCTGTCATATTACGGCGTTCAAAGTAATCAGCAATCAAAGGTGCACCCATCAAGTGATCCACAGGAATGTCAAAGAAGCCCTGGATTTGCGCTGCGTGCAAGTCAATAGTCAGCATCCGATCCACACCAGCAATTTCCAACATATTAGCAACTAATTTAGATGTAATTGGCTCACGAGCTCTAGCCTTGCGATCCTGCCGAGCATAGCCATAGTAAGGCATGACAACATTAATGGATTCAGCGCTAGCCCGTTTCAAAGCATCTACCATAATCAAGATTTCCATCAAATTATCATTGACTGGCGAGCTGGTAGACTGCAAAATAAAGACGTGTTTCCCGCGAATAGATTCTTCAATATTCACTTGAATCTCTCCATCAGAGAACTGACGAACAGTTGATTTCCCAAGTGGCAATCCAATCTCTTGAGCAACACGCTGCGCTAATTCTTGATTAGAAGAAAGAGCAAAGAGTTTTAAATCAGAAAAAGACATGATTCCCTCCAGATTCTAAATCGTCTTTCATTGTCCAATTACAACTTTTCCCAACTACCATTGTAACTTTTTTCAGTTGATTTTTCAATTAAAAATAAAAAACGCCAGAGGCGCTTTTTACTGATTAGTTCGGATAAATATATGAAACTGTACCTTGTGCAGTTGTTGGGTTAAACCATCCACGGTAGTTACCGATTGATTGTTGTCCAAGGTAGTTTGCTTCTGATACTTGGATGCTTGTAGTAGATTGAACAGCTGTTACTACTGCAACGTGTCCGTATCCACCATCAGTCCAACATGCAATCGCTCCAACTTCTGGCTGTGAACCAACACGGAAGCCTGCTGCTGCTGCACTTGCAGACCATTGTCCACCATTACCCCAGTAATCGCCAGCCCAAGGAGCTAATGTCTTAGCACCCCAAGTACATTGACCTACTGGATAAGAAGATGCAGATGAGCTATAAACTGGTCTATTCGCACGGGCAACAGATTGAGTTACTGCAGGTGCTGCTGGAGCCGCTGCTTCAGCTGCTGGAGCTGAATTAACAACTGCTTGAACCTGAGCTTGCAGGGTAGTATTTCCTGAAGCTTCAATTGCTTGGCGTTTTGATTCTTGCTCTGCTTTATAAGCTGCTTCACGAGCCGCTGCTTCTGCTGCTGCTTTTTCAGCTGCTGCTTTTTCTTCAAGAAGAGAATTCTTTTCGTTTTCAGCAGTTGCTTTTTCAGCTGCAAGGCTTGCCTGAGCCGCTTTCAGTTCAGCTTGTTTTGTTGCCAAAGTTTGCTCGTCATCAGCTAACTTCTCTTGGTTGGCAATTACAGTATTGATAGCTTCATTATTCGCAACTTGCTTTTCAGCAATTACTTCTTTATCTTTCTTTTGTTGTTCCAGCATTTTGTTATTTGCTGAAACAATTTCGCTCATAGCTGCTACACGAGAGATAGCTTCTGTGATAGAGCTAGAATTTACAACTGTATTGATGTAGCTAGTAGCAGTTCCATTTGTTTGAGTACTGCGTGCTTGATTTGCAAGTGACTCATTACGAGCAACAATATTTTTAGACAGTTCGTCAATCTCTGCAGAAAGTTTTGCAGATTCAGCAGACAATTTTTCATTTTCTGCTTTAAGCTCTTCTTGTTGCTTTTGAATAGCAGATACTTGGCCTTGAATCTCGTTAACTTGTGCTTGAGCTGATTGTTGTTGCTCTGTCAAACTATTAATCTTGCTGTCTTGTGCAGCAATCTTTTCATCAGTTGTCTCCGCTTTAACGCTCACAAGTGCAGCTCCTTGTGAAAGGATAACCGTACTCAATAAAATTGATGTGAGTAGTTTTTTCTTCATAAAAATAATACACTCCTTCTTATAAGACATTAACTAGTATACCAGAAAATGCTGTATCATATGTTACGCCTTTATTACATTTTTATTTCTTGTTTATCATAAATACATTTTTTCGAAAATAGGCTGAAAAATGAGGAATATCAGGCTATTGAGAAGGATAGTCGGTACCAGACTGCTAAGGACAAAATCCTGTAAATTCAGACTAGAAAGATTCAAAAATACTGCAAAAGCAAAACTAGTTAATTCAAATAAAAATACAAGAATCAAAACAGATAAAAAGCGAGTAAATGTATTTAAAAGCATAGTTGAACTAGACTGACAAACCAAGAGACTTAAAAGAGGAAAAAGAATAAGAGCAATACCGATGGTATGAAAATAGTAAACATCATAAATCAACCCCAAACAGCAAAATAAGAGAATATTGTAGTTTCTAGAGAGATTGATGGAAACAAAAAGCATGAAAATAAAGATAAAATGACTGACTAAATGCCATTGTAAAGGCAGAATATTAGCCAGAAAAGTCGAAATTTGTCCGTCTATCAATAAGACAAAAAATAAAATAATAGGAGTCAAAAGATGTTCTTTAATATCTCTCATATCAGTTCCCTACCAACATTACAGCACGGATATCCGACAAATCCGCAGCTGGCTTAACCAGAACAATCTTGTTTAACTGATCCTTAGCCTCAGACACGGAAAGTACCTTACCGACAGGAATATTTTCTGCATTATAAGCACCCAAGCCACTGGTTGCCACCTCATCTCCCTCTTTTATATCTTCAGCACTATTTAACTGACTGATGATATAAGCAGAGTTTTTTGCATCATAACCCGTAATAATCCCATAAACTAGACCAGACTTAGTTTGAATTCTAACAGAAATTTTAGTTGAGTTTTCCTCGTTAGTCAGTAGAGAAACCAAGCTAGACTGACTACTAGTTTCAGAAACACTTCCGACCAGACCACCATTAGCGACTACTAGCATAGCATCTGTCACATTATCAGATGTCCCCTTGTCAATAGTCAGCTCATTTTTCCAGGATGCTGGCGTACGGGCAATCACTTCGCTGGCAATTTGTGTTTGATTTTTATCAGCCTCTTTAAATTCCAGAAGTTTTCGTAACTGCTCATTCTCATCTTCTAAGGAATCTGCCTTCCCAGCCTTTTCCTCAACCTCATAAAGATTTTTCTTGAGCTGCTGATTCTCTCTATAAGTAGACATCAAATCTGACATTTCTTCTTTTTTATCAGCTACAAAAGCAAAAGGAGAGCCGACAAGTCTATCTACCAATGAAATAATATTTGAAGTAGTTGATACAAACCAACTAGAAGAGGTAGATAGGATGAGTATCGTCATTGCAACAACTAATACAAAAAAAGAAATTAGAAACTTAGATTTTTTAAATCGATTCATCAGAAAAACCTCACTAAACAGGACGAGAAAGTATAAGAAAAGGAGATAGCAAACGCTAAACTCCTCATTATACGGAGAATGGGGGATTCGAACCCCCGCGCCGGTAACCCGACCTAACGATTTAGCAAACCGTCCTCTTCAGCCTCTTGAGTAATTCTCCAATATTTAATGGGCACGAGTGGACTCGAACCACCGACCTCACGCTTATCAGGCGTGCGCTCTAACCACCTGAGCTACGCGCCCAAGTTTGAAAACTTGGTATGAACTTTCGTTCAAAGCGGGTGACGAGAATCGAACTCGCGACAACAGCTTGGAAGGCTGTAGTTTTACCACTAAACTACACCCGCATCACCACTATGATAATGTATGGCGCGAGACGGAATCGAACCGCCGACACATGGAGCTTCAATCCATTGCTCTACCAACTGAGCTACCGAGCCAATTATTGCGGGAGCAGGATTTGAACCTACGACCTTCGGGTTATGAGCCCGACGAGCTACCTAGCTGCTCCATCCCGCGTCATTACTATTCGTCCCTAAGGAGGATGTGGGATTCGAACCCACGCACGCTTTTACACGCCTGACGGTTTTCAAGACCGTTCCCTTCAGCCGGACTTGGGTAATCCTCCAAGATAACACTATGGACCTTGTAGGACTTGAACCTACGACCACTCGGTTATGAGCCGAGAGCTCTAACCAGCTGAGCTAAAGGTCCGACAAGATCATTATAGCGGCGAAGGGGATCGAACCCCCGACCTCCCGGGTATGAACCGGACGCTCTAGCCAGCTGAGCTACACCGCCATCTATCGGGAAGACAGGATTCGAACCTGCGACACCTTGGTCCCAAACCAAGTACTCTACCAAGCTGAGCTACTTCCCGAACTTAAGTTATTCACTTAATGCACCCTAGAGGAGTCGAACCTCTAACCGCCTGATTCGTAGTCAGGTACTCTATCCAGTTGAGCTAAGGGTGCTCATCTTCTTCTACTGCCTCTTACAAGTCTATGCCGAGGACCGGAATCGAACCGGTACGATCGTTACCAATCGCAGGATTTTAAGTCCTGTGCGTCTGCCAGTTCCGCCACCCCGGCCGCCTCAAGCGAACGACGGGATTCGAACCCGCGACCCCCACCTTGGCAA